>JAPUEF010000355.1 GCA_027492655.1 Alphaproteobacteria bacterium | reverse complement strand
GCATCTCGCTCCCGGCGCGCTCCTCGGCATCGTCGCCGGGTTCCTCTTCGCCTCATGGGTCTCCGATTCGGCCGTCAGGATCATCGTCGGGCTGATCGCGGTGTCATTCTGCCTCGACCGCTGGATTCGCAGCGGCGCGCGCATCGATGCGAGGCCGCACGACTGGCGTTCGGCCACGGTGCTGGGCGCCATCTCCGGCTATACCAGTTTCGTCATTCATGTCGGCGGGCCGCCGTTCAACATGTATGCGCTGGCGCGCGGCCTGAGCCGCGACGTCTTCGTCGGCACGGCCGGGGTGTTCTTCGCCGCGGTGAACCTCGTGAAGGTCGGACCGTTCATCGCGCTGGGGCAGTTGACCGTCGAGAACCTTGGCACCGCCGCTGTGCTGTTCCCGCTCGCGGTCGCGGCGAATCTCGCAGGCATCTGGATGGTCCGGCGCGTTCCGGCGGACCTGTTCTACCGCCTGATCTACGGCCTGACCTTTGCGGTCGGCAGTTTCCTGCTGGTCAGCGGCATCAGGGCCTATCTCTGATCCCGGAACAGAAAAGGGCCGCCCGAGGGCGGCCCTTCCTTATCCGATCCCGAAGGATCGAAAGGCTCAGTAGCGAGCGACGACGGCCGACGGGCCGGTCGAGAACAGGTAGCTCACGCCCAGGCGCACGGTGTGCGTCGTGGTCTTGAAGCTCGCATTGGTGATGCCGGCGACCGGCGAGCCGACGTAGTTCACGTTGCGACGGCCGAAGTCGGTGTAGCGGTACTCGAGGCTGGCAACCCAGTTCGGGGTGAAAGCGTACTCGACGCCGGCGCCGACGGTCCAGCCGAAGCGGGCGCCCGAAGCGCTGACGCCGGTCGGAGCGCCGATGTCGATGGCGCGGTAGTCGAGGCCAGCGTAGGCAACACCACCCGTGGCGTAGACATGGACGCGATCAACCGCGACACCGAGACGGGCGCGGGTCGAACCCTGCCAGTTCAGACGGGTGAAGTAGTCAACGTTCGCCGCACGAGCCGAACCGCGGAGGCTGGAAGCCTCGATGTCGGTGACGAGGCCGAGGACGATGTTGTTGATCTGCCAGTTGTAGCCGAGGTGGACACCGCCGGTGACGCCGTTGGTGCTGTACGAGCCGGAGTTCGCGAGGGTGTTCGCGGCAACAGCCGTGCGTCCCCAGCCGTAGCCGATCTGGGCGCCGACGAACACGCCGGACCAGTTGAACACCGGAGCGATGACGGCGGCGGCAACCGGGCCGCGCGGCGAGCCGAGATCGGCAGCCTGGGCGCCGGTGGCGAGGGCGGCGATGGCCGCGCCTGCGAGGAGGAACTTCTTCATGGCTATGTCCTTGTCATTGCCGGCCGCAGTTTCCCACCGCCGTGCCTCTCTATGTGTCCGTGATGGACGTTGATAGCCGGCCCCCTCCCTGGCCACCCTCGTCCGAACGGAGTGCGACGGATAAAGGCGGAAGGTTAGAAATCAACTACCAATCGCGTGAGGTGTGGGGACGTTCCCGGGTTCCTCAATGATCGGATGAGGTCTGTGTCGCGGAAGACACAGATACCGTTGCGTCAAGTTTGGTGCGATGCGGCAAGTTGTGATGATTGCTGCGAGAATGGCCGCTTTTGAGGGCGACATTGATTCCCGCCAATTCGCCAAGTTGAACGGCGCGCGGAGCCCGCTTACCGTCGGGCCGGAAACGCCTGAAACCGCATGCAGGGACGCCGACATGAGCGCCTATGACGCCGATCTCGAACGCAACCCGGCCAACTACCAGCCGCTGACGCCGATCACCTTTCTGGAGCGCGCGGCGCGCGTCTTCCCCGACCACCCGGCGGTGATTCACGGCCGCATCCGACGCAGCTATGCCGAGTTCTATTCCCGCTCGCGCCGGCTCGCCTCGGCGCTTGCGAAGGCGGGCGTCGGCAAGAACGACACGGTCGCGGCCATCTGCGCCAACACGCCCGCCATGCTGGAGGCTCACTATGGCGTGCCCATGTGCGGCGGCGTGCTCAACACGCTGAACACGCGGCTGGACGCGGCGATCATCGCCTTCTCGCTCGACCATGGCGAAGCCAGGGTCTTCATCGTCGACCGGGAGTTCTCGAAGCTCGCGCGCGAAGCTCTGGCGCTTGCCACCGTGAAGCCCATCGTCATCGACTATGACGACCCCGAATATGACGGGCCGGGCGAGCGGATCGGCTCCATCGAATACGAGGCATTCATTTCGGCCGGCGATCCCGCATACGACTGGCAGCGGCCCGGCGACGAGTGGGACGCCATCGCGCTCAACTACACGTCCGGCACCACGGGCAACCCCAAGGGCGTCGTCTATCACCACCGGGGCGCCTACCTGCTCGGCATCGGCAATATCGTGACCTGCGGCATGGCCAAGCATCCCGTCTATCTGTGGACGCTGCCGATGTTCCACTGCAACGGCTGGTGCTTCCCCTGGTCGATCTCGGCGGTCGCCGGTACCCATGTGTGCCTGCGCTGGGTGCGCGCCAAGGCCATGTACGACGCCATTGCCGACCATGGCGTGACGCATCTCTGCGGCGCGCCCATCGTCATGAGCCTGCTGCTCAACGCACCCCCGGAGGAAAAGCGCGAGATCGGCCGCACGGTGTCCTTCTTCACCGCCGCCGCGCCGCCACCGGAAGCCGTGCTCGCGGCGATGAAGGCCGCAGGCTTCGACGTGACCCACCTCTACGGCCTGACGGAGACCTATGGCCCTTCGGTCATCAACGACTGGAACCGCGACTGGGACGCCCTCGACAGCGCCGGCTACGCCGCGAAGAAGGCGCGGCAGGGCGTGCCCTATGTGGTGCTGGAGGACATGACGGTCATGGACCCGGAGACCATGGTCCGCGTGCCCGCCGACGGGCGGACGCTGGGCGAAGTCATGATGCGCGGCAATGTCGTGATGAAGGGATATCTCAAGAACCCCAAGGCCTCGGACGAGGCCTTCGCCGGCGGGTGGTTCCATTCCGGCGATCTCGGCGTGCTCTATCCGGACGGCTATATCCAGCTCAAGGACCGTTCCAAGGACATCATCATCTCCGGCGGCGAGAACATCTCCTCCATCGAGGTGGAGGACGTGCTGTTCAAGCATCCGGCGGTGCAGGCGGCCGCCGTGGTCGCCAAGCCCGACGACAAGTGGGGCGAGACGCCCTGCGCCTTCATCGAGCTGAAGCCGGGCACGAGCGCGACGGCCGATGAAATCATCGGCTGGTGCAAGCAGTACCTCGCGAGCTTCAAATGCCCGCGCACGGTGATCTTCACGGAACTGCCGAAAACATCGACCGGCAAGATCCAGAAATTCGTGCTGCGCGAAATGGCGAAAGCGGCGTAAGCCGCCAATGACTGGTCAAGGCACGCGGCATCAAGACCGCATCCGAGGGAGAAACGCATGGATGCCGATGTCATCGTCGTAGGCGCTGGGCTCGCCGGCCTCGTCGCGACCGCCGAGCTCGCCGGCGCCGGATCGACCAGGAAGGCGAGCAGAACCTTGGCGGACAGGCGTTCTGGTCCTTCGGCGGGCTGTTCTTCGTCGATAGCCCCGAACAGCGCCGCATGGGCATCAAGGACACGTTCGACCTTGCCTGGCAGGACTGGCAGGGTTCCGCCGGCTTCGATCGCGCGGAGGACGACTGGGGCCGGCAATGGGCCGAGGCCTATGTCCATTTCGCGCATGGCGAGAAGCGCGCCTGGCTGCACGAGCAGGGCATGCGCTGGTTCCCGCTGGTCGGCTGGGCCGAGCGGGGCGGAGGTCTTGCCACGGGCCACGGCAATTCGGTGCCGCGTTTCCACGTCACCTGGGGCACCGGGCCGGCGGTCATAGCGCCGTTCGAGAAGCGGGTGCGCGAGGCGGCATCGCGCGGGCTCGTCGACATGCGCTTCCGCCACCGCGTCAGCGGGCTGACGAAATCGGCCGGCGTGGTGGACGGTGTCGAGGGCGAGATTCTCGAGCCGACCGGCGTCGCACGCGGCGAAGCTTCGTCGCGCACGGCCACCGGGTCGTTCGCGCTGAAGGCGCAGGCCGTGCTTGTGACCTCCGGCGGCATCGGCGGCAATTTCGACCTGGTCCGCAAGAACTGGCCGGAGCGGCTGGGCACGCTGCCGGACTTTCTCGTTTCCGGCGTGCCGGCCCATGTCGATGGGCGGATGCAACTGATCACGGAGGGTGCCGGCGGGCGCATCGTGAACCGCGACCGCATGTGGCACTATGTCGAGGGCATCCGGAACTGGAACCCGATCTGGCCGCATCACGGCATCCGCATCCTGCCCGGCCCCTCGTCGATCTGGCTCGATGCCATGGGCAAGCGCCTGCCGGCGCCGAACTTCCCCGGCTTCGACACGCTGGCGAGCCTCGAACACATCGTGAAGACCGGCCACGGCTATTCGTGGTTCGTCCTCTCCCGCGCGATCATCAAGAAGGAGTTCGCCCTTTCGGGCTCCGAGCAGAACCCCGATCTCACCGGCAAGTCGATCGCGGGCAT
>JAPUEF010000354.1 GCA_027492655.1 Alphaproteobacteria bacterium | reverse complement strand
CGCCACCTTGCAATCCGGTGATCCCGACACCAGCCTGCGCACCGTCGATCACCACATACCAGACGGCCTCCGGCTGAGCGGACGCGGGAATCGGCGGCGGCGTCTCGCGCGCATCGGCGGACGGCGGCGTCGCCAGCTTGGGCAGCCTATCGGCCGCCATCGCGACCGCGCCGCTGGGCAGCGCGCCGCCCACCAGGGCCGCCAGCGAACCGAACGCCAAGGTGCGGGTGATCGACATGGATTTCAATTCTCTCCGGCGGGGCGACACCGCCCCATAAAGCGCATCATGCCGCGCAACTGCGCCCGAAATGAGGCGTCAGGAGCGACCGAAACATTATGGTAATTCAAAGACTTAGCGCGCCCGCACAAAATGCGCCTGGCGATCGGCGGAATGGAGCTCCAGGGCCCCGCCCGTCGTCAGCGTCAGTTCGGCCGGCGGCGCGCCGGTGCCCGCGTCCAGCGTCAGCACGAAGCGGTCGGGACTCAGCGCCCGAACCGACCAGCGCCCGCGCAACGCTTCGGTGATCGGCGCCAGCGAGGGGTTATCGGCGGACGCTGTGGTGATCCGTGCGCCATAGGTGCCGTCGGTACGGAAGGTATAGTCGGTGCGGGTTTCGAAGGCGCGGCCCGAAACGGTTTCGGTCGCCGTAGCCGTCCAGCGCCCCACCAGATGATCGGCCATCGCCGCATCCAGCTCGTTCTGCACCGATCCGCTCTGCGGGGCGGGCGCTGCGGGGGGCGGGGGCGGCGGCGGGGCGACCGGGGCCGGCACAGTCTCGATCTGCGGATCCGGCTCGCGATACGGCAGGCGGCCGCCGGGGGCCACGAGATGGCCGTTGAGGGCCGGAGTATCCTTGGCGAAGCGCCATCCGACGCCCGGCTCGAACACCTGGGTCGAGGGCCGGATGACGTTCCGCTCGGCCATCTCGATTATTTCGTCGCGCCAGAACCCGCCGCGTACGACGTTCTGGTCGATGTAATACCAGTCCTTCCCCTTGGGCGGGGCCGAACGGGCATTGGCGACCGGGGCCGCTACGGCGATGGCGGCGATCAGGGTCAGCAGAAAGCGCAACATCGCGGAATCCTCGTCCAGCCGGGTTTCATCGGGTTCCAACGCCTATGGCCCGCCAATCGGTCCGAATTGAGGCGTCAGCTTTTGTCGCCGCAAGCCGGGCACGCCGGGTCGCGCCGCAGTTTCACCTTGCGCGTCACCGCCGAAAGCCCGTCGAACAGCACCAGATGGCCGCTCAGGCTCGTGCCGAACCCGGCCAGGGTTTTCAGCGCCTCCAGCGCCGCCCAGCTGCCCATCACGCCCGGCAACGCGCCGATGACGCCTTGCTCGGTGCAGCGCGCGGCATAATCCGGTTCCTCCGGCACGAAGCAGCGATAGCAGGGCTGGAGCACGCGGTCGGGCCGGAAAACCGCCAGTTGACCGTCGAATTCGCCGATCGCCGCCGAAACCAGCACCTTGCCCAGCTGCACCACGGCGTCGTTGACCGCGAACCGGGTCTCGAAATTGTCGCAGCCGTCCAGCACCAGATCGTAAGGGCCGATCAGCTTTTGCGCGTTTGCGGCGGTCAGCCGCACGCGGTGCACGTTCACCGTCACGTCCGGATTGATCGCCCGAAGGCGCGCGGCGGCGGTTTCGGCCTTGGGTGCGCCGATCTCGCCGCTGTCGAAGATCACCTGCCGCTGCAGGTTGGAAAGCGCCACCGTGTCGTCATCGACGATCCCGATGGTCCCTACCCCCGCCGCCGCCAGATACATCAGGGCCGGCGCGCCGAGCCCCCCTGCCCCGACCACCAGCACCCGGGCGTCCAGCAGCTTGCGCTGCCCCGCGCCGCCGATTTCGCGCAGCAGGATGTGCCGCGCGTAACGCTCAAGCTGGTCGTCGCTCAGGGGGGAAGGCATGGCGCATCTTGCCATGGCGGGCATGCAGGGCGGAAGCTCCGCCCATGATCCGGCACCTCTTCGTTTTCGGCTTCGGCTATGTCGCCAGAGCCCTTGCGCCACGCCTCGAAGCGGCGGGCTGGCGCGTCTCGGCCAGCGCCCGGCGGCTCGAAAAAGCCGGCGACCTCGCCGCCGCCGGCATCCCGTCGCACCTCTTCGGGCCGCATGGCCTCACCGATTTCGCCCGTGTTTTTCAGGATGTGACGCATCTTCTCGTCACCACGCCGCCGGGCGAGGCCGGCGATCCGGTGCTGCATGCCCATGCCGCAGATCTGGAACGTCTCAGATCGCTCCGGGGGATCGTTTATCTATCGACCACAGGGGTTTACGGCGATGCCGGCGGGGCCTGGGTCGATGAAGCGGCCCCCATCCGTCCGGTCCATCAGCGGGGTGTCCGCCGCGCCGAGGCCGAACAGGCCTGGAATGAAATCGGCGAAACCGTCGGCGTGCCGGTGACGGTCCTCCGCCTCCCCGGAATCTACGGCCCCGGCCGCAGCGCCTTCGACCAGCTCCGCGCCGGCACCGCCAAACGCCTCGTCAAACCGGGCCAGATCTTCAGCCGCGCCCATGTCGATGACATCGCGCAGGCCATCGAGGCCGCCCTCGCGCTGGAAACCGGCGCCGTCCTCAACATCGCTGACGACGAACCCGCCCCGCCGCAGGATGTCGTCACCGAAGCGGCCCGAATTCTGGGGGTCGATCCGCCTCCGGAAGAATCGTTCGAGGCCGCCAGCTCCCGCCTTTCGCCCATGGCGCTGGAGTTCTATTCGGCCAATCGCCGCATCGCGAACGGCCGGATGAAGGAAGAACTGGGCCTCACCCTCCGCCATCCCACCTATCGCGAGGGCCTCCGCGCCATTCTGAAGGCCGAGATCGGGAACGGCGCGTAGCGTTCAGCGTTGCTTCACAGGTCGGGCGTAGGGTTCGCTATCGCAGCGACACCGGGCCTTGAGACCCGGAAAAAACGAGGGAGGCTGCGTATGACGGGCTTGATCGAGTGGCTCACCGGCGACGACACACGGTCCAAGGGGGCCGAGGACGACGCCTCCATCGACATCCTGGCCGAGGGCCGTGACACCCTCCCGCCCCATGTCCTGCAGTTCCTGGAGCTGAAAGCCTCCGCGACCGAGTAGCCGCCGGGGCGACGTCGCCCACCGGCTCTCTTTCTCCCCCGGAAAACGGGCCCCGCGCCGAACCGGCGGCGCGGCCGCCGCCGCAACCGGTGGGGCACCGCGCCGCCCCCCTAGCCGCGCGGGGGCGGCGGGCCCCCCCGGGAGCTGTTCCCCCCCGGAAAACGGGCCGGCGCCCCCACCGGGGGGCCCCCCCGCCGCCGCATCCGTTGCGCCGCCTGCGGCGACCGGAATCCGGCCATTCACGCCGCGCGTGTCCCCGTTTCGCATTTCTTGACTTAACCCGCCTCGGGGGAGAGTGTCCCGCGCCCGCCGATCCCCGGCGGTATAAGCGAAGGAATTTCCCCGTGTCTGCTGCCCCTCAAGCCGAGATCCGCATCACCCTGCCCGATGGCAGCGTGCGGACCACTACGGCCGGCAGCTCCGGGGCAGACCTCGCAGCCGCCATCGGTCCCGGCCTCGCCAAAGCCGCCCTCGCCATCGAGGTGGCTGGCAAGATGCGCGATCTCTCCGCGCCGCTGCATGACGGTGACGCGGTGCGCATCATCACGCGCAAGGACGAGGCGGAAGCGCTCGATCTTATCCGTCACGACACGGCGCATCTGATGGCGCAGGCGGTGCAGGAGCTGTTCCCCGGCACACAGGTGACCATCGGACCCAATATCGAGGACGGCTTCTTCTACGATTTCGTCCGGGACGAACCGTTCACCACCGACGACCTGCCCAAGATCGAGGCGCGGATGCACGAGCTCGTCAAAGCCAACCTGCCGACCACGCGCCAGGTATGGCCGCGCGATCAGGCCATCGCCCATTTCGAAGCCATCGGCGAAAAATACAAGGCCGAGATCATCCGCGATCTGCCTGCGGGCGAGGACATCTCGGTCTATTACCACGGTAACTGGCACGACCTCTGCCGCGGCCCGCATCTGCCCTCCACCGGGGCGATCGGTTCGGCCTTCAAGCTGACCAAGATCTCCGGCGCCTATTGGCGGGGCGACGCGAAGAACGCGCAGCTTCAGCGCATCTACGGCACCGCCTGGCGCGACGAGAAAGAGCTGAAAGCCTATCTCACGCGCATCGAGGAAGCCGAGAAGCGCGATCATCGCAAGATCGGCAAGGAGATGGACCTCTTCCATCTCCAGGCCGAAGCGCACGGCTCTGTCTTCTGGCACCCCAACGGCTTCGTCATCTACCGGGCGCTCGAGGCCTATATGCGCCGCCGGCTCGACGCCGCCGATTATCGCGAGGTGAAGACCCCGCAGATCATGGACGCGCGCCAGTGGGAGCAATCCGGCCACTGGGGCAAGTATCGCGAGAATATGTTCGTCATCCCCGACGAGGTGCCCAACACCGAGGATGAGGGTCCGGTCATCTCCGGCGATGCCGATTGGATGGCGCTGAAGCCCATGAACTGCCCCGGCCACGTGCTGATCTTCCGCC
>JAPUEF010000353.1 GCA_027492655.1 Alphaproteobacteria bacterium | reverse complement strand
TTCCGCGATCAGCGCACGCGCCTCAACCAGCTCGTGCGCGCTCGCGACGGCCTGGCCGAGGCCAATTCCCGCCTCCACGCCGAAGCGATCACGCGCGAACGGGCCGAGGCGCAGGTGCGCCAGATGCAGAAGATGGAATCGGTCGGCCAGCTCACCGGCGGCATCGCGCACGATTTCAACAACATGCTGGCGATCATCATCGGCAGCCTCGATCTGGCCAAGCGCCGCCTCGCCTCCGATCCCGCCAAGGCCGAAACCGGCATCGCCAACGCCGCCGACGCCGCCCAGCGCGCGGCCCAGCTCACCTCCCGCCTTCTGGCCTTCTCGCGCCAGCAGCCGCTCGCCCCCGGTCTGATCGAGGCGAACAAGCTGGTCGGCGGCATGTCAGAGCTTCTTCGCCGCACCATCGGCGAACAGATCCAGCTGGAAACCGTCCTCGCCGGCGGCCTTTGGCGCGCCTATGCCGACGCGCCGCAGCTGGAAAGCGCCGTGCTGAATCTCTGCGTCAATGCGCGCGACGCGATGGCGGATGGCGGCAGGCTCACCATCGAAACCGCCAATACCTGGCTGGACGATGCCTACGCCGCCGCCCATGTCGATGTCGTGGCCGGCCAGTATGTCGCGATCTGCGTCACCGACACCGGCACGGGCATGTCGAAGGAGACGATCGATCGCGCCTTCGATCCCTTCTACACCACCAAGGACGTCGGCAAGGGCACCGGCCTCGGCCTCAGCCAGGTCTTCGGCTTCGTGAAGCAGTCCGGCGGCCATGTGAAGATCTATTCCGAGATCGGCCAGGGCACGACGGTGAAGCTCTATCTGCCGCGCTATATGGGCGAGGCGGCGGTCGCCGAAACGCCGCACGCGACCTATGTCGGCGGCGGCGACGAGATCGTGCTGGTGGTCGAGGACGACGCCGATGTCCGGCTCGTCAGCGTCGATGCCTTGCGCGCCCTGGGCTACACGGTCATTCACGCGGAAGACGGCCCCGCCGCTCTGGCGATGCTGGAACGGCACCCCAAGGTCGATCTGCTCTTCACCGACATCGTCATGCCGGGCATGAGCGGTCGCCAGCTCGCCGACAAGGTCGCCGTCACCCGGCCCGAGGTCAAAGTGCTCTACGCCACCGGCTATACCCGCAACGCCGTCGTCCACAACGGCATGCTGGATGCCGGCGTCGCCTTCCTCGCCAAACCCTTCACCATCGACCAGCTGGCGGCCAAGGTCCGGCAGGTGCTCGAAGGCGGCGGCATCAACCGCAAGGTCTAGAAGCCGATGCGCGCGCCGCCGCTCGATACGCCGCGCCTCACGCTCCGCGCCCATATCGCGGCCGATTTCGAAGACAGCTTCGCGATGTGGTCCGATCCGCGCACCGTCCGCTTTATCGGCGGCACTCCCTCCACCCGCGACCGCGCCTGGGCGCGGCTCCTCAGCTTCGGCGGTCTCTGGCCGCTGCTCGGCTTCGGCTACTGGGCGGTGCGCGAGCGCGCGACGGGGAACTATGTCGGCGAGGTCGGCTTCGCCGATTTCCATCGCGGCACCGATCCGGCCTTCGACGGCGAACCGGAAATGGGCTGGGTTCTGAACGCCGCCGTCCATGGCCGGGGCTATGCCTCGGAAGCGGTGGCTGCGGCGCTTGCCTGGGCCGATGCCGCTCTGCCGCATCCCCGCGTCGTCTGCATGATCGACCCTGCCAACGCGGCGTCCATCAATGTCGCCCGGAAAGCCGGCTTCGCCGATTGGGCCGCCACGCATTTCCAGAACGATCCCTGTCTCCTTTTCCAGCGTCCCCGCCTGCGTTGAGCCGCGGCCGGGCCTCACGAAGCCGTGCGTCTGATCCAGTTGTGTTATGATATAACATATCGTAAGAGCGGGCTCTGGCATTCCGGAGTTCCCATGCTGCGTTCCCGTCTCGCCCTTCTTCTGGCCACCGCCGCTCTCGCCCCGCTCGTCGCCCACGCCGCCGAAACCGCTGAAGGCAGCGAGGAGGTCGTCGTCACCGCGCCGCTGGAAGGCGCCCGCATCGAAAGCCTTCAAGGGGCCGAAGTCCTCAAACGCGACGCCATCGTCGAACGCCTCGCCAACACGCTGGGCGAGGTGCTCGCGGGCCTTCCCGGCGTCTCCTCCACCTTCTATGGCCCCGGCGCCGCGCGCCCGATCATTCGCGGCCTTGGCGACGATCGCATCCGAATCCTCGAAAACGGCATCGGCACAATCGATGCCTCATCGGCCAGCCCGGATCACGCGGTCGGGGCCGATCCGCTCGATGCCCGCCGCATCGAGGTGCTGCGCGGCGCTGCGGCGCTCGCCTATGGCGGCAACGCGATCGGCGGCGTCGTCAACGTGATCGACGAAACCATCCCCACCCGCATCCCCGAGCGCGGCTGGTCGGCGCGCGGTCTCGCGTCGTATTCCAGCGCCGACAAGGGCGTTCAGGGCGGCCTCGGCCTCGCTGCGGCGCTGGGCGACGGCGTCATCGTCAATGGCGACTGGGCGCACCGCGAGGCCGACGACTACGAAACCCCGCTTGGCCGCACGCCCAACTCCTTCGTCGATACCCACTCCTACGCGCTCGGCGCGTCGCTGGTGAAGGACTGGGGCTTCGCCGGCCTTGGCTGGAAGCGCTTCGAGACCGCCTACGGCCTGCCGCCTGAAGCGCCGGGCGAAGCGGGCGGCCACATCGAACTGAAGCAGGACCGCTACGAGACGCGCGGCGATGTCCGCATCGGCGACGGCTTCGCCCGCCGCTTCGACTTCGCCTTCCAGTATTCCGACTACACCCACACCGAATTCGAAGGCGACGGCGAACCCGGCACCACCTTCAACAACAAGGGCTATGAAGCGCGCGCCGAGCTTCACACCTCCGCCTATGGCGACAGGCTCACCGGGGCGACGGGCTTCCAGCTCAGCCATACCGATTTCGAGGCGATCGGCGAGGAAGCATTCATGACGCCCACCACGACCGACGATTACGGCCTCTTCACCGTGCAGCGCTGGGATGAAGGCGGCTGGGGCCTCGAAGGCGGCCTGCGCATCGAACACCGCGATGTCGACAACGCCGTCGCCGGCAGCCGCGACTTCACGCCGGTCAGCGTGTCGGCGGGCGTGTTCTTCCGGCCGACCGACAACTGGTTTGCGGGTCTCTCCGTCGCCCGCACCGAACGCGCGCCGACCAATGTGGAGCTGTTCGCCGACGGGCCTCATCTTGCGACCGAAGCCTATGAAGTCGGCGATCCGTCGCTGGGCAAGGAAACGGCGTTGTCGGTCGAAGGCTCGCTCCGCTACGCCAGCGATATCTATTCCTTCGAACTCAGCGTCTATCGCATCGGTTTCGATGGCTATATCGCGCTCATCCCGACGGGAGCCGACGTCGAACTCGACCCCGGCGAAACCCTGCCCGAATATGCGTTCATCCAGCGCGACGCCACCTTCACCGGCGGCGAAATTTCCGGCAGCGCGCGTCTCGGCGAAGTCGGCGGCTTCACAATCCGCGCCGACGCGGCGGCGGATCTGGTGCGCGCCGAATTCGAGCAGGGGCGCGGCGACCTGCCGCGCATCCCGCCTTCCACGGTAACGCTGGGCCTCGCCGCCGATAACGGCGCGTTCAAGGCCCGCGTCGAACTCGTGGACATCGCGAAGCAGACCCGCACTGCGGCTTTCGAAACCGAAACGCCTGGCTCCACGGTGCTGAACGCGCGCCTGTCCTGGCGACCGCTCGCGGACCAGGACGTCACGCTGCTGCTCGACGCCACCAATCTCACCGACGAGCTGGTGCGCGTGCACACGTCCTTCCTGAAAGACGATTTTCCGCGCGCCGGCCGCTCCTTCCGCTTCGCCATATCGGCCAGCTACTGATCCGCGAGCCAATCGCTCCTGCCGCCGCCCCGAATCTCTCTCCCGCAAATGCGGGAGAGAGATCGCCGTAAGTTCCGACGCGGTGCTTGCGCGTTGCTCGGGCTGGCGGGAAACTTAGCCATGTCCCGCCCCAAAGCCGTCATGTCGTGGAGCTCCGGCAAGGATTCCGCGTGGGCCTTTCACGCCGCGCGTCAGGCGGGCGAGGTCGAGATCGCCGGCCTCCTCACAACGGTCAGCGAAACCCATGATCGCGTCGCCATGCACGGCGTCCGCGACGAACTGCTCGACGCCCAGATCGCGGCGCTGGAACTTCCCTGTCTGAAGGTGATGCTCCCGACGCCGTGCCCCAACGCCGTCTATGAGGCCCGCATGATCGAGGCCACCGCGCGGCTGAAGGGGCAGGGCGTCACCCACATGATCTTCGGCGATCTCTTCCTGGAAGACATCCGCGCCTACCGCCTCGCGCGCATGGCGGAGGCCGGCATGAACGCCATCTTCCCCCTCTGGGGCCGCGACACCGCCGCGCTCGCCCGCGAGATGATCGCCGGCGGCCTCGTTGCGCACATCGCCACCGTCGACCCCACGCGGCTCGATGCGTCCTTCTCCGGCCGCGACTTCAACGACGCCTTTCTCGCCGATCTGCCGCCCGGCATCGATCCCTGCGGC
>JAPUEF010000352.1 GCA_027492655.1 Alphaproteobacteria bacterium | reverse complement strand
CGGCCTTCGGGTGCGCCTGTGATCGGCTATTTCGGCGCGCTGGAGCAGTGGTTCAACATGGACTGGGTCGTGCAGGCCGCGAAAGCGCACCGGGAATGGCGTTTCGTCCTGGTCGGTCAGGTCGGCGCATGCGACGCGGCCAGCGCGCGCGCGGCGCCGAACATCCAGTTCGCGGGAGAGGTCGATGACGCGGCGCTGCCTGCGCTTCTGAGGACGTTCTCGGTGGGCGTCATTCCCTTCCGGATTTCGCGGCTCACCGCCGTGACCGATCCGGTCAAGCTATACGAATACCTGGCAGGGGGATGCCCGGTGGTGACGAGCGAAATGCCGGAAGTGATGGCGCTGCACGCACCGGGAGTCGTCGTCGCTTCATCCGCCGCTGCGTTCGAGGCGGGTATCGCGCATTGCCTTGAGGCCGACAACGATACGGCGCGGCGCGAACGAGTCCAGTGGGCCAGGCGGCACGGCTGGGCGGACCGTGCGGCGGCGTTCGAAGAGGCTGTCCGGAGCTGCATACAGGCGCCTGTCCCCGAGGCGTCCGTCGCATGAACCGTAACGCCATTCTTATCGTCGTCGAGCAATTCAAGCGCGGCGGTCTGGAAACTCATATCGAAAGCGAAATCCGCACGCTTTCTGCGATGGGTTGGGACGTGCATCTCGCGCTGTCGGAGTTCGAACCCGGCGCCGGGCTGCCAGCCGGGCTGAAGGGCGTGATGACAGGGCTCGATCTGGGGCCGCTGGCGACCGCTGCGCAACTGCTCCTCGCCGCCGATACGCTGGAGCGATATATCGAGCGCAATCACATCGCCGCTGTGCATTGCCATCCCTTCACCAGTTGTCTTGCGGCGTTTCTGGCGGCGGGCAAGGCCGGCGTCGGCCTTGCGTTCACGCTGCACGGGCCAGCGTCGGTCGGCGCGTTCTACGGCGATGTGTTCGAGCTGTTCTTTCGCCGCTTCGTCCTTCCGCAATCCGGCCTGGTCGTTTGCGTCTCGCCGGAGGTCGCTCAGCTGGCGCGGCTGGCCGGAACGTCGAGCGCAACGATCGTTCTGCCCAATCCCGTGCGGCTGGGCGTAGCGACGCCGCGCGCGCGCCGGGACGGTCCGATGCGCATTCTCTGCGCTTCGCGGCTGGACGGCGAGAAAATGCCGGGCATTCTGGATTTTCTCAGCAAGCTCCCTGCCGATCTCGATTGGCGCATCGATATTTTCGGCAGCGGGCTGGCCGAGAGCGAATTGAAAGCCTTCATCGACGCGAGCGCCTTTCAGGCGCGGATCGATTTGCGCGGCTGGTCGGAGACGCTGGCGGCGGAGTTCCCGTCCTACGATCTCGCTGTGGGCATGGGGCGCGTCGTGATCGAAGCCGCCGCAGCGGACTTGCCCGCCATGCTGATCGGCTATGACGGCGTGAAGGGTTTGATCGATTGCGAGGCGTTCGAAAGCGCAGCGTACGCGAATTTCTCCGGACGTGGTCTCGCGACCATCGGCGCGGAAGAAATGCGCCGCCAGTTCGACGCCGTGATATCGGGCGACGCGGGATTGCGGCTGCGCGGCCTTGTCGAGGCGCGGTATGGCGAGGATGCCGTGTGGAGCGCGTTCGCGGCGCGCCTTCTGGCTTCAGAGCCGGCCAGTCGTCGCGCGATCGACTTGCTTTACGACGCATTGTCCCGCGTCGGATCAAGCGACGTTCCGCTGCTGCAGGATCTGAGCATGGTCAGCCTGCTGACCGGATCGGACGAAATGGATGTCAACGCCAACGGGAGCGAGCAGGACCAAAGTATGAGATCGCGCGCAGGCAACGGCTTTTTGAACGAGACCCGGTATGCGCGAGCGGCCGATCCGGGCGGGATGCGCTCCACGTTCGATGAATTGCGGGATGCGCTTTCCTCGTTGAAGTCACAGCTGGGCGAAGTCCAGGCGGCGAATGACGCAGACCGCCGCGTCTTCGAGCGGATCGCGCAGGATTGGCATACGCTCGGCGGCCGTCTGCTGGAGGCCGTCGATGTAAACGGCGCGAATCTGAAGGTGGCGCTGGGGGAAGCCCGGGCAGCCGTATCCCAGTCTTTCGATACGAAAGCGGATGAGCGCTGGCAGCGCTTTCTGAACGAAATGAAGGCCCAGCATCTGCGTGAAGTGGAGACGCTGGAGCGTCATGCCGGGCAGCGCATCACGCTGCTTGCCGATCAGGCGGCGCTCGCCGCCGATCGCCTGGCGCTCGCGCAGGCGGAGATCGCGACGCTGAAAGACGCGCTGGATGCGGCGCGCATCCGCGAAGGCGAGGCGGCGGCGAGATCCAGCGCGCTGTCGATCGCCCAGGAGGCCGAGCTGTCGGTGCGGCTGAAACAGGCAGACGCGGAAGCCGCAGCCTATCAAAGCCAGATCGCTGAATTGCGGGCCTCGTTCGATGCCGCTCTGGCGGAGCAAGTCGAGACTTTCCGCAACGCGCGCGCTCAATGGTCGGCGAACGAGGCGGCGCTTCCGCAGACGCACGGGCCGGGTGGCGTGAGCGCGGCCTCGCAGGCGGTTCCGGCGCAGGAGGAGGGCAGGGCGGACCGGTACATCATCGGTTCGCTGCAGGCGCAGGGCGTCGCGCTCAAGCGGGAAATACGTGAGCTGCGGGCCAGGGCATCGCTGGACGACTATCCGGCGCCAGCCCCCGCGACCGCCGCCGCGGAGCCGAAGGCCCGCTTCGGTATCCGCGGCCTCGTCAGCATCGTGCTGCCGGTCTACAATCAGGCGAACCTGATCGACGAGGCGATCGAAGGCGTTCTTCGGCAAACCTATTCCGATTGGGAGCTGATCATCGTCGATGACGGGTCGAAAGACGATCTGCATGCGGTGCTTGGCAAATATGCCGCCGACCGCCGCATCAGGTTCGTCCGGCAGCCGAACCAGAAGCTGCCTTCCGCGCTCAACAACGGCAATTTCTTCGTGCGCGGCGAGTACATGACGTGGACGTCGGCCGACAATATCATGCTTCCCGAGCAGCTGGCGGAGCTGGTCATCGCGCTTGAGGCGAATCCCGACGCGGGACTTGCTTATTCCGACTACCAGGCGATCGACGATCGCGGCGCGCCGTTGGACGATCCTGATTGGCGACGACACAATCGGCCCGACGGATCGTCGTTCATCCGTCTGCCGGGCGTCGTTACGCTGGAGAATTTTCACCAGAGCGGCGACAATTTCCTGGGGGCGAGCTTTATGTGGCGCGCCGACATCCAGGCCATCGTCGGGCCGTATGACGAAAGCACGTTCGGCGGCGAAGACTACGATATGTGGCTGCGCATGCACCTCGTCACGGAGTTCGTGCACGTCCCGAAAGTGCTGTACCAGTATCGCGTTCACGACAATACGTTGAACGCGAAAGCCAAAGAACTCGATCTGTTCAAGAATATCCGGCTGCTGGTCGAGATCAATCAACGGCGACGTGAAGCGCTTCTGGGCGGGCAAAACCTGCGTCCCGGCGCAAACGGGCATTTGCGCGATCCGCTGCAGTACGACGCTGCGGTGTGGGCCGACCGCGAGCATGTGGGCTACTACGAACTTCTTGCGAAACGCGCGGAGGGCAGCCTCCTCGACGACCGTGTGCGCGTGGTTGAGATCGACGCGCCGTTGCGCATGCTCGATGCCCGCGTTCTGGCGGATTGCGATATCGTCGTCGCGCCCGACGATCTGACCCATTCCTGGCTGCGACGACAGGAGCTGCCCCGCCATATCCGTTTGCTCGCAGGAGATATGCAGTCGATCCGCCCGGCCATCGATCACGCGATCGCGCTGTGTCATTTCGATCGCGCGCTGGCCGCTGAAGGTCATGTGCTCGCGACCAAACCCTACGCGCATGCTGTCGCCCGTGCCGGCAATGAGGGCATCGCGCTGTTGCTGCAGCGTTGGGGAATCGGCGGCATGGAACAGGTCGTGCTGGAGCTGGCGGCAGGGCTGGCGCGGAAAGGCGCGAACGTGTCGCTTTGTCTGGTGGAAGGCGGAGGGCACGAGCGCCTTGCCGCTTTCGCGAAAGAGAACGGCTTCGCCGTCGTAACGCTGGACCACGATGTGGATCGCCTGCTGGCCTATTGCAGCAGCGCGAATGTAGGGATCGCGCACTATCACCACTGCAGTTTCGGCTGCCGGGAGCTCAACGGTCGCGGCGTGAAGACCGTCTATACGCTTCACAACAGTTATATATGGCTCGATGCCGATGGCCGTCAGGTGCATGGCGTGGCGATCGAACCGATGCAGGCTTACATCGCAGTGTCGCGCGAAGCCGCGTCATTTGGGCGTCGCGTCTTCGGCTTGCAGGCGCCTGTTTTCGTGGTGCCGAACGGCACCGACATCGAAGGCGAAGGCGCGACGGCGTTCGATGAAGTCAGCGCAAAGCTGCCCAATCCGCGGGGGGACGGCGGCTTTGGGTTTCTGGCAGTGGGAACGCTGACGCCGCACAAACTGCACGATCGTCTGATCCGCGCCTTCGGCGAGGTTTCGACCCGGATTCCGGGCGCAAGGCTGACTCTCGTGGGATCGGCGCAGGATGAAGGCATG
>JAPUEF010000351.1 GCA_027492655.1 Alphaproteobacteria bacterium | reverse complement strand
CCTGGCGAAGGCTAGCTACAAAATCTCCAGCAACCGGTCAGGCGGCCGACACAGCCGCACACCCTTCCCGGTCTCCACGATCGGCCGTTCCACCAGGATCGGATGCGTCACCATCGCCGCGACGATCGCCGCCGGCTTCACGTCCGGCTCCGTCAGCCCGAGTTCCATGGCCAGCGGTTCCTTCGCCCGCAGGAAGTCGCGCGGGCTTGCCCCCGCCATCTTCAGCAGACGCTTCAGCAACGCCGCACTCCAGCCGTTATAAAGATACGGCACAATATCCGGCTGGATGCCCCGCGCCTGGATCGCCTCCAGCACGGCGCGTGAAGTCGAGCATTTCGGATTGTGATAGATCGTGACTTTGTCGGCCATCGGCGCTCCCTTCGGATGTCGTCTTGGACGGGGGAAGAGGATAGTATCGCGCCATGTCGCTGTCGATGACGACGGGGCGGAAAACCGACCGCCCGGCGGAAAAAACCGTTCTGCGTGAGCCGCCCGCCACCGGCTTCAAGCGCTTTCTGCCGCGCCGGCTGTTCCTGCGCTCGTTGCTCATCGTCGTCGTGCCGATGGTGCTGCTTCAGGCTGTGGTCGCATATCTCTTCCTTGCCGATCACGAAGCCCGTACCACTGCCAACCTCACGCGCGGCGTGGTCGATCAGATGACGCTGGTGATCGAACTGATGCAGGGCGAGCCCGACGAGGCCAAGCGCCACGAGTTGGCGGGCGAGGCCTCCGGCCGACTCGGCATGGCCGTAACCTGGCAGCCGGGCGCCGGACTTCCCACCGAACACGGCACCACCGACACCCAGGTCGGCGAATCCATCAGCCGTGAAATGGACAGCCGCATCCCCGAACCGCACTGGTTCAACGCCACCCGCTTCGGCGAATTCGTCGATCTGCGGGTCAAGATCGACGATCTGGGCGTGCTGCGCTTCCAGATCGAACGCAAGCGCTTCATCAACATCAACATGCACCTCTTTCCTATCTGGATGATGGTGCTGTCTTTCCTGCTGCTGGGCGTCGCGATCCTGTTCCTGCGCAACCAGATCCGTCCGATCCAGCGCCTCGCCGCCGCCGCCGAGGCGTTCGGCCGCGGCCGCGACGTGCCCGATTTCCGTCCCGCCGGAGCCACCGAAGTCCGCCGCGCCGCCATCGCCTTCATCGGCATGAAGCAGCGCCTCGCCCGCCAGATGGCGCAGCGCACCGAAATGCTGGCCGGCGTCAGCCACGATCTGCGCACGCCGCTGACCCGGATGAAGCTCGAACTCGCCATGATGGGCGGCGACGAAGCGTGCAAGAAGGATCTCCTCTCCGACATCGCCGAGATGGAGCGGATGCTTGATGAATATCTTGCTTTTGCTCGGGGGGAGGGGGGGGAACAGGCGGCTGCCGCGGATATCGCCGAACTGGCGGGTGAGATCGCCGATGAGGCGCGCCGTAAAAGTCCCGTAACGCTCGATCTTTTGATCGCAGGCGACCTGCAGGTCGTCGTAAAGCGCAACGCGCTCAAACGCTGCGTCGTCAATCTGGTGGACAACGCGATGAAATACGGCACGCGCGTCCGCTTCACCGCGCGCCGGAGCGCCGACGATCTGGAGCTGATCGTGGAGGATGACGGCCCGGGAATCCCGCCCGAACGCCGTCAGGAAGCCTTCAAGCCGTTCCGCCGCCTCGACGCCGACGGGCGCAACATCGAAAGCGGCGGCGTGGGGCTCGGCCTCGCCATCGCCCGCGACATCGCGCGCGGCCATGGCGGCGACGTGAAGCTCGGCGACAGCGACCTCGGCGGCCTCAAGGCCACCATCCGCATCCCGGTCTGACGCCTAGTAGGTGATCGTCGCCACCACGGTGTCGGTATAGACCCCGGCCAGCGGCGTCGTCTGCGGCGGCACGCGGCCATAGACGCGCACCGCCTGGGCCGCGCCCGTGCCGGTCCCGCCGTAAACCTGACCGCCGCCGCTCCCCCATGGCTGACTTCGCGCCGCATCCAGATACAGCCCATAGGCGATCGCATTCGCCCCCAGCGTCATCCGCCGCGCCGTCGGCCCCGTGCCGGTCAGGCCGTTATCCAGCGCGATCGAATAGGTCGCGCCCGGCGTGCACGTCACCGAGAGATCGCCGAACGCATCGGCGTTCGCGGCCAGCACGCCGCGCGGCCCGAAATTCACCGTCTGCGCGCTGATCAGGCAATGCGGTTCGACCAGCGCCCGCACCTGAAACGACGCCGAAACCGGACTGCTCAGCGTCAGACAGTTGAAAAGCTGAAGCTCAGAATTAGGAGATCTTCACGTCCCCGGCCCCGAAATTCGAGGTGTAGAGACCGGCCGCCGCGCTCTGCTGGTTCGGCGCGAGCGTGCCGTAGATCGTCCGCGTCGTGGAGATCGACCCGAACAGCGTCGTCGTCAGATCGATCGTCGGCGGCGTCCCCAGCAGCAGGTTCTCGATCGTCCCCCACAGCGTGCCGCCCCCCAGATTCACCGACAGCGTATAGTCCAGCGGCCGGTTCGACGCGTCGCGCATGTGCCGCAGATTGCCCGTCGCGCCGCCGCTTCCGCTGCCGATATTGGGACAGATCCGCAGCGCCCCCGTCACCACATTGGTGCAATTGATCGACAGCGTCGCGGTCCCGTCCGCCGTCGCTTCTGACAGCGTATCGACCGACCCGAAATCCAGCGTCGATATGGAAAAGCTGCACGACGCCGCCGCCGCCGTGCGGCCCGCCGGCCACAGCGCGAACAGAACCAGCGCCAGAAACGCCCAACGTGTCATGTCCCGCCCCCCGTCCGGCACGGCACGCCCGCGATCCGCACCTGCCCCGTCTGCCCGTCAGGAAAGGCGAACGTCGCGGCGCACATCGTCCCGTCCGGGGCGATCACCTCCAAGCGGTTCGCATCATTGAGGTCGGTCACATAGACCTGCCCGTCATAGCCGACCGCGAACCGCGCGCCGCTGGCCGCCAGAACCGCCGTCGCGCCGGCCGGCACCGCCGTTCCGTCCTCGCGCAGCAGCGATACCAGCGCGGCGCGCGGCGCCTGATCGACCCCGAAATCCATGACCGCGACGCCGCCTTCCTGCGGCACCGCCTCGCGTACCGTCTCGCCGAACACCGCCGCCACCGGCAACGCCGCCGGATCGATGGCGATCCGGTTGCGCTCATAGGCGCGCAGTCCCTGCACCAGCAGCTGCCCGTCGCCGTCCGTCGTCCCGGCGGGGCGGTTCTCATACGTCACCGGCACCCCGGCCGCGCCGGCATCCACCACCGCGAAGGCGTCGTCGATCCGTGGCGCGGCGAACAGCGCGCCGCCCGCGAAGGCCAGCGCGCCTTCCATCTGCGCCGCGCCCTGCATCGTCCCGTTCTCGCGCCAGAGCGTCCCTTCCAGCCGCGCGAAGCCTGCGCGATAGGCGGCGCGCACCGCCTGGCTGTCCTCGCTCACCCTGACGCGCCAGCCATAGCCGCCCGGCTCCGCGGCCTCCGCCCGCACCATCTCCAGCGCCGGTTCGATGCGCCGCCGATCCGCCTCCACAGACGCCGTCGCTTCCATTTCGCCGTTGAGCGGCAAGGTCAGGCCCGCGAACAGGCCGTAAGCGCCGCCGCCCAGATCGGCGAAGGCCGACGCGAAGAACAGCGCATCGCCCGGCAGCGTCGCCGTCAGACTGGCCGAGGCGAACTCGCTGACGCCGTCCGCGCGGCGGTCCAGCCGCGCATAGCTGAAGGTCAGCGATCCCTGCGGCCACAGATCGGGAAACGACAACGATGCCTGATCGATACCGCGCGGCGGCCGCCCCGCGCCTTCCAGCGCACTGACCGATGCGATGTCGGCGAAGCCGTCCGTATTGCGCTGGCTCAACGCCAGAAACCGCACGCTGCCCAGCGCAAGATCCAGCGTCCCCTGCACGCTCGTCCCGCTCCGGCCGTCATAGCGGCTCGTCGCCGCCGCGAAGGTCAGCACCCCGTCGGAGCCGAGCGGCGCGGCGAAACCCGCGCCGCCCATGATCAGCCCGCCGCCGCCCTCGGCATGCGCTTCCAGCGTCAGCGCGTCGCTGAAGCCGTAACGCAGACTGCCCGAGGCGAAGACGCGGCGGTCATAGGCGTCCGTCTCGCCCGCGAAATCCAGCCGCGCCATCCCGATCTCCGCCGAGAAATCGAACAGCCCCTCGGCCAGCAGCCGGCCCGATGAGAAAAACGACGATTCCGTCACCCGCTCGCGCCCCAGCGCATCGCGCACCACGACGCGCGCCAGGCTCGGCCCCGTCACCAGCGGCAGGTTGGAAATCTCGAACGGCCCCGCCGGCACATCGGCGCTCGCCCGCCGCGCGCCATCGACGAACACCTCGACCGTCGATGGCACATCCGCCGAACCGCGCAGCTCCGCCAGCGGCTGCGTCACCATGTCGGGCCGCAGCCCGAAATTCCGCCGGATCTGGATGCCGCCCAGCCGCCCCGGCCGCGTCCACGACAATGCCCCGCTCACCACGTCCCCGGCCAGATAGCTGGTCGGCCCGCCGGGGTCCGACCAGCGCCAGGTCGTATCCAGCC
>JAPUEF010000350.1 GCA_027492655.1 Alphaproteobacteria bacterium | reverse complement strand
GGCCAAGGCGAGGGACGTGCTCGAAGCTCTGCAATATCGCGGCGAGCTTCCCCGTGGCGAGCTGGCCGAAATCGTCGGCACCGGCGATCGTCAGGCGCGGCGCGTCACGGAAGTTCTCTTCAAGCATGGCGTGATCAAGTCGGCGACCACCAAGGCCCCCATCCATCTGGCGTTTCCGGCGACGCTGGCCAGCCGTTGGATGCCAGGGCTGTTCCCTGACAAACGCGAAGACGAGTAGGCCCGTGATTGTCTGGGGATAGAGCCAGACAATCGGCGTTTTAGGGGTGGCCCGAGCCGCCAATCTTGGAAGAATGGGACGCTAGGAAAACCGCAAAGAACAAAAGCAATGAACGCAGTTGAAATCGAGGAAGCAGCATCGGAACTGGCGGCGCAGGAATTTGACCGCGCCGAGTTCCCTTATGCCTTTTTGAAAGCGTTCGACAACAAGGACACGACGATCAGGAAGCTGCGCTCGGGCGCGTCGAATTCGTCGGACATCGCAGAAGGCGTTCTTCAGCGAAACAACATTCACATCGCCACCTGCGATGAAGGCAAGGTCAACGAGACGCTCGCCGCTCTGCGCCAAAGCCCGAAGACGACCGCCGCCAAGGCGAAATTCATCCTGGCGACGGATGGCAAAACACTTGAAGCCGAAGACCTGATCAGCGGCGAGCCGCTCTCAACCCCGTTCGAGAAATTTGCGGAGCATTTCGGGTTCTTCCTGCCGCTGGCTGGCATCACCACGGTCAAGGAGATCAAGAACAACCCGATCGACGTGAAGGCGACGGGACGCCTGAACAAACTCTATGTCGAGCTTCTCAAGGACAATCCCGATTGGGCATCTGCCGAGAAGAGGCCCATGCTCAACCACTTCATGGCGCGGCTGATCTTCTGCTTCTTCGCCGAAGATACGGGGATATTTCAGAACAACATCTTCACCCGCACCATCGAGACAATGAGCGATGGCCAATCAGGCAACACGCACGAAGTGCTGTCAGAGCTGTTCCGCGCGATGGACACGCCGACCACACACAACGGCACGCCGGATGATCGCTACCGCAAAGCGGCGAACATCAAGGGCTGGGCGGACAAGTTTCCTTACGTGAACGGCCACCTGTTCTCAGGCGAGATCGATTGCCCGAAGTTCAGCCGCATGGCGCGCTCATACCTATTGCGCGCTGGCGAGCTCGACTGGCAGCAGATCAACCCCGACATTTTCGGATCGATGATCCAGGCCGTCGCCGAAGACGAAGAGCGTGGATCGCTCGGCATGCACTACACGAGCGTGCCGAACATCCTGAAAGTTCTAAATCCACTCTTCCTCGACGATCTACGAGAACAGCTGGAAGCAGCTGGCGACAACGGACGTGCGCTGCTGAATCTCCGCAAGCGCATGTCGAAAATACGTGTGTTCGATCCGGCCTGCGGTTCGGGCAACTTCCTCGTCATCGCCTACAAAGAAATGCGGGCCATCGAAGCTGAGATCAACAAACGGCGAGATGAGTCAGAGCGTCGATCTGACATACCGCTCACGAGTTTTCGGGGAATTGAGCTTCGCAATTTTCCTGCGGAAATCGCGAGGCTTGCTTTGATCATCGCAGAGTATCAATGCGACGTTCTGTATCGGGGACAGAAAGAAGCACTAGCCGAGTTCTTACCACTCAATGCGGATAACTGGATTACCTGCGGCAACGCGCTCGGTCTCGATTGGCTATCGGTTTGTCCTCCTACTGGCACCGGCGTGAAATTACACGCGGACGATCTCTTCAACTCGCCACTCGATCAAGCGCAGATCGATTTCGAGAATGAGGGAGGCGAAACCTACATCTGCGGGAACCCCCCGTATCTCGGGTTTACGTGGCAATCCCAAGAGCAAAAAGCAGAACTGGCCTCCATTTTTGATACACGCACAAAAGCGTGGAAGTCTCTGGACTACGTCAGCGCGTGGTTCATGAAGGCTGCAGATTTTGGGCGAAGCTCAAAGGTAACTGCAGCCTTTGTCACCACCAATTCGGTCTGTCAGGGCGAGCAAGTGCCGATACTTTGGCCGCTGATCGCTAGCAGCGGCTTTCAAATCACATTTGCACACGTCTCGTTTAAGTGGGCCAACTTAGCGAGCCACAACGCTGGC
Source organism: Alphaproteobacteria bacterium (assembly GCA_027492655.1). Taxonomy (GTDB): domain Bacteria; phylum Pseudomonadota; class Alphaproteobacteria; order Micropepsales; family Micropepsaceae; genus JADZAI01. The sequence goes on along the minus strand of JAPUEF010000350.1, from coordinate 30,738 downwards.
GTTACCGTTGCGATCGTAGCGATCAGTAATGACCACACGCGACGACGCAAGCTTTTCTACGAGGACAAGGATGGGGTTTTCCAAGAGAAAACCGTATCTGAAATTAACGCGTACCTATCACCAACGACTGACGTAATAGTCACGACTGCGTCACAAGCCCCAGATGGCCGAGCTGCAATGCTGTGGGGGAACAAACCTACCGATGGTGGTGGATTGCTTCTAACTCGCCACGAGCGGGATGAAGTCCTGAGAGCTGATCCAAGTTCTCGTAGGTTCATGCGGCCCTATTTTGGTGGAGCCGAGTACATCAAGGGTTTGGAGCGACATTGCATCTGGGTCGAGGACGAGGATGTAGAACTCGCGCGAAGCCATGAAGCTCTGCGACTGCGCTTCGAACGCGTTGCAGCTTTCCGTAGTGAAAGCAAAGCTGCTGAAACCCGTCCGTCCGCTCGTTACCCTCACAAGTTCAGACAGATCCAGGGCGTTGGAACGCGTTGGAGTCTAATTGTTCCAGCCGTTAGTTCGGAACGAAGGGGCTATCTTCCTGTCGGTCTACTACCGCCGAGGTCGATAGTCAGCAACTCAGCATTCGCTTTATACGATGCGCCCCTGTGGACACTGTCTATCATCGGATCGAAAATCCATCTTGCTTGGATTGCGGCGGTGTGCGGCAGGTTGGAGACGCGGTACCGGTATTCCAACACCCTCGGATGGAACACATTTCCTCTTCCCAAGCTCACCGACCATTCCAATGCGGATCTCCCGCGGTGAGATGTCAATTTCTTGCTCGGTCTCGTGGCGATTTTCCCGAAGACGATCGCCGATCTATACTACCCCGAAGAGATGCCGGACGATCTGCGCCGCGCGCATGACGAAAACGACGAGGTGCTGGAGCGCATCTACATCGGGCGGCGATTCAGGAACGACACTGAACGGCTGGAGAAGCTCTTCGATCTCTACACCAAGATGACGGCCAATCAGCCCAAACCCACAAAAAAGAAAGGGAGGAAGGCCGCATGACGACCGACAATCCGACGAACGAGCGGACGATCCCGTCCGTGTCCATCACGACAGCACGCACCGGCGCATCGACCAAGGCAAACGCCATGGGCATGCGAGTGATGCAAGAGCGGGCCTATGCGCGGCGCGGCGAGCAATATCTGCTCATCAAATCGCCACCGGCATCAGGCAAGTCCCGCGCTTTGATGTTCATCGCGCTGGATAAGCTGCGCAATCAGGGCATCAAACAAGCGATCATCGTCGTGCCGGAGCGTTCGATCGGCGGCAGCTTTGCCGATGAAAAGCTGAGCGCGAACGGCTTCCCCTATGATTGGACAGTGAAGCCGCAATGGAATCTGTGCAATGCGCCTGGCATTGACGAGCCGAAGGTCGCGAAATCAAAGGTCAAGGCGGTCGGCGAGTTTCTGGCGAGCGACGATGAGGTTTTAGTCTGCACCCATGCGACGTTCCGCTTTGCCGTCGATGAGCTGGGCGTTGAGGCGTTCGACAACCGCCTGATTGCGGTGGACGAGTTCCACCATGTCAGCAGCAATCCTGACAACCGGCTTGGCGCGCAGCTCGGCCAGTTCATCGTCCGCGACAAGGTGCATCTGGTCGCGATGACGGGATCTTACTTCAGAGGCGATGCGGAGGCAGTTCTCGCACCATCCGACGAAGCGAAGTTCGTCACCGTCACTTATACCTACTATGAGCAGCTGAATGGCTATGAACATCTGAAGTCGCTCGATATCGGTTACTTCTTCTATACGGGGCGATATCTCGACGCGATCATGAAGGTGCTCGATCCTTCGATCAAAACGATCGTGCACATTCCGAATGTGAACTCGAAAGAGAGCACCAAGGACAAGCACAAGGAAGTCGATGAGATCATGGAATCTCTTGGCACCTGGAAGGGCATCGACCCCGCGACCGGCTTCCACATGATCGAAATCGCTGGCGGGCGCGTCATCAAGGTTGCAGACCTTGTTGATGATGATCCGGCCAAGCGCGACAAGGTTGCGGCCTCGCTCAAAGACCCGTCCCAGAAGAACAACCGCGATCATGTCGATATCATCATCGCGCTGGGCATGGCCAAAGAAGGCTTCGACTGGATTTGGTGCGAGCACGCGCTCACGGTCGGCTATCGCTCCAGCCTGACGGAAGTCATCCAGATCATTGGCCGCGCGACCCGCGATGCGCCAGGCAAGGAGCGGGCACGCTTCACCAATTTGATTGCAGAGCCGGATGCGGCGGAAGCTCTGGTGGTCGATGCGATCAACGATACGCTCAAAGCGATCGCTGCCAGCCTTCTCATGGAGCAGGTGCTTGCGCCGCGCTTTGAATTTACACCCAAAGATTCCGGCGCGAAGCCAGGCTTCGATTACGGCGAGAAGGGCTACGAAGAAGGCAAGACAAATGTCGGCTTCAACGAAGAGACCGGCCAATTCCATTTTGAGATCAAGGGGCTGGTGACGCCGGAGACGCCGGAAGCGACCCGCATCTGCAAAGAGGATTTGAACGAGGTCATCACGGCGTTCGTGCAAGATAAAACGGCACTGGAGCGCGGTCTCTTTGATCGTGAAAATACTCTGCCCGAAGAGCTAACGCAGGCGCGCATGGGCAAGATTGTGCGCGAGCGTTATCCCGATTTGAGCGAAACGGATCAGGAAGCGATCCGGCAGCATGCGATCGCGGCATTGAACCTCACCCAGCGCGCCAAGGAACTTGCGAGCGGCATCGATACCGGCACCGGAGATCAGCGCGGTAACACGGCTTTGCTGGATGGGGTGCGCCAGATCGCCATGGATGTGCGCGATCTGGATATCGACATGATCGACAAGATCAATCCGTTCGATGCGGCCTATGCCGTCCTCGGCAAGGCCATGGATGAAAAGACCCTGCGCCAGGTGCAGGCGGCGATCGCGGCCAAGCGTGTGAGCATTCCTTACGAGGAAGCGCGCGAGCTTGCCGTTCGGGCTCTTCGTTTCAAGCAAGAGCGTGGCCGTGCGCCGGACATCACCTCCCAAGATGCCTGGGAGAAGAAACTGGCCGAAGGCGTGGCGGCACTTGCGCGTTACCGCGCAGCGAAGACCGCCAATGGTTGATTTAACAGACGACGAATTGCTGGCCGAACTCGGCGCGACGATCGAGCCGCAAAAGGCACGCTCTCACACGCCGCGCGAAGAGCGGATCATTGCGGGCTTCGAAGATATTCTTCGCTTTCACGAAGAGCATGGCCGCGCGCCGCTCCATGGCGAGGGACGGGATATCTTCGAACGGCTCTATGCCGTGCGGCTCGATCAAATCCGCAAGCTTCCCGAGGCGCAAACTCTGCTCGCCGAGCTGGACGTGCACGGCCTTCTGACCGGCGCATCTCCTGCAAGCGAGGGCGAGGAACTAGAAGACGACGCATTGCTCGCAGAGCTTGGTGTTGACGATGTCACGGAAACCGACATCACGGTTCTAAAGCACGTCTCCAGCCGCGAGGAACGCCGCGCCGCCGAAGAGATCGCCAACCGCACGCCATGCCCTGATTTTGCGCGGTTCAAGCCGCTCTTCGATCAGGTGCAACGCGAGATCGATACCGGCGTGCGGCAAACCCGCCCGTTCGAACTCAAAGCCGAAATCCGTCCTGGAAGCTGGTTCATTGTCGGCGGTCAGACGGCTTACGTCGCCGAGATGGGTGAGGTGTATTCGAATGCGCAAGGGCGAACCGATGCACGCCTGCGCGTGGTGTTTTCGAATGGAACCGAGAGCAACTTGCTGATGCGCTCGCTCCAGCGATCGCTTCATAAGGACGAGGCGGGACGGCGCATCACGGACCCATCGGCGGGGCCGCTCTTTGGCGGCGCGCAAGAAGCCGACGATCTGGCGAGCGGGACGATCTACGTTCTGCGAAGTCATTCGCAGCACCCCACTGTTGCCGAGCACCGGAGCATCATCCACAAGATCGGGGTGACGGGCGGCGCGGTGGAGGCGCGGATCGCGAATGCGGCGCATGATGCGACATATCTTCTGTCGGATGTTGAGGTTGTCGCGACTTACAAGCTCTTCAACATCAACCGGACGCGCCTTGAGAAGATATTTCACAGGCTGTTCGGGGCGGTGCAGCTTGATCTCACCATCCCCGACCGGTTCGGCCAGCCTGTGAAACCGCGCGAATGGTTTTTGGTGCCGCTCCAGGCGATCGATGAAGCCGTCGAGCGGATCAAGGACGGATCGATTACGGGATACGCATACGATCCTGCGTCGGCGTCCTTGAAAAAAACTTCCAGCACTTAAAAGCCGCATCCAATCCGGTGCAGGGTTGGTCAGGGATCGAAGGGCGGAACGCGCCTCGTCGTCTCCATGGGCGATGCCATGGTGCAGGGGCTTCGGGGCGGCACACGCCTCGATCGCGATCCAACGTGCGATGACGTTGGTCTGGGTTGGGGTCTTGGGGAGGGGCTATGAACGCCCCGCCCTCAAGCGCGATGAACCGGCGCACGGTTCAATGGCGCAGCGTCGGCTCAATGCCGATCGATGCGCCAGGGGCGAGAGGGTCCACGGGAGAGCGCAGCGTCTCCCTGGCAAGATGGCGGGGTATTCTCCCGCACATCTTGCAGTCACCGATAAATCCCCAAGTCCGATCCGCCCATTAGATCATCGCGACCCGATAATGCAGTAGCTCGCCCAGCCCATCTGATTGCTCGAAAAAGGGTTGGTCAATCAGCTCCCCTGTTATAAACTAACTTCACTTATGGCGCGTGCTGCGTGCGCCTTGGGTGCACCCCAAAATCCACGGAGATGTCGAAACCTTTTTTGGAAGGCGGGTCATCCCTGTGCAGCCGAACCAGCAACGCCCTGTTTCTCTGATCCGCGCTTTCTTGGACAACTCTGCCTCGGGCGGAATTGTCCTCATGGTCGCCGCAGCGCTCGCGCTCGTCATTGCGAATTCCCCCATCAGCGCGGCGTATTTTGAGAGCCTGCATCTCTATGTCGGCGGCCTGTCGATCCTGCATTGGATCAACGACGGCTTGATGGCCGTGTTCTTCCTGATGGTCGGCCTCGAAATCAAACGCGAGGTTTTAGACGGCCAGCTCTCAACATGGCCTCGCCGGATTTTGCCCGGCTTTGCCGCGCTCGGTGGAATGGCGGTTCCCGCTTTCGTATTCCTCGCATTCAACATGGGCGAGGGCGGCCAGCCTAAAGGCTGGGCGATTCCGGCCGCCACAGACATTGCCTTCGCGCTTGGCGTCATGTCGCTGCTGGGGCCGCGCGTCCCGATGACGCTGCGCGTCTTTCTGACCGCGCTTGCGATTATCGATGATCTGGGCGCGGTGATCATCATCGCGCTTTTCTACACCGCCTCGCTCAATGCCCTCGCGCTTGGCGCGGCCGCAATTGTGCTGGTTGCACTCATCGCCTTGAACCGTCTGCGCATCATGAGCCTGTGGCCCTATCTGACTTTAGGGGGCGCACTTTGGTTCTTCGTTTTACAATCAGGCGTCCACGCCACTCTTGCAGGCGTCGCGCTCGCATTTTGTATTCCGCTGCGAGCCAGCCCCGCGAAGCCAGACGACGCACATTCGCCGTTGCACATCCTCGAACACGGCATTGCTCCGTGGGTGACGTTCCTGATCGTGCCTGTGTTCGGCTTTGCCAATGCGGGCGTGTCCTTCTCCGGAATGTCGCTCACCCAGCTTGCCGACCCTGTACCTCTCGGCGTGGCCCTCGGCCTGTTTGTGGGAAAGCAAATTGGTGTGTTCGCTTTCGCTGCCGCCGTCATCCGCATGGGATTTGCGGAGCTGCCCGCACACGCAAGCTGGCGGCAGCTCTATGGCGTTTCCGTTCTGTGCGGGGTTGGCTTCACCATGAGCCTATTCATCGGCCTTCTCGCGTTTGAGAGTAGTCCCGTCTTACAAGACGAAACAAAATTGGGCGTTCTGATTGGATCAATTGCCTCGGCCATTGTCGGCGCGATCCTGCTGCTCAAGCCGAAGCGTGCAGCATTATGAAGAAAGAGACGATCTTTCTCTTCGCCGCTGTTGCCATCTTCCTGTTTATGCTCGTCTGGAAGCTGACCGGATATGCAAAAATATTCTAGTTGTCGTCGTGATGGCAGCTGATAGGTTCCGACTATATCTTGTCGTACTTCGTCGCGTTGCGCGCACGATAATTCCTGACACGCTGGCGCTTCGCCTCGTCGCGCCAGTTCGGAAGGTTTCGCTCCATCCATAGCAAACGCTGATTGAAATGATGTTGGCTTAGCTCCTTGCCGTCTTCCACGCGGCGAGCGGGTGCGCCAACGGGGCCGCAGAGGCGGATGACGGCCAAGAGCTGCGAGTAGAGCATACGCGGAACATTCTCATCCGCACGGCCATCGGTCATCGCCGAGCACACGAAACGCCAGTGGCTTTCACACCACGAATAATCGACTTCTTGAAGCTGCGTGTCTCCCATGCGGCGCTTTGCTTTTCGGCGCGCCAGATGAAACGAGAGCAAACCGAATTCGAAGGCTTCATCATCGGCGTCACCGTCTCGATATCCATCGGTAGGATCGCCGCCCTCGTAGATATCCTCAAAAGTTCCAGCTTGGGTGAAAAAGCGGCGGAGCTTTGTGTAAATCGCGTTGATGCTGTTGGCGCTCAGGTTGATGCGCTTCGCGGCGGCGGCGACGCTCTCATCGAGCACAAAGCTCCAGAGGACGCGCTTAAACTGGTACTCGCTGACTTTCGCGGAGCGATAAAACCGATTGGCGGGCTTGCGCGATTTTGCAAGTGAGCGAGCCATGCGGCGACCGATTATCTCGGCGCGGCAAGCAGATAGGCGGGGTCGGCGTGCCTGAGCTGCATCGTTTGCTTGTATAAAGCGCCGCCCGCGCGCTGTGAAGCGGTGCGCACGAAAGCTAGGGTTAGCCGAAGGTAGGCGACGACTAGGATTATTTTCCTTGACAGATGTTCGCTTATTGTTCTATTATCGCGAGGTTAGACGCCATCGCGAAAAGGAGGACGGCATGGACACTGTAGATGCCGCTGCCCGCTTTGCGCGCGCGGCGCTGAAAAACACCGACGACGCTGCGCGTCCCGTAGTCGAGTTTGATTTTGAAGAGTATCGCGACCTCGTTGAAGGGCTTGATACGAACGAAGCGCAGGCGATCGAATTGCTCAAAGCCCTTTGGTCGATCATGCTCCAGTTCGTCGAGCTGGGTTACGCCGTCGATATCTGTGGGCATTTCGAAGAAATGCTCGAAGGCGACATGAAAGCGGACTCTGCCGCGCTAGAATCGGTTTGATGGAAATTCAAGGAGCCACCATCGAAGGCAGAAAGCGAAGATCATCGTGAGTATCGAAGAGACGATCAAAGAGGCAGTGATTTACTGCCGCGTTTCCGACCCTAAGCAAAAAAGTGAGGGGAACGGTCTCGATTCACAAGAACGCATCTGCCGTGAGTATGCCGCTCGCCGAAACTACCATGTGCTGCGTGCATTCCATGACGATGTCACAGGCAGCACGAGCAATCGCGCAGAACTTCATCTGCTGTTCGCCTTCTTGAAGAAAAATCGTGGCAAGGGGATCGTCGTCATCATCGACGATCTGAGCCGCCTCGGGCGCGATGAAGATGTCTATTGGCCGCTCCGCGATGCCATCTTTGCGTCCGGTAATAGCCTCGAAGCCACGACCATCAAGATCGGAAACAGTGCCGACGAAATTTTCGTCGAGCGTCTTCTGGTCAATTTTGGCGCACACACACGGCGCAAAATTGTCGAGACAACCAAGAGCCGGATGCTCGGGCGTATGCTCAATGGCTATTGGTGTTTTCACACCCCGCCCGGCTACTTCTATGAGGCTGAGCGCTATCGCGGCAAGGTCGTCCGCATCAAACAAGACGTGGCGCTCGTCGTGAAGGAGGCGCTCGAAGGTTATGCCAGTGGCCGCTTTGATCGTCAGGTCGATGTAAAAAACTGGCTGCAAGATCAGCCACTATTCCCGCGCAGCAAGACTGGCATCGTTCGGCCAAGCCATATCGAAGAGCTTTTGAACAATCCATTTTATGCAGGCTTCATTCACAAACCTGATTGGGGCATCAACATGCAACGCGGCGTCCATCCGCCGATCATCAGCGCCGAAACGTGGCAGCGAATTCAAGATCGTTTGCACGGCGTCAATCGTGTGCCAATGCGCAAGAACCTCAACGATGACTTTCCACTGCGTGGGTTTGTGACCTGCACATGTGGAAACCGGCTTACGGCATGTTGGTCTAAAGGGCGTTCGAAGTCTTACGCCTATTACGTGTGCCAAAAGGCATCATGCCCGTCCTACGGGAAGTCGATCAAGAAGGAGCAGATTGAGGGCGAGTTCGAACACCTGCTGAAATCAGTTCAACCAACGCCGCGCTTACTCGGTGTTGCGGAGCGCATGCTCGGAAACATCTGGGCGAAGCGCTCTGCGCATGAAGATGCGCGGGTGGCCGCGCTGAAAAGAAAGCTGGTCGAAATCGAAAACGAGACCGACAAGCTGCTCGATCGCGTTGTGAGTGCAAGCACACCGTCCGTCATCGCTGCGTTCGAAAGCCGCATCGAAAAACTGGAAGGCGAGAAGGCTGTGATGCGCGAGCGGATCACCGATTCAAGCAGTCCAGCAAGCAGCTATCAGGACGTTGCTCGAACCGCCTTAGGCTTCTTAAAAAATCCGTGGAATCTCTGGATTTCCGACCGTTTGATCGATCGTCAGACAGTCATATCACTCACGTTTCAGGGGCAATTAGAATATGCGCGTGGTGAAGGGTATCGAACCGCGCAAGTCAGTCTGCCGTTTAGACTTTTCGGTGCAGAGACCGTGAAAAACAAAGTGGTGCCCCTGGCCGGACTCGAACCAGCACGCCTTGCGGCAACGGATTTTGAATCCGCCGCGTCTACCATTCCACCACAGGGGCACTCGGGCGGCATGTAGAAGACCCCGCACCCGCCCGTCAATCTCGTCGGATCGGCGGGCGGGAGGCGGTGGGCCGCCTTAAACGACGCTCAAGGTCACGTCGATATTGCCGCGCGTCGCGTTGGAATAGGGGCACACCTGATGCGCCGCCTCGACCAGCTTCTCGGCCGCCGCCTTGTCCATGCCCGGAATGTGCACTTTCAGGTCGGCCGCGATGCCGAAACCGTGGCTGATCGGCCCGATCGCGACCGAGGACTCGATCGAAATATCCGCCGGCACGTCGATCTTCTGCCCGCGGGCCACCGCCTTGATCGCCCCGATGAAACAGGCCGAATAACCGGCCGCGAACAGCGATTCCGGGTTGGTGCCCTCGCCCTTGCCGCCCATCGCCTTCGGCGGATCCAGCTTCACGTCCAGATGACCGTCCTCGGCCACCGAGCGGCCATCGCGGCCGCCGGTCGATTTGGCATGCGCGGTGTACAGAACCTTGTCGAGCTTGTTGACCATGTGACTTTCTCCTCATTGTACCGGACCACCGGGCGGGATGCGCGCCGGCACCCTGTCCCGCTCCTGTGAACGGGTCAACGGCCGAAGGGGGTTCCAAAGCGCCGGCCAAAAGCGCATATCCCCGCCATGACCGTCCGCCAGCGTCTGCGCCTTGTCGCGCTCGTCGTCGCCGCCGTTCCGGCCGCCATGCTCGGCTTCGCCTACTTCGCCGAGTATCAAATGGGGCTTCTGCCCTGCATCCTGTGCCTCTATCAGCGGCCGCCCCATTTCGTGGCCGTGGCCGCCGCCCTGCTGGCCCTCGCTTTCCTGAGCGGACACAAGGGTCTCGCCCGTGCATTTCTGGGGATCTCAGGGGTCGCCCTGCTCACCGGAGCCGCAATCGCCGTGTTCCACGCCGGCGTCGAATGGAAATTCTGGCCCGGTCTTGCGGAATGTGGCGGCGCCGTTCAGCCAATCGCAACCGATGTCGGCGATCTTATGAGCGGCATGGAGACGGCCAAGATCGTCCGATGCGACGAAGCGGCGTGGGTTTTCTGGGGACTGTCGATGGCCGGCTGGAACGCCGTCATCTCGGGCCTTCTCGCGCTGTTCGCCTTCTGGGGTATGGTGCAGGGTCAACTCAAGGGACGCTTCCGCGCATGACCGCCGAAGCAAAGCCGCGTCGCGAACCGCCTCGTCCGGGGCGCAAAGCGAAGCCGGGCGCGACGCCCGCCGACATCGCCGGCATGATCCGCGTGGATCAGGCGGGCGAATATGGCGCCGTGCGCATCTATGCCGGTCAGCTGGCCGTGCTGGGCGCGAGCCCGGCGACGGCGCGCGCCGCTGAACTGGTGCGCCACATGGCGGCCCAGGAAGACCACCACCTCGAAACCTTCGACCGCCTGATCGCGGAGCGCGACGTGCGCCCCACGATCCTCGCGCCTGTCTGGCACGCAGCCGGATTTGCGCTTGGCGCGGCGACCGCGCTGATGGGTGAAAAGGCCGCCATGGCCTGCACCGAGGCGGTCGAGGAGGTCATCGACGAACACTACGCCCGCCAGCAGGATCGTCTGAAAGGCCGCGATAGCGAGCTGGAAGACGTCGTCGCCCGTTTCCGTGCCGAAGAGATCGAACATCGCGACACGGCGCGGGCGGAGGGCGCGAAGGAAGCGCCCGCCTATCCCGTTCTCACCTCCGTCATCAAGGCAGGTTGCCGTCTCGCGATAAGGCTGAGCGAGAGGATCTGATGGCTGCCCTTACGAAGCAGGCTTTACGGCGCAATGCCTTTGCGCCGCGCAAGGCCGCGCGCACCGATCTGGACGATCTGGCGGCGCTGCTGACCGACGCCTTCATGGACGATCCGGTCCTGCACTGGACGCTGCGCGAAGGCAGCGCCTATCCCGCAGCGCTGCGCCGCTATTTCGATTTCGCCCTGGCCGAGCAATGCGTGCCGTCAGACCAGATGTGGCTGTCGGGCGATGGATGCGCCACGGCCATCTGGCTGCCGCCCGCCGATCTGCATGTGCTTGAGACGCCGCCGCGCGAGATGCTGCGCCTCATTCCGCGCTTCCTGCCGATCCTCGGCGTCTCGCGCCTGTTCCGCGCCAAATCCCTGGCCATGGTCATGGATGCCGAACACCCGCACGAGCCGCACTGGTATCTCTATTTCCTCGGCGTCGCGTCGCATGCGCAGGGGCGCGGCCTCGGTTCGGCGATGATGGAGGCGACGCTTCCCATGGTCGATGCCGAGCGCCTGCCCGCCTATCTCGACAACTCCAACCCGCGCAACATTCCGCTCTACGAGCGCTACGGCTTCCGCGTCGTCAGCGAATACCGCGCCCGCGACGACGCCCCGCCCATCTGGGGCATGTGGCGCGACGCCAGATCGCTCTGACTTCGCCCCTTGCGCAACGCGCCGCGCCGCGCGCCAATACGCGCATGGATCACGAACAGGCCGCCACCGCTCGCACCAACGCCGCCGCGCCGCTGAAAGCGGGACGCGCCGACATCCCGCGGCTTCAGACCTTGCTGACCGACGCCTTCCGCGACGATCCCGTCCTGCAATGGACCTTCCGGGCCGGGGCCGGCTTTCCCCGCGCGCTCGAAACCTATTTCGACTTCGCTCTGAACGAACAATGCCTGCGGCACGACGCCATGTTCATGAGCGCCGACGGCCATGCGGGCGCAGTCTGGCTGCCGCCTTCCGGCCTTTCGGCGTTGAAGACGCCGCCCGCGCAGATGCTGCGGATGCTGCCGCGCCTCGTGCGTCTGACCGGGTGGTCGCGCATTTCCCGCGCCATCGCGACCGGCGACGCGATGGAGAAACACCATCCGCCCGAGCCGCCGCACTGGTATCTGTTCTTCATCGGCGTCACCTCGACGGCGCGCGGCAAGGGCCTCGGCTCGGCGATCCTCGACGCGACGCTGCAGCGCGTCGATGCCGACGCCATGCCCGCCTATCTCGACAACTCGAACCCCAAAAATACGCGCCTTTACGAGCGCCACGGCTTCCGCGTCGTCAGCGAATACCGCCCGCGCAAGGACGCGCCGCCCTTCTGGGGCATGTGGCGCGACGCGAAAAAGCCTTAGGCGCACATGAAAAGGCCGGCGTCACCGCCGGCCTTCGCATCGAAACGCTGCGATGCGTCTCAGCCCATGCGGTGCATCGCGCACAGCTTGTTGCCGTCCGGATCGCGCAGATAGGCCAGATACATCTTGCCGACGCTGCCTTCGCGCACGCCCGGCGGTTCCTCGATGCTCGTGCCGCCGGCTTCGACGCCCGCCTTGTGCCAGGCGTCGGCCTGCTCGGGTGAAGAGGCGGCGAAGCCGATCGTGCCGCCATTGGCGTGCGTCGCCGGCTGGCCGTCGATCGGCTTCGACACGGCGAACACGCCGGTCTTGGTCAGGTAGAACATGCGATGGCCGTCGACGACCGACGGCCCGACGCCCAGCGTGCCCAGCAGCTTGTCGTAGAAAGTCTTGGCGCGATCCAAATCGTTCGTGCCGATCATAATGTGCGAAAACATTCAGTCTCTCCCTCCCGGCTTCGCCGGCATATTGATGGGCGGGACTAAAAAGGAAAACCCGTCGCCGCGCCAGCGTCCGCTCAGGGTTTGACGCGCTTCAGCGTGAACTGGACGGGCGGCGCGCCCTCTGCCTGGGGCCGTTCGGCGAAATAGCTGCCTGGCTCGTAATTGGGACGGAAGCGCAGCTCTGTCGCGCCGCTTTTCACGCGGATGCCGCCGCCATCGAAAACCGTCCACTGCAGCGGCTCAGCGAGGCCATGCGCCGCAAACACGCTCGCGAGGCAAGCGGCGTCGATGCCGAACTGTGCGTACGCCTCGTTGCCGCTTTCCACCCACTTGCTGTTCAGCTGCACCGGGCACGCGCCGCGCGCCGCGCCGGTCGCGATCGCCATCTCGTAATCGCCCGTCACCGCTGCCATGGCCTCCGGCAAAGGCGACGGCGGCAGATTGGCTGCGGCGGGCATCGCCGCCATCAGCAATGCAGCGGCGGCCAGAACGATCGGAACAGCGAAGATGGGCCGAAACATGATGGAGAATCCTGCGATGACCCTAAGCGACGCGCGCTAAGGCTCCAGCTCGCTATCCCAATAGAGATAGTCGCGCCAGCTTTCGTGCAGATAGTTCGGCGGAAACGCGCGCCCGTTCTTCTGCAGATCCTGGATCGACGGGCGCACCGGCTTGTGCGCCGGCCACATGCCGCACTGATGGGTCAGCCGGCCACCTTTCAGAAGATTGCAGGGCGAACAGGCCGCGACGATGTTCTCCCACGTCGTGCGCCCGCCGCGCGAGCGCGGGATGACATGGTCGAAGGTCAGCTCGCGCCGGTCGCCGCAATACTGGCACTGGAAACGGTCGCGCAGGAACACGTTGAACCGGGTGAAGGCCGGCGTGCGCGCCGGCTTCACATACTCCTTCAGGCACACCACCGAGGGCAGCTGGAATTCCATGCCCGGCGAACGCACCACCTTGTCGTAGTGGCTGAGAATCGTCACGCGGTCCAGGAAGACGGCCTTGACCGTATCCTGCCAGGACCAGAGCGAGAGCGGAAAATACGAGAGCGGCCGGTAATCGGCGTTCAGGACAAGCGCGGGACACGCATCGGGCGCGCGCTCAGCGGCGAGCACGACACGCCTCTTCGAGGATCAACTGGGGATGGCGTGCGCTGACGAAGTCCGTAATTCCCGATTCGAGTGACCCGCAGAAACTACTCTACACCCCATGACGCCCGTGTGAAGGCGCGGCCTGACGCGAACGTCAGCCTTCCGCCGCCGGCTCCTCCACCAGCGCACCGTCGAACGCATCCTTCAGGAACCCGATGCCGAGGTGCAGGCCTTCGGGGTCGATCGAGTGCCCGACGCCGCGCGAGACATGCCAGCGCACCGGCAGCCCGGTCGCGCCGATCGTGTTGACCGCTTCCTGCAGCCGCATCACCGGCACCATCGGATCGCTGTCGCCATGCACCAGCGCGATCGGCGGGCGCACCGTCATCTCCGCCGCCAGCCGCTCCGGGGCCACCAGCGCGCCGGAATAGCCAAGGATCGCCGCCGGCTGCACGGTGCGGCGCAGCCCCACATGCAGCGACATCATCGTTCCCTGGCTGAAGCCCACCAGCGCCAGCCGCGTCCCGTCGAGGCCCAGCTTCTCCAGTTCCTCGTCGATGAAATGATTGAGGATCGGCGCGGCGCTGTCCGCCCCCGCCGCCATCAATTGCGGGTCCAGCCGCGTGATGCCGAACCACTGATAGCCGAAGGGTTGCCCCGGCACGCGCTCCGGCGCGTTGGGCGACACGAACGCCGCCGTCGGCATCGCCTTCTGGAAATAGGGCGCTAGCCCGATGAGATCGTCGCCATTGGCGCCGTAACCATGGACGAAAATGACGAGACGGTCGGCTTTCGCGCCGTCCTTGGGCGGCACACGCGGGCCGTCGAGCTTTTGAAGGGTCATGCCCCAGTTTAGGCGGGCAGACCCGCCTAAGACCAGAGCCCCAGGATCAGCCCCATCAGCGTATATTGCACCGCCGGATACCCCGCCTCGATGGCGACCAGCGCGGGCGTATCCTGCGCGAACAGCCCGTTCATCTTGATCGCCGGCGCGATCATCAGGAAGCCGATCACCGCGCCCCAGATCACGCCGGCCTGCACGCCCGGCGCGGGACCGAGCAGCGCCGACAGCACGATGGCCCCGACGATCGAGCTGCCGATCGCCGCCAGCATCGGCAGCCAGCTGGGGTACCGGAACGGCCCTTCCATGCTGAGCCCGTGGTCGCGCATCCAGACCTTGCCGAAAACCGCCGAGTACCACAGCGCGCCCAGAACGAACCCGGCTATGCCGGCCACCAACGCGCCAAGCCAATTGATCTCGGGCATATCACCCTCCTAGCTTGCGGGAGCACGCCATGATCGTCACCCGTTTCGCCCCCTCGCCCACAGGCTATCTCCACGAGGGGCATGCCTTCTCCGCGCTATTCGCCGCACACGCCGCCGCTGGCGGACGCGTCCTGCTGCGCATCGAGGACATCGACGGCACGCGCTGCCGCCCCGAATACGAGGCCGCCATCTACGAGGATCTCGCCTGGCTCGGCCTCGCATGGGAAACGCCCGTCCGCCGCCAGTCGCAGCATTTCGCCGAATACGGCGCGGCGCTGGAAAGCCTCACGGCGCGCGGCCTGACCTATCCCTGCTTCTGCACGCGCAGGGAGATCGCCGCCGAAATCGCGCGCAGTGCCGGCGCCCCCCAAGGCCCCGACGGCCCGCTTTACCCCGGCGCCTGCCGCCGCCTCGCACCCGCCGAGCGCGCCGCCCGCATCGCCGCCGGCACGCCCTTCGCGCTGCGTCTCGACATGGACAAGGCTGTGGCGGCGTCCGGCCCGCTCACGCTGGTGGAAAGCGGCGTGCGCATTGCGGCCGATCCGGCGCAGTTCGGCGACGCGGTCCTCGGGCGCAAGGAAACGCCGGCCTCCTACCATCTCTGCGTCACGCTCGACGACGCCGTGCAGGGCGTGACGCTGGTGACGCGCGGCGACGATCTGAAGCCCGCCGCCCATCTCCACCGCCTGCTTCAGGCCCTGCTGGGCCTGCCGGCCCCGGAATGGCGGCACCATGCGCTTCTCGCCGACGCCGACGGCAAGCGCCTCGCCAAGCGCGACAACGCCCCGCCGCTGCGGGACTTGCGCGCACGCGGCGTTTCGCCGGATGATTTGCGCGTCCGGCTCGGCTTCGCCTGATCGGGATCGAGGGAGATTTCTATGCGCAGTACGATCGCGACCATCGCCGCCGCCGTCACGTTCGCGGGCCTCGCCTTCGCAGGCCCGCACGAGGACAGCCTGCTGGCCGCCGACCGGGCCTTCGCGAAGCTCGCCCACGAGAAAGGCCCCGCCGCCGCCTATGCCGCCTTCGCCTTGCCCGATGTGCGCATGTTCGACGATGCCGAAGGCGTCGTGCGCGGCATCCCCAACATCAGGAAGGTGCTGGAGGATGAGTATATCGAAGGCGGCAAGATCACCTGGACGCCGGGCGAAGCGGTGGCGTCGCAGGACGGCACGATGGGCTTCACCATCGGCGAATGGATTTACGTCACCGAAGGCAGTCCCGACCAGACCGGCGCCTATGTGACGGTCTGGCAGAAGGACGCGAAGGGCGACTGGAAGATCGCCGTCGACGCCGACACGACGGAAGTGGATTCCGACTAGGCCTGCTTCGCTTCGCGCTTGATGCGCTTGGCGATCGACCATTTGTGCACCTCGGTCGGGCCGTCATAGATGCGGAAGGCGCGGATATCGCGGAAGATCTGATGCACCGGCGTATCGTCGGTCACGCCCGTCCCGCCCAGGATCTGCACGCAGCGGTCGGCGATCCGGTACAGCGCCTCCGACACCGCCACTTTGGCGACGGACGATTCCGCCGTGCCCGCGCCGTGGCCGGCATTGTCCAGAACCCAGGCGCACCAGTCGATCGTCAGCTCGGCCTGCTTCAGATCGATCTCGTTGTCGGCCAGCATGAAACCGACGCCTTCGTGGTCGATCAGCGCCTTGCCGAAGGCGTGGCGGCGGATCGCATAATCGGCCGCGATATCGTGCGCCCGCTTCGCCGCGCCCCACCAGCGCATACAATGCGTCAGCCGCGCGGGGGCCAGGCGCACCTGCGCATATTTGAACCCCTGCCCCACCTCACCCAGAACGGCGTCGGGCGTCAGGCGCAGCTCGTCGATGCTGATCACCGCATGGCCGCCCGGCATGGTGCGGTCGATCGTGTCGAGCACCCGCTCCACGCGGATGGCGGGATCGGGCAGATCGCACAGGAACAGCGTCGCGCCCTCTTCCGTCTTCGCCATGACGATGCCCATCGACGCGCCGTCCGCGCCGGTGATCAGCGTCTTGCGGCCTGAGATCACCCAGTGATTGCCGTCGCGCCGCGCCGTCGTCTTCATCATCGACGGGTCCGAGCCCGCGCCGCCGTCCGGCTCGGTCATGAAAAAGGCCGAACGCACGCGCCCCGCCGCCAGCGGACGCAGAAAATGCTCCTTCTGCGCGGCGCTCGCCACCTTCTCCAGCAGCGCCATATTGCCCTCGTCGGGGGCGGCGATGTTCAGCGCGACCGGCCCCAGCGTCGAATATCCCGCCGCGCGGAACACCGTCGCGATCTCGCGATGGTTGAGGCCCATGCCGCCGAACGCCTCGCCCACATGCGGCGATAGCAACCCCGCCGCGCGCGCCTTGTCTTTCAGCTCATAGGCCAGCGCGTCGCTCGGCCCGTGATGGCCGATGCGCGGATCGCGCTCGTAGGGAATGACGACATCGCGGATGAAAGCATCGACGCGAGCGGCGATCGCGGTCTCGCGCGCGCCACGGGTAAGTTCGATCATGGTCTGTCCTGAAGGCGAAATGGCTTTGATGCGCTCTCATGCCTGCGGGAAATGCACGCGGCAAGACCGCCACGCGCCCGCCGAACCGCGTCGATAGGGCATGAGCGAGACGAAACCCGCCCGCTCCGGCCCTCCCGTCACGCGGCGGCGCGGTCCCTCGCCAGCGACGCCATGTCGATGACGAAGCGGTATTTGACGTCGGCGCGTTCCAGCCGCTTATAGGCCGCGTTGATGTCCTGGATCGCGATCGTCTCGCAGTCCGGCAGGATGTTCTTCGCCGCGCAGAAGTCGATCATCTCCTGCGTCTCGGCTATGCCGCCGATGGGCGACCCTGTAATCCGCCGCCGCGAGCCCAGAAGCAGGCCGCTGTGGAACGGCGGCAGCATGTCGATAGCGCCCACCACCACGAGCGTGCCGTCGATATCCAGAAGATTGAGATACGGCGTCACGTCATGCGCGACAGGGATCGTATCGATGATGACGTCGAATGACGATCGCGCCGCCTTCATCGCCTCCTTGTCTTTTGTCAGCACGACGTTGTGCGCGCCCAGCGCCCGCGCGTCGACCTCCTTCGATGCCGATCCGGTGATCATCGTCACCTCGGCCCCCATCCCGGCCGCCAGCTTCACCGCCATATGGCCAAGCCCACCCAGGCCCGCGACGCCCACGCGCGTTCCCGGCCCCACCTTCCATTTGCGCAGCGGCGAATAGGTGGTGATCCCGGCGCAGAGCAGCGGTGCGACACGCCTGATATCCAGGCTGTCCGGCACGCGCAGGACGAATTCCTCGCGCACCACGATGCTGTCGGCATAACCGCCATAGGTCGTTTCGCCGGTGACGCGGTCCTTGCCGTTATAGGTGCCGGTCGCACGCTTGCGGCACAGCTGCTCCTCGCCCTTCAGGCACTGGTCGCAGGCGCGGCAGCTATCGACCAGGCACCCGACCGCGACCTTGTCGCCGACCTTGAACTTCCGCGCCGCTGCGCCCAGCGCCGACACCTCGCCCACGATCTCGTGCCCCGGACAGCACGGATACATCGTGCCGCCCCAGTCATTGCGCGCCTGATGCAGATCGGAATGACAGACGCCGCAATAGAGGATCGAGATCCGGACATCCTCGGGCCGCAGCGCACGTCGGTCGAAATGAAACGGCGTCAGCGGGGTTTCCGGTCCCTGCGCCGCATAGCCGATGGCGTTCGTCATGGTGGAGGCTCCGCCGCGAAGGTGACTGTCGCCGCGACTATACGCCCCCTCCGCAAGCCGGCAATCTGGGGCTCGCCCGCATGCTCTGAAGGGCTGCGCCAATTTGGCCGTTGCTGGCCCGTGGAAACCCGATAAGCCTTGCTCGATCGAATATAGGAGCAAGACGTCATGAAACCGGGTCTTTTCGCCGGCGCGTTGCTGGCGACCTTTTTCACCGCGGGCTCGGCCATCGCCGCGCAGCAGGACTTCAACGTCATCAACCGTACCGGTTTCGTGATCGTGTCGCTGAACGTCTCGCCGTCCTCCGACACCCGCTGGGGTCCGGACATTCTGGGCATCGAAGTCCTGGCCAATGGCGAGACCGCTCAGGTGAGCTTCGATCGCACGGATAGCATCTGCATGTGGGACATCCGCGTCACCTATAGCGACGGCGACACGGGCGACTGGCGCCAGGTTAATTTGTGCGAGGTCAGCGAGGTCACGCTTAACGCCCCATAAGCGCCTCGTTTTACGCCGCCTTATCGCCCGTCGCAGCGTCCACCACGCCGACAATACCGCGCATGATGCCCGTCAGCTCGAAATCCTTCGGCGTATAGACGGCCGCGATCCCCGCCGCCTTCAACCGAATTGCATCCTCCGGCGGAATGATCCCGCCCGCGATCACCGGCACGGCGAGCCCACGCTTCTTCAACTCGTCCATCACCGCCTCGGCCAGCGCCACATGGCTGCCCGACAGGATCGACAACCCCACCACGTGCGCGCCGGTCTTCGCCGCCTGTTCGGCGATCTCGGCGGGCGTGAAGCGGATGCCGTCATAGATCGCCTCCATGCCCACCTCGCGCGCCCGCGTCGCAATCTGCTCCGCCCCGTTGGAATGTCCGTCCAGCCCCGGCTTGGCGACAAGAAACGTCAGCGGCTTGCCGAGCTTCGCCGACAGCATCGCCACCTCGTCGCGCACCGCGACGATGGCCGGATCGTTCGAGAGCCGCGCGACCTTCGCCAGCCCCGTCGGCCCGCGATACTGGCCGAACACCTTGCGCAGCGCGTCGGCCCATTCGCCGGTCGTGATCCCCGCCTTCGCGCAAGCGATCGAGGGCGGCATGATGTTCGCGCCCGACCGCGCCGCCGCTTCCAGCTCGGCCAGAGCCTTGGCAGCCGCCTTCGGATCGCGCGCCGCGCGCCACGCCTGCAGCCGCGCGACCTGATCGTCCTCGACGCCGTCCTCCACCGTCATGATCGCATCGACGCCTTCGCCCAGCGGCGAGGGCGCCGTTTCGGTATAGGCGTTGACGCCCACCACCTTGATGTCACCCGCCTCGATCGCCGCCACCCGCGCCGCGTTGGCAGCGACGAGCTGCTCCTTCATGTAGACGATGGCCTCTTGCGTCGCCGCGCCGCCCAGCGCCTCGATGCGCTCCAGCTCGGCCATAATCTCGGCCTTCATGGCTTTGACCTTGCCTTCGATCACATGGCTGCCGTCGAAGATGTCGTCGAACTCCAGCATATCGGTCTCGAACGCCGCGATCTGCTGCAGCCGCAGCGACCATTGCTGGTCCCACGGACGCGGCAGGCCCATCGCCTCGTTCCACGCCGGCAGCTGCACCGCGCGCGCCCGCGCCTTTTTCGACAGCGTCACGCCCAGCATGCCGAAGAGGATGCGATAGACATTGTTCTCCGGCTGCGGCTCGGTGAGGCCCAGTGAGTTCACCTGCACGCCGTAGCGGAACAGTTTCTGCTTGGGATCGGTCACGCCATAGCGGTTCGTGCAGAGCTCGTCCCACAACTCGCCCATCGCGCGCAGCTTGCAGATCTCGGTGATGAACTTCACGCCCGCATTCACGAAGAACGAGATGCGCCCGACGCCCTGATGAAACTGATCCGGCGAGATCGACGGATCGTCCTTCAGTGCATTCAGCACGCTCGTCGCCGTCGCCAGGGCGAACGCCGCTTCCTCCACCGGCCCGGCCCCTGCTTCCTGCAGGTGGTACGAGCACACATTCATCGGGTTCCACTTCGGCAGCTCGCCCGTCGTCCACCCGATCATGTCGGTGATGAGCCGCAGCGAGGGCTTGGGCGGGAAGATGTAAGTCCCGCGTGAGAGGTACTCCTTGATGAGATCGTTCTGCGTCGTGCCCTGCAGGACCGCGCGCGGCGCGCCCTGCTCGTCGGCGGCGGCGACATACAACGCCAGCAGCCACGGCGCCGTCGCGTTGATCGTCATCGAGGTGTTCATCTGCGCGATGGGGATCTGGTCGAACAGCGCCCGCATGTCGCCCAGATGCGCTACCGGCACCCCCACCTTGCCGACCTCGCCTTTCGCCAGCACGTGATCGCTGTCGTAGCCGGTCTGGGTCGGCAGATCGAAGGCGATGGAGAGGCCGGTCTGCCCCTTGGCGAGATTGCCGCGATAGAGCGCGTTGGATTTCGCGGCCGTCGAATGGCCGGCATAGGTGCGGAAAATCCAAGGTTTGTCGGCCATCGCCCACCTCAGGACGCGGCCGGAAACGGTTCAGCCGCGCATCTTTGTTGCGGCGCAGCATCGTTTTTCGAAAGTCTGTATGCAAGAGGGGCCGGCGCAGATTCCGCCGGCCCCAAGACCCATCATATCAGGTCGCCTGCAATGCGCCGGTGGCGCTCAGCGCTTGCACAGGAACGACATCGTCCCATGCTCGGAGGTGTGGCTGTAGCTCAACGTGCCGTCCTGCTGCGGCACGCCGGCGATCAGCAACTTCCCGTCGCCCGACTGCTTCTTGACGTTGCCCTGGCCGAAGAAACCGCCGTTTTCCTCCTGCCATGTGCCGTCGTCCATCGTGAACGGATCGGCATAGCCGTTGGTCGCGGCCTCGTAAGTGCCTTTCGCGGTGAAGCTGCCCTGGCCGACCACGTTCATCTCGAACGTATACATCCAGAGGCCGAACTTATCGCCGCCGGGGCCGGGCTGGTTGCCGACCTGACAGTTCCACTTGCCGACATACTGATCCCGCGCGGCCTCGGCCGGAACCGAAAGCGCCGCTGCGGCGGCGATGGCGCAAATCCAAATCTTCATCCGATCTTACCCTCCGGCGCCGGCTGCGCCCCAAATCCTCGTCCGCCGGCCCGGCAGATTGCAAGCCGCAGATGGCGCAAAGATGGCCGCAGGCAAGCCGATCCCGCGACCAGCCGTCTCTCGTCTGGACGCGCGAGGTGCAGAGCTGAAGTGTGGATTAAAGCCCGGCCAATGGCCTGAAGCCGCCACCCATGTCACAATAGCGCCAAATCCAACCGGAGTTTCCGATGCGCCGCCTGACCGCCGCCGCCCTCGTCGCCACCGCCCTCGCGGCGGCGGCGTTCGCCGACTCCCCGCCCATGCCGACCAATGCCGAAACCAAGTGGAGGTCGGAAATCGAGGACGCCAACGAGGCCTATGCCAGGCGTCCGACCGCCATCCTCAAGATCGACGATGCGATCTATCTGAAGCCCGGCGAAACCGCATGGCTGACCCAGGCGGGCGGCGCCTATCACTGGTCGCTCAGCGCTCCGGCCAACCGCGTGCCCAGCGTCACGGCGGGCGAAGACCTGAAGTCCGCCAAATTCGCTGACCTCGCCGGCGACGTGGATCTCGTGGCCGAAGGCGTCTCGCCACATGCCCTCAGCGAGAAGATCCGCGTCAGCGCCGGCGTCGCGCAGATCGAGCCGGGCAAGGACGGCATGCGCGTCGCCGTCTATAACGACGACAATCCCGATGCCGCCGCCTTCACCGGCCTCGACTATTACCCTTACGATCCCTCGTTCGTGGTCGAGGCGAAATTCGAACCCGCCGCCAGGCTTGAGCCCAAGGTCTTCCAGACCTCGCGCGGCTGGTACAAGCAGTTCTATTACGCGGGCGACGCCGTCTTCACGCTGAAGGGCGTCGAGACGCGCCTGCCGATGTATGCCGGCACCGACAAGGTGGAGGAAATCGACAGCCTCGCCGCCTTCATAATGGACGACACCACGGGCAAGGAAACCTACGGCGTCGGCCGCTACACCGATGTCGAAGTGGCCAAGGGCGCGCTGCCCAGGACCGTCACCATCGACTTCAACTATCTCTATAATCCGAACTGCGCCCGCTCGGAGCATTACAACTGCCCCGTCGCCGTCGACCGGGTGGCGCTCGCCATCACCGCCGGCGAGAAAAAGCCCGCAGGCCACTGATCCCGCCACGACTGCCCTGAAATCCGGCTGACCGCACGCCCGCTGTGACGATCGTCGCAGCGCGGTGGGCGGTCGCTTGCGCGCGCCTTTATTTCATGTTAGTCGTAATAACATGAAATCGAAGACCCCATCGACACGCGCCTATGAACAGGGCGCCAGGGCCGAGGCGGCGGAGGAGACCTACCGCCGCATCCTCGACGCCTTCATGGCGCTCGCCCGCGCGAAATGGCTGGACGACATCACCTTGGCCGAAATCGCGGCGGCTGCCGGCGTCACGGTGCAGACCGTCATCAGGCGTTTCGGGGGCAAGGACGGCCTCATCGCCGCCTTCAACATGACCGTCGGCCCCCAGATCGAGGCGCGCCGCCGCGCCGGCTCGGCGTCGCACGCCACCGCCATCGCCGCGCTGATCGACGATTACGAAATGACCGGCGATCTGGTCGTACGCCTCCTGGCGCAGGAGCTGCGCCATTCCGCGCTCACGCCCGTCCTCGCCCATGGCCGCGCCAAGCACCGCGAGCAGACCGAACTCGCCTTTCGCGACGTGCTGGATCGGCTCAAGGGCGCGGCCCGAGAGCGCCATCTCAGGTCGCTCATCGCCGTCACGGATGTCTATGTCTGGCAGGTTTTCCGCCGCGACATGGAGATGGACCGCAAGGCCGTCACCGCCCTGATCCTCGAAACCGTCAACAAACTGAACGCCGCCGTCGCAGGAACAGCGGCAAGCTGAAGGAGAGCGTCATGTCGGCGCGCAAACTGAACATTCTTTTCACCACCTGGGACGGCGGCGGCAACATTCCGCCGGCGGCCGAGGCCGTCACGCGGCTCGTCGCGCGCGGACACGCCGTGCGCGTGATCGCCGACGAAACCGTCCGCGGCGTCATCGAGCGCACCGGCGCGTCCTTCACGCCCTGGCGCGAGGCGCCGCACCGGCCCGATGCCGATCCCGACAACGACCCGTTGAAGGACTGGCTCGTCGAAGGCCCCATGGGCTCGATCGAGCGCGTGCGCGACGTTCTGATGACCGGCGGCGCGCTCGCCTTCGCCCGCGACACCGCTGCGGAGCTGGATCGCGGCGATTACGACCTCGTCGTCTCCAGCGAAATGCTGCTGGGGTGCATGCTGGCCGCCGAGGCGCGCGGCGTGACGCTTGCGCTCCTGATGGCCAATGTCTCGATGCTGCCTATTCCCGGCATTCCGCCGATGGGTCCAGGCCTCACGCCCGCCGTCACCGACGCCGAGCGCATCCTGCATGCCGAGATCACCGAAGGCGCGCGCGCGATGTTCAATGCCGGCCTGCCGGCGCTCAATGCCGCCCGCGCCGCGTTCGGCCTTCATCCGCTGGCCGATATGATGGACCAGATGCGCATCGCCGCGCGCAAGATGATCGCGACCAGCGCCGCCTTCGACTATCCCGCCGCCGAACTGCCCGACGGTCTCGCCTATATCGGCCCGATGGCCGGCACGCCGGTCACGGAGGCGGGCTGGACCTCGCCCTTCGATCCGCAGGATGTGCGGCCGCTCATCCTGGTCTCGTTTTCGACCACCTATCAGGCCCAGCAGGCCCCCATCGCCAACGTGATCGACGCCATCGGCCGCACCTCCGCGCGCGGGCTGGTGACGCTCGGCCCCGCAATTTCGGCCGACGCTTTCGACGATGTGCCCGCCAATATCCGTCTCGTCGCACATGCGCCGCACGACGCGGTGATGCGCGAGGCCGCGCTGGTGATCACCCATGGTGGGCACGGCACGGTGATCCGCGCCCTCACGCATGGCGCGCCGCTCATCTGCCTGCCGATGGGGCGCGACCAGAACGACAACGCCGCCCGTGTCGATTGGCACGGGGCCGGCATCCGGCTTGATGCGGCGGCCGCGCCGGATGCGATCGAGGCGGCGATCCGCCGCGTCTTCGCCGAACCCGGCTTCCGCGCGCAGGCGCGCCGGCTGCGCGACAGCCTGGTGCGCGACATCGCGGCGTCGCCCTTCGTGGCCGAGATCGAAGAGCTGGGCGCGCTGCCCAGACCGCGCTTCGACCTGCAGCCGGCGGCCTGACGCGGCTCCCGGCCCATTGGCCGCAAAGGCGGGAGAGGTGTAAGCCTCTCCCGCCTTTCTTTTCGACGGACGCCGCCATGCCCCGTTTCGCGCCTGCGACCCATCTTGAGACCCACGAGGTCACGAACCAGCCGGGCGAGTTCGCGCCGCGCAATCTCTTCACCACCGATCTGGCGTTGGCCGAAGGCGTCGCGCGCCATGCCGGCGCGTGGCTGACGAAGCGCGCCGCCGCACTGGGAGCCGAGGCCGGCTCCGAAGCGATGCTCGATCTAGGCGAACAGGCGAACCGCTTCCCGCCCGAACTCGTCACCTTCGACCGCTACGGACGGCGGGTGGACGAGGCGCGTTTCCATCCCGCTTATCACGCGCTCATGGACGCGGCGATGCGCCACCGCATCCACGGCATCGCCTGGGACGCCGAAGGCCCCGGCGGCCATGTCGCGCATGCGGCGCTCCTCGCGCTCTTCACCCAGGCCGAAGCGGGCACGATGTGTCCCATGACCATGACCTACGCCGCCGTCCCGGCGCTGCGCTCGACTCCGGACGTCACCGCCCCCTGGCTGAAGAAACTCATCGGCGGAAACTACGACGCGCCGCTCAAGCCTTTTGCCCAGAAGGCCGGCGTCACCATCGGCATGGCGATGACCGAGAAGCAGGGTGGCAGCGACGTCCGCGCCAACACGACGAAGGCCGAACCGCTTGGCGGCCGCCTCTACCGCCTCACCGGACATAAATGGTTCTGCTCCGCGCCGATGTCCGATGCTTTCCTCACCCTCGCCTATGCGCCGGAAGGCCTTTCCTGCTTCCTCGTCTCCCGCATCACGGGGACAAGCGAACGCAACGCCATTCATGTGATGCGGCTGAAGGACAAGCTCGGCAACAAATCCAACGCCTCCAGCGAGATCGAATATCACGGCGCGACCGCCGAACTGCTGGGCGAGCCGGGACGCGGCGTCAGCGTCATCATCGACATGGTGCATCACACCCGCCTCGGCACCATCGCCGGCACGATCGGCATCATGCGCATGGCGCTGGCCCAGGCAGTGCATCACGTCTCCGGCCGCCGCGCTTTCCAGAAGACGCTAATCGACCAACCGCTGATGGAGGCCGTCATCGCCGACCTCGCGGTCGAATACGAAGCCGCCGTCGCGCTCACGCTGCGCGTCGCCGCCGCCTTCGACGGCGCCGACGAAGAAAGCCGCGCCTTCGCCCGCCTCGCTGTCGCCGTCTCGAAATACTGGCTGACCAAGCGCTGCCCGAATTTCGTCTATGAGGCGATGGAGTGCATGGGCGGTGCGGGTTATGTGGAAGAATCCCCGCTGCCCCGCCTCTTCCGGGAATCGCCGCTGAACGCGATCTGGGAGGGTTCGGGCAACGTCATCGCGCTCGACATCCTGCGCACCCTCGCCCGCGAGCCCGCCGCGCGCGACGCCTTCGCCGCCGAATTGCTGCGGGGCAAAGGCGCGGATGCCCGCCTCGACGCCGCCATCGACCGCCTCCTCGCCGATCTCGGCAAGGGCCTGCCGCAGGAGGCGGAAGCCCGCTTCGTCGCCGAGCGCATGGCGCTGACGCTTCAGGCCGCCCTGCTGGCGCGGCACGCGCCCCGCGCCGTGGCCGACGCCTTCATCGCGACGCGCCTTGCCGGCACGGGCCGCAGCTTCGGCGCGCATCCCGCCGGCCTCGACACCAGCGCGATCGTGGCGCGCCAGAAGGCGTCCTGAAGTCGAGACCAAACATTGTGCGGCGCGGTATATATTGACGCTTCACGACCGCGACGGGCCAGAATTCGACATATAATGTCGTTTTCTGACCAATCCGGAACGGATTTCACCGCATTCTCCTTGTGCGACGCAAAAATCCTGTTGCGACTGTCTTGATTCTGACGAATCCTCCACCGCCGTTTCCGTAAAGGCCAAAAGGCCTGCGGCGGGCGCTTTGGAGGGGTTTTCCATGTCGAATGCAGCCGTCAGCCCGGAAACCGGCCTGAAGGATCTCTACGAGATCGGCGAGATTCCCCCGCTCGGCCATGTGCCGAAAAACATGTATGCGTGGGCCATCCGCAAGGAGCGGCACGGCGAACCGGAAAAGTCCTTCCAGGTCGAGGTGATCCCCACCTGGACGCTCGACAGCCACGACGTTCTCGTCCTCGTGATGGCGGCGGGCGTCAATTACAACGGCGTCTGGGCCGGCCTCGGCACGCCCGTCTCGCCCTTCGACGGCCACAAACAGCCCGTCCATGTCGCCGGCTCCGACGCCTCAGGCATCGTCTGGGCGGTCGGCTCGAAGGTGAAGCGCTGGAAGGTCGGCGACGAGGTCGTCATTCACTGCAACCAGGACGACGGCGACGACGAGGAGTGTAACGGCGGCGACCCGATGTTCTCGCCGACCCAGCGCATCTGGGGCTACGAGACGCCGGACGGCTCCTTCGCCCAGTTCTGCCGCGTGCAGGACCGCCAGCTCATGGAGCGCCCGCGTCACCTGACATGGGAAGAGAGCGCCTGCTACACGCTCACCCTCGCCACCACCTACCGCATGTTCTTCGGCCACCGCCCGCACATCCTGCGCCCCGGCCATAACGTGCTCGTCTGGGGCGCGAGCGGAGGCCTCGGCTCGTTCGCGATCCAGCTCTGCGCGGTCAGCGGCGCCAACGCCATCGGCGTGATCTCGGACGAGACCAAGCGCGACTTCGTGCTCAGCCTCGGGGCCAAGGGCGTCATCAACCGCAAGGACTTCAACTGCTGGGGCCAGATGCCTCAGGTCGGCACGCCCGAATACGACACCTGGACGAAAGAGGCCCGCAAGTTCGGCAAGGCGATCTGGGACATCACCGGCAAGGGCAACGATGTCGATATGGTGTTCGAACACCCGGGCGAATCGACCTTCCCGGTCTCCTGCCTCGTCGTGAAGCGCGGCGGCATGGTCGTCTTCTGCGCCGGCACCACCGGCTACAACCTCACCTTCGATGCGCGTTATGTCTGGATGCGCCAGAAGCGCGTGCAGGGCTCGCACTTCGCGAACTATCTCCAGGCCAGCCAGGCCAACCGGCTGGTGGTCGAGCGCCGCATCGATCCGTGCATGTCGGAAGTCTTCTCGTGGGCCGACATCCCCAAGGCCCACACCAAGATGCTGCGCAACGAACATCTGCCCGGCAACATGGCCGTTCTGGTGAACGCCCCCCGCACGGGCCTGCGCACCTTCGAAGACGTCATCGAGGCGACGGGGGGCTAGGCCCCTCCGCTCCTCCCGATGCGGCTGAAGCGCGCCTTCATCGCGGTCCATAAATGGATCGGGCTCGTCGTCGGCATCCAGGTCGTGCTGTGGATGCTGAGCGGCCTCGTCATGGCCGTGCTGCCGATCGAGACGGTGCGCAGCGAACAGAACATCGCCAAGCAGGAGCCGCTGCTGCTTGATGGCCTGACCGTGATCGCGCCCGACCAGGCGGCATCGGCCGCCGGCGGCGGAGCCAGCGCGATCGCGCTCACCGGATTGGCGGGCGATCCGGTCTATGAGGTGAAGACCGCCGATGGAAAAACCGCGCTGATCGACGCCCGCTCCGGCACGATCCTCTCGCCCATTTCCGAGGCCCTCGCCCGCCGCATCGCCGAAGCCGATTTCGCGCCCGAAGCCGCCATCGCCTCGGCCAGCCTCGTCACGGAAGAGGGCGGCGACTATCGCGGCCGCCTTCCCGCCTGGCGCATCGCCTTCGACGACCCCGACACCACGCGCATCTACGTCGCCGCCAATGATGGCCGCGTCAGCGCGCGGCGCAGCGACACCTGGCGGCTCTACGATTTCTTCTGGATGCTCCACATCATGGACTATTCCGCCCGCGAGAACTTCAACTCGCCCTGGATGGTGTTTTTCGCGGCCGGCGGCCTCGCCGTCGCGCTCAGCGGCATCGGCCTCTTGTGGTGGAGCGTGCTGCGTCCCCGTTTCCGCCGGCGGAGGGCGTGATGCTACGCGGCCCGCGCCCGACCGATCGCCGCGTTCAGCTCGCCGCCGAACAGGAAGATCACCGCGACGAAATACAGGAACACCAGCGCGATCATGCCGGTCGCGAGGCCGGCATAGGTCGAGACGTAACTGCCCGCGAAGCTGTCGAGATACAGCCCGAACCCCACGCCCGCCGCGATCCATCCGATCAGCGTCACCAGAATGCCCGGCCAGATATCCCGCATGCGCCGCCACCCCGCCGGCAGCCAGAAATGCGAGATGATCAGCGCCCCGATGATCACGCCCGTCGCGATCCCGAAGCGCAGCGTCGTCACGAGGCCCGAGAACGCCCCCATATCCGGCACATAGGCCGTCACGGTGCGCCAGATCACCGGCCCCAGCACGATCAGGAAGGCGAGGCTCAGCAGCACCGCCACGCCGACCACCACGAAGCCGATCGATTCCAGCCGCGTCTGCCACCATTTGCGGCGCTCAGGTGCGCCATAGGCGCGGTTGAGCCCGATCCGCACGGATTCGACGGCGTTGGAGGCGAACACCAGCGCCAGCACCGAACCGATGGTCAGCAGATCGCGCCGCTGCCCGGTCAGCACCCGCATCACCTCGCTCGCCAGCGGCTCGCCCACCTGTTTGGGCCAGCTCGCCAGCACCAGATCGGCCGCCTCGCGCGCCAGATCCTCGCTGCCCAGCAGCGAAGCGACCGCGGTTACGATGATCAGGAACGGAAACAGCGACAACAGAACGGCCAGCGCGATGTCGCTGGCGATCGCCCAGTTGTCGTTCAGCACGAAGCGGTTCACCGCATCGATCACCACCGCGCGCACGCCGCGCGGCTGTCCGGTTTCGCCCGGCATTTCAAATATTATCCCGCATCGCGCCTATGGAATACGCGCGCCGGGCGCGCCATACCACACCTTCCTTCGCCATTCCGCCGCTTCAGGATCGCCGCATGAGCTCCCAGACCCTTGCCCAGCTGCCCGCCCTTGTCGGAGCCGCCGAAACCCTGCTCGAAGCCGCGCGCGCCGCCCTGCGCGAAAAGCTCTCCGACAAGGGCAAAATCTCCGCCGCTCTGATGGAGCGCGAACAGCATGCCGCGCATGGCTTCTCGTGGCTCGCCACCTATGTGGAGGCGCTGCGCCAGCTCCATCACTGGCGCGGCCGCGTCTCGGCGGAGGGCAAGTTCGGCGAGATCGAAACGCTGATCCTCGAAATCGGCGTCGGCGAATACGCGCTCCAGATCGTCGGCGGCATCCCGATGAGCCAGGGCGAAATCGTCCGCCCCTACGATCTCGGCCTCACCGACGCCGACATCGCCGCCTTCTGGGCCGTCGCCGCCGGCCCTGCCCGCGCCGCGCAGGATCAGACGAAGAAGACCCGCCTCGCCGAACTCATCGCCGCGCATCCCAATGCCGCCAGCCACGGCGTCACCGGCCTCGACGAGACGATGGAGATGATCCGCGACCAGTTCCGCAAATTCGCGGACGAAAAGGTCGTGCCGTTCGCCAATGGCTGGCACATGCGCGACGAGTTCATCCCGATGAGCGTCGTCGAGGAGATGGGCCAGCTCGGCGTCTTCGGCCTCACGATCCCTGAAGGCTTCGGCGGCGCCGGCCTCGGCAAGACCGCCATGTGCGTCGTCTCGGAAGAACTCAGCCGCGGCTATATCGGCGTCGGCTCGCTCGGCACGCGCAGCGAGATCGCGGCCGAACTCATCCTCGGCGGCGGCACGCTGGAACAGAAGGACGAATGGCTCCCGAAGATCGCGTCGGGCGAAATCCTCCCCACCGCCGTCTTCACCGAACCCAATACCGGCTCCGACCTCGGCTCGCTCCGCACCCGCGCCACGCGCGACGGCGATGTCTGGAAAATCACCGGCAATAAAACCTGGATCACCCACGCCGCCCGCGCCGACGTGATGACCGTCCTCGTCCGCACCGATCCCGATGCCCCCGGTTATAAGGGTCTCTCGATGCTGCTCGCGCCCAAGCCGCGCGGCGACGACGACAACCATTTCCCTGTCGCCGGCATGACCGGCGGCGAGATCGAGGTGCTCGGCTATCGCGGCATGAAGGAATA
>JAPUEF010000349.1 GCA_027492655.1 Alphaproteobacteria bacterium | reverse complement strand
TCAGCTTCGCCGTCTCGCCCGACATGTTCTGCCGCTGCGTCACGGAGTGGCCCAGCGCGACCGATCCCAGAACCGCGTCCTTCGCCATCGCGGCCTGCGCGATGTAAACCGCTGTCGCGCCCGACGAATATCCCGCCAGGATCAGCGGCGCATCGGCCGGCACGTTCAGCGCCGCGCGTTCCTCATTGGCGAAGGCCTCGATCGCCCCGCCCAGATCGGCGCAGCCATCGGGCGCGGAGGCGTCCAGCGCGGCCAGCATTTTCGGCGTATCCAGCGCCGCGACCGCCGCGCCTTCTTTGGTCAGCGTCTTCGCCATGCTGACGACGCCCAGATTCCAGCCGCCATCGCCGCTCAGGAACACGACCAGCGCGTTCGGAGGGCCGTCCGGCCGATAGGTCGCGGCGGCCTTCAACGGCACCGGCGACGCCGCAACGGCGGCCGTCAGCAGCAGAGACAGAATGGTCATTTACGGATCGCTCCCAACAAGCCGCCCGACACCAGAGCGGTCACATGAATGAGCACGCGCGCCAGCGGCGCGCCGCCGGGCGAGACCAGATAGCGTCCCTCCCAGTGCGGCATGAATTTCTGCTTGTAGGATCTGAGGCCCTGGAAATTGTAGAGCGCGCCCCAGCGGCTGAAGATATAGCTGCCCGCCCGCTGCCACAGCGGCGCGAGGCGATGGCGCGACAGGCCGGACATCGGCGCCATGCCCAGATTGAAGCGCGCGAAGCCCTCCGTCTGCCCCCACAGCAGAACATTGGCGAACAGGAAGTCCATCAGACCCTGCGGCGGATGCGCCGCGTGCCGCATCAGATCGACCGACAGCTCGGCCTTGTCCGCGCCGATCCACAGATTGGCGAAGGCGAGAAGCCGCCCTTCGCCATCGCGCACGATCGCCGCCGGATAGCGCATCAGATAGGCCGCATCGAAGCGCCCGAGCGAGAAGCCTTTCTCGCCGCCTTTCTTCTCCGTCAGCCAGGCGTCCGACGCCGCCTTCATCTCGGGCAGGATGGCGGCGACGCCCTCGGCCGGCACGACCGAAAAGACCAGCCCCTTGCGCTCGGCGGCGCGCGCGCCCTGCCGCAACCCGGCCATCTTGCCGCCGGCCAGCGAGAAGGTTTTCAGATCGACCAGCGCCTCTTCGCCCAGCTTGTTCGCGGCCAGTCCGGCGTCGAGATAAAGCGGCAGCAGGTCTTCCGACGCCTGATAGAAGACCGGCCAGCGGTCGGCGGCGTCGCAGTCTTCCATGAAGCGCCAGACGAGATCGCGCTTCGCCTCGCGCGAGGGCGCGACGGGATCGCCCAGCGCCACGCGGCTGCGGCCGGACTCGGCGAACATGATGAAACCGGTCTTTGCGGTATCGAACAGAAATCGCTTGTCGCCCAGCATCGCCAGTTGCGCCATCGTCTCGGGCGACGCGTCGGCGATGCGGGCCGCGACGGCCAGATCATCGGCGGCGGGCGCTTCGTCGGCTTCGGGGTGGCGCAGGCTCAGCAGCCAGACCAGCAGCGCCGAGAACACCAGCACCGCACCCAGCACCAGCGCGCGCAGGAAGCGGCCGGCGTCGTTGTCGATGGCGGTCGTGGTGAACAGCGAAGCATCGTAGGGCACATCGCGGAAGACGTAGAAGCCCAGCCAGACGCTGAGGCCCAGCGTCGCGGCGATGGCGGCGAGCCAGAAGGGCGTCAGGCCCAGATCGAAGCTGCCGGCCCGGCGATAGAAAAACCCGCGCGCCAGCCACAGCAGCCCCAGCGCCGCGCCGGCGATGATCGCCTCCTCGTAATCGACGCCTTTCAGCAACGAGGCGACGATGCCGACGCCCAGCACGATCAGCGTCACGTTGAAGGCGTCGCGGCGGCGGCGAGCGAGGCCGCGCGCCAGAAACAACAGCGCGATGCCGGCCGCGACCGAGGCGAGATGCGAAGCCTCGATCACCCCGATCGGCAGAAAATCCTCCAGCGTGTCCAGACGTTCGGCGACGCCCGGCGTCACCGCCGAAATCAGCAGCACGCCGCCGACCGCGAAGGCCGCGACCGCCAGCAAAGGCGGCGTCAGGAAACGAAGGCCGGGCGTGAGAACGCGCCGCGCTTCGGCGAACAGCGCGCGGCGTTCCCACGTTTCACGGATCGCCAGCGCGACGGCGGCGATCGCCAGCGGCGCCACGTAGTAGATGATGCGATAGACGATCAGCGGCCCGGCCAGCGCCGCCGCGCCGCCTTGCGCCGTCAGCAGCGCGGCCATCGCCGCCTCGAACACCCCGATGCCGCCGGGCAGATGGCTGAACAATCCCAGCGCCTGCGCGATCAGGAACGCCGCCAGCACGGCCTCGGGGGGCGCGACCTCGGCCGGCACCAGCGCCACCAGCACCAGCCCCGCCACGATCCAGTCGGCCAGCGACACCGCGACCTGCGCCAGCGCCATGCCGGGGGTGGGGGCGGTCAGGTTCGCCCCGCCGGCGCTCAGCGGCCGCTTCCACCAGAATGCGGCGGTGACATAGCCGACGACGATGATCGCCGCCGCGACGCCGGCCAGGATCGCCGTCGTCGTCTGCCCCACGGCGGCCAGCGAAAACGGAAGCAACGCGATGGGGCCGAGCCACAGCGTCACCGTCGAGAACGCCGTCATGCGCGTAACCGCCGCGCCCCCGGCCGAGGCATAGAGGCGCAGCCGCAGCGCGCCGCTCGTCAGCATCGAGACGCCGAGACTGTTGGAAAAGGCATAGACGATGGGCGCGGCGCTGACGATCCGGCCGATCCCCAGCTCCGCGCGCGCATACCGCGCCGCCATGACGTCATAGAGCGTCAGGACGCCGAAGCTGAGGATGGTGAACCCCGCCGACAGCGCGGCGGCGCGCCATGACACGGCGTCGACCGAAGCGGTCAGCGCGTCATAGCTGTGTTCGTTGAGGAAGACATGGATCACCCACCCCGCCCCGATCAGGGCGGCGAAGGGCAGGATCGCGATCAGTCGGTGGAGCCAGAGACGCATAGACCGGGCAGGCGGAGGGACGCTGACCTAACGATATTGAAGCTTGCGCGCTGCTGTCCGCCCCGTGAATTCGGCGTAACGCCGCAGCCTCAATCGTTGGCGCGGATGAAGTCGCGGACGCGCGGCTGGATTTCGGTGCGCCAGCGTGTGCCGTTGAACACGCCGTAATGGCCGACCCCCGGCTGGATATAGTCGATCTTGCGGGACTTCGGGATGTTCGGACACAGCGCATGCGCGGCCTGGGTCTGGCCGATGCCCGAAATATCGTCGTTCTCGCCTTCCACCGTCATCAGGCCCATGTCCTTGATGGCGGCGGTGCTGACCGTATGGCCGCGATATTTCAGTTTGCCCTCGGCCAGTTCGAAGCGCTGGAACACCTTGTCGATGGTCTCCAGATAGAATTCCGCCGGCAGGTCCAGAACCGCCAGATACTCGTCATAGAAGGTGCGGTGCTTCTGCACGTTGTCGCCGTCGCCCTTCACGAGATTCTTGAAGTAATCGTACTGGGCGTTGGTATGCCGCTCGCGGTTCATGTTGATGAACGCGGTCAGCTGCAGAAAGCCGGGATAGACCAGCCGCCCCGCGCCCGCATAAGGCAGCGGCACGCGGTGGATCATGTTCTCCTCGAACCACGCATAGGGGCGCGTCTCGGACAGCCGGTTGGGTTCGGTCGGCGACAGGCGCGCATCGATGGGCGATCCCATGATGGTCAGCGAGGCGGGCTTCGCCTTGTCCTTCGCCTCGTGCATCAGCGCCGCGGCGGCCAGACACGCCGGACCCGGTTGGCACACCGCCATCAGATGGGTGTTTGGCCCCAGATGCCGCAGCATCTGCATGACATAATCGATATAGTCGTCGAGGCCGAAGCGGCCGGCCTTCAGCGGCACATCGCGGGCGTCGGTCCAGTCGGTGATATAGACGTCATGCTCGGGCAGCATGGCTTCTACCGTGCCGCGCAGAAGGGTCGCGAAATGACCCGACAGCGGCGCGACGATCAGCACCTTGGGGTGCGGAAACTTGGCGCGCAGCGGCGCATAGACCGTCATGTCCTTGGCGAAGTGAACCAGATCGCAGAACGGCTTCGACCAGGCGACCGTCTCCGTCACCGCGACCGGCTGGCCATAGACCGTCAGCGGCGGCAGGTTGAAGGCGGGCTTGCGATAGACGCGCGTGAAGCTCTCGAACACATCGAACGCCGCCGCCCAGGTCCGTCCCGCATAGGTATGCGACCACGGGTTCAGCGGATTGCGCAGCGCCTGTGCGCTGAAATCCGCCGCTACCCGAAACGGCTGCGCCGAGCGTTTCGCGGTATCCACCGCGGCATAAAGAAAGTTCTGCAAAAAGCGCCTCACGTGCCCCTCGTGACCCGCCGGTTTCCGGTCAGGCCTGAACCACGCGCTCCCCAAAGCGCGAAGTGCTGATTGTGCGGTGCACAATCGCGGCGTCAAGCGCAATAAAAGGGCAGTCTATCTGACCTTCTGCGTCAGCTCGGCGGCCAGTTTCGCGGTCTCGATGGAAGGATCCCAGCCGGTCACGAAGCTGCCGTCCGGGCCGTAGAGATAGATCAGACTGGAATGATCCATGGTGTAGCCCAGCGCCGAGTCCGGCAATTCGACCTTTTTGGCGTAGACCTTGAACGCCTTGATCGCGGCGTCCACC
>JAPUEF010000348.1:2139-4682 GCA_027492655.1 Alphaproteobacteria bacterium | reverse complement strand
CGGCGCTCCGCAGGTGCGCGTTCGGCGCGTATGGATTACACACGCCCATGTCCGCGAACGGCCTCCCCGGTTTTGAGATCATCCCCGCAGCCCAGCCCGGGCGGCTGATCTTTCTGTGCGACCACGCATCGAACGCGCTGCCGCCTGCCTATGGCACGCTGGGCCTCCCGGAGGCCGAGTTCAAGCGCCATATCGCATGGGATATCGGCGCGGGTGCGTTGACCCGCGCGCTCGCGTCGGAATTCGCCGCCCCGGCGCTGCTGGGCGTCTGGTCGCGCCTGTTGATCGATCTCAATCGCGGGCCGGACGATCCGACGCTGGTGATGAAAATCTCGGATGGTGCGCTGATCCCCGGCAATGCCGGCGCTGATGCCGGCGAAACCGTGCATCGTATCGCCGCCTTCCATGCGCCCTATCACGCGGCCATCGAAACCGAGATCGCCCGGTCTCAGGCAGCCGGCTACAGGCCGCCGCTCGTCTCGATGCACTCGTTCACGCCGGTCTGGCGCGATGTCCCGAGGCCCTGGCAGGTCGGCATATTGTGGGATCGCGACGACCGCCTCGCGAAGCCGCTCATCGCGGCGTTCGAGGCCGCTGGCCTCGTCACCGGGGATAACGAGCCTTACGATGGCGCTCTGGAAGGCGATACGCTGTGGACCCATGCCACCAGCCGGGGCCTGCCCAATGTGCTCATCGAGGTGCGTCAGGATCTCATCGCCGATCAGGTCGGCGTCGCGAAGATGACGCCCATCATCGCCGCCGCCTTGCGCACCGCGCTCGCCGCCCTCACCTGACATAAAATCCGCCGGGAGACCCATATGGACGACGCCACCCGAACCGCCGCCGAAGCCGCCGCTTTCCGTCGTCTGGTCGCGCATCTGCGCGACCGCTCCGACGTGCAGAATATCGATCTGATGAATCTCGCCGGCTTCTGCCGCAACTGTCTTGGCGACTGGTTCCGCGAGGCCGCCGCCGAGAAAGGCGCGGCTCTCAGCAAGGACGAGGGCCGCGAGGCGATCTACGGCATGTCGCAGGCCGAATGGAAGGCGAAGTACCAGACCGAGGCCTCGCCCGAAGCGGCGGCGCAGTTCGCCGCCGGCGCTCCCGGTCACGCCGCGCCGGACGGAAAAGGCGGCGGCGGCGCGAAGGGCTGGTAGGCGGGCCGGCTATTTCTGGTTGCAGCCCATCACGCAGACCTGCCGCGCGTCGATGCGCCCGCCGCAACCCGTAAAGCAGGCGCGATATTCGGCATCGCACACATCGGTGCACTCGCTTTCCCACGGGCAGGAATAGCTGGGCATGAAGTCGTAGCGGTTCTTCTCGATCGGCAGGTTCTGATCCTGACGCCAGCGCGTATAGCGACGGTATTCGCGGTCGGCGATGGCCTGCTTCTCGTTCTCGCACTCCTGGGTGCGGCGGCTGCAGGTATAGCGGCACCGGCTCTGATCGGCTTCGCAGCTCGAAACGCAGGCCTGTCCACGTGACGAGGCGGGCGGCGTATAGGTGTATTCGGTATTGTAGATCGGCCCGCACGCCGCCAGCATCAGCGTCAACCCGAACAGAGCCGCGAGGCGGCTGAAAATCCTGCGCATATCGATGTTCCCCGTTTGGGGCACTCTTGCGATCCCTGCACAGGATGGTCAACAGGATGAAGCGCCGCAGGCCCCGCGGTGTTATAGCCTTGCAGCAAAGAACACGTTGCACGGGAGAAAACGATGGGCCTCTACGACCGCTATGTCCTGCCGCCGCTGCTGAATGCGGCGATGGGGTCCAAGCCCATCGCCTATCAGCGCCGCAAAATCGTGCCGCATGCCACCGGCGACGTGCTCGAAATCGGCATGGGGGCAGGGCACAATCTGCCCTTCTACGACAAGACCAAGATCACCAGGCTCGTCGGCCTTGAACCCCATGCCAAATTGCGCGCGCGCGCGGCGAAACGGGCGCGGGACGCCGGCATCGACGTCGCGTTCACCGATCTGAAGGCGGAAGAGATCGATCTGCCCGACGCCAGCATCGATACGGTGGTCGTCACCTACACTTTCTGCTCGATCCTCGATGTGCCGCGCGCGCTCACCGGCATCGCCCGCGTGATGAAGCCCGGCGCGACCATGCTGTTCTGCGAACACGGCCTCGCGCCCGACGCCAAGGTCGCGCGCTGGCAGGCGCGGATCGAGCCGATGTGGAAACGCATCGCGGGCGGCTGCCATCTCTGCCGCCCGATCCCCGACATGCTGAAAGACGGCGGTTTTCGGGTGGAAGGGCTGGAGACGATGTATCTCCCCGGCACCCCGAAAAGCCTCGGCTACAATTATTGGGGCAGGGCGCTGAAGGCCTGAGCCGTCGGAACCCGCCGGTCCCGCGCCGCGTTCATTCCACCGGAACCCTCATGACGGAGGTTTCGGATGCGTCTTCTCGCCTTTGGACTGAAACGCCTCGTCCGCCATGGCCGCCTCGCCGTCATAGACGCGGGCGGGCAGCGACATCTCTTCGGCGACGGTGCCGGTCCCGCCGTCACCGTTCGCCTTGCCGACCGCGCGGTCGAA
>JAPUEF010000348.1:0-2129 GCA_027492655.1 Alphaproteobacteria bacterium | reverse complement strand
GCTGCTCAATCCTGAAGTGGCGCTAGGCGAAGCCTATATGGACGGTCGCCTCGACCTGGCCGAAGGCTCCATCGCCGATCTGCTCGACGTCCTGATGGGTAATCTCGGGCGCGGGCATGTCGGTCCCTTCATGCGGCTCAATGCCGTCCTTCGTTATTTCGCCCGCCGCCTTCACCAGCTGAATGGCCGCGTCGGCGCACGCCGGCATGTCGCGCATCACTACGATCTGTCGGAAAAGCTCTACGACCTCTTCCTCGACGGCCAGCGGCAATACTCCTGCGCGGTGTTCGAACGCGACACCGACACGATCGAGCAGGCCCAGCGCAACAAGCTCGCGCGCCTCGCCGCCAAGCTGGCGCTGAAGCCCGGCGACCACATCCTCGATATCGGCTCGGGCTGGGGCGGGCTCGCTTTCTGGATGGCGGAACGGCACGGCGCGCATGTCACCGGCGTCACGCTCTCTACCGAGCAGCTCGCCTGGGCGAAGACCGCCGCCACGCAACGCGGCCTCGCGCGCCGAACCGATTTCCGTCTTCAGGACTACCGCGACGTCGAAGGCCGCTTCGACCGCGTCGTCTCGGTCGGCATGCTCGAACATGTCGGCGTCGCGCATTATGACGCCTTCTTCCGCACGCTGGCGCGGCTGCTGAACGATGACGGCGCGGCGGTCATCCACGCCATAGGTCGCAGCGACGGTCCCGGCGCGACCAATCCGTGGATCGAGAAATACATCTTCCCCGGCGGCTATACCCCGGCGCTCAGCGAGTTGCTGCCGTCCATCGAGCGCGCCGGATTGTGGGTGACGGACATCGAAATCCTGCGCCTGCACTATGCGAAGACGCTCGCCGCCTGGCGCGCCCGCTTCCTTGCGCGGCGCGGCGAAGCGCTGGCCCTCTACGACGAACGCTTCTGCCGTATGTGGGAATTCTACCTCGCGGCGTCCGAAATGGGTTTCCGCCATCAGGGCCTGATGGTCTTCCAGATTCAACTCGCCCGGAACGTTCGCGCCCTTCCGCTGACCCGCGATTACATGACGCCGTCGCCTGCGCGCATACGCGCGGTCGCGGCCTGATCGCCGGTCGCATCGCGTTTATGATGGGATCTGCGAGGCTCCCCGGACGTTTTCACTGCATGAGCACTGACAGAACCATAACCTACACGATCACGGCGCATGATCCTTCCAACGGAACGGAGGTCATCCGCGCCATGCTCAGCAAGGACGGTGTCGCCGCCGAACGCCAACGGCTGGAAGCCCAAGGCATGATCCGCATCAAAGTCGTTGAAACAAGAAACGCCGCCGGGAATGCCGGTTAGAGTGCTTGCCGGAAGAGTTAATAATCCTATTCCGTCCTGTGCCGACAGCAGGCGGACGAGAGGAACGAACGGTTGCTTACGGTTGCTGGGGGGAATTCGGAGCGCATCCCCTTCCACACAGACTGCGCGCCTGCACCGAAGCATACAAAGATGCTTTGTTTCGCAAGCTTGAAATAAAATATCGCGCACGGATTT
This sequence comes from Alphaproteobacteria bacterium, assembly GCA_027492655.1. GTDB lineage: Bacteria > Pseudomonadota > Alphaproteobacteria > Micropepsales > Micropepsaceae > JADZAI01. The sequence goes on along the minus strand of JAPUEF010000348.1, from coordinate 620 downwards.
GGCGTGAACGCATCGCGGGTTTAGGCTGGGTGTAATCGGAATTCGGAAAACCCGCCCATGTTCTTCAACTTCTTCGACGAGCTTCGCGCCGCCAAGGTGCCGGTGTCGCTCAAGGAATATCTCGCGCTGATGGAGGCTCTCGAAGCCAACGTCATCGATATGAAGATCGACGAGTTCTATGTGCTCGCGAAGACCGTTCTGGTGAAGGACGAGCGCAATCTCGACAAGTTCGACCGTGTGTTCGGCCACGTCTTCAAGGGACTGGAAGGGCTCGACGCCAGCGAGGCGGCGCAAATCCCCGAAGAGTGGCTGAAGGCTCTCACCGAGAAGTATCTCTCGGAGGAGGAGAAGAAGCAGATCGAGGCGCTGGGCGGTTGGGAGAAGCTCATGGAAGAGCTTCAGAAGCGCCTTGAGGAGCAGAAGAAGCGCCACGAGGGCGGCAACAAAATGATCGGCTCGGCCGGTACTTCGCCGTTCGGCAATAACGGCTACAATCCCGAAGGCGTCCGCATCGGCCAGGACAAGGGCCGCCACGGCAAGGCCGTGAAAGTCTGGGACAAGCGCGAATACAAGAATCTCGACGATCAGGTCGAGCTGGGCACGCGCAACATCAAGGTGGC
>JAPUEF010000347.1 GCA_027492655.1 Alphaproteobacteria bacterium | reverse complement strand
GACAGCGGCGAGAGTGATCTTGCGCATGGCTCTTTCGTCCGCTCCTTACACGCGCGTCTCGGGTGCGGCGGCCGCACCCTCAGGCGCCCCGGCGCCGCCCTTCTTCTTCAGCACCGACGACGCGATGCTGTCCGGCAGCGGCCGCGGCGTCTCGAACAGACCCAGCAGCGGCATGATCACGATGAAGAAGCCGAAATAGAACACGGTGCCGATCTGCGACAGATGGGTGATGTTGAAGCCCACCGGATTGCCGTCGGCGTCGGCGCCCGTCTGGAACAGGACGGTGCCGGCCGGCTGGAGGCCAGCCCAGCTCAGCACCGCGAAGTTCGCGACGAAGATCCAGAAGCACCACCAGTAGACGGGGCGATAGCGCGCCGAACGCACTTTCGAGGTGTCGAGCCAGGGCACCAGGAACAGGATGGCGATCGCGCCCAGCATCACCAGAACGCCAAGCACCTTGGAGTCGAGGATGAAGTTGAAATCGACGGCGCGCAGCATCGCGTAGAAGGCGCCGAGATACCATTCCGGCGCGATATGGGCCGGTGTCTTCAGCGGATTGCCTTCCACATAGTGATCGACATGGCCGAACAGGTTCGGCGCATAGAACGTCACCGCCGCGAAGGCGATCGTGAACAGCGCGATCACGAAATAGTACTTCGCGGTGTAGTACGGCATCAGCGGCACGGTGTCCTGCGGACCTTTGGGGTCGATGCCGGTCGGGTTGTTGTTGCCGACATGGTGCAGCGCCCAGATGTGCAGCACGGTGACGCCCGCGATCACGAACGGCAGCAGGTAGTGCAGCGAGAAGAAGCGCTGCAGCGTCGGGTTATCGACCGAGTAACCGCCCCACAGCCACTGCGTGAAGTCCTGGCCCAGCAGCGCGCCGAGCAGGTTGGTGATCACGTTGGCGCCCCACAGCGACATCTGCGACCAGGGCAGCGTGTAGCCGAGGAAGGCGGTGGCCATCATCAGCAGATAGATGATGACGCCGAGGATCCACAGGATCTCGCGCGGCGCCTTGTACGACCCGTAATAGAGACCGCGGAAGATGTGGACATAGACGGCGATGAAGAAGAACGACGCGCCGTTCATATGGATGTAGCGGATCAGCCACCCATAGTTCACGTCGCGCATGATGTATTCGACGCTGCCGAAGGCCAGCGCCGCGTTCGGGATGAAGTGCATCGCCAGCACGATGCCCGTCACGATCTGGATCACCAGGCAGTACGCCAGGATCGCGCCGAACGTGTACGAATAGTTCAGGTTCTTCGGCGTCGGGAACGACAGCAGATTGTCGTTCGCGAAACGCAGGACCGGAAGCCGCGAATCGAGCCAGCGGGTCAGGCCGTTCGACGGCTCGTAAGTGGAGGGACCGGATGCCATGTGACGTCTCTCTCGCTCAGCCGATGCGGATCAGGGTGTCGGAAACGAACGCGTACGGCGGCACGTGCAGGTTTTCCGGGGCCGGGCCGCGCAGGATGCGGCCGGAGGCGTCATAGACGCTGCCGTGACAGGCGCAGAGATAACCGCCGGGCTGAACCACGTCGTCGCGGTTCGGAATGCAGCCCAGATGGGTGCAGATTCCGATCACCACCAGCCATTCGGGCTTCTTCACGCGGTCCTGGTCGGCCTGCGGCGCCTTCAGCGCCGAATCGGGCATGCCGCGCACCTGCTCCACCTCGGCGGCGGTGCGGCGGCGAACCCAGGTGGGCTTGCCCTGCCACATGACGGTGATCTGCTGGCCCTCGGCGATCGGCCCGAGCGGCACTTCGGTGGTCGCCAGCGCCTGTGTGGCGGCGCTGGGATTCATCTGGTCGATAAACGGCCACGCGGTCACAGCGACGCCGACACCGGCCGCAGCTCCCGAAAACACATACAGAAAGTCGCGGCGCGTGGCCTCGTCGTGCGTTGCTGCTGACACGGGAAACTACCCCTGGAATCTCATTAGCCCGGGCAGGGGCATACATCGCGAGCCGGCGGATTTCGACTGAAATCTTGCGTCCCGCGAGAGGTTCCCCCAACCTCGATGCCCTGCCGTTACGCAACTCTGCCTCGCGGCGCAAGTCCTTCCCCCACGGCGCTGAATCGCGCTAGGACCGCAGCCGATCTCGCGGCGCAGCCGCGCCAAGCCCCGGAGACGACGCGATGCGCCTCGCCGCCCTGATTTCCGCCTTTGCCGCCCTTGTCCTCTGCAGCGCGGCCGCCGCCGCCGACCCGGCCCTCGCCCCTTTTGAGGGCCAGTGGGTCGGCAAGGCCACGGTGGAGACCGTCGGTCCGACCGATTTCCCCACCTCCGTGCGCGATGTCGGCGTGACCCTGACCGACGACGGCAAGGGCGGGTTCAAACTGGAATGGTCCACCGTGAAGCGGGAGACCGGCGATCCCAACCGCCCCGACGAGATCGCCGCCGACACGGTGGTCGTGTTCGCCCCGGCCGGCGAGAATCGCTGGGCCGCCGCCGGCGGCGACCCGGCGAAGGGCCAGGCGCTGTGGTTCGCCCGGCTCGACGGAAGCACGCTCACGGTCAGCGGATTCGCGCTCGCCGAAGACGGTAAGACCGAGCTGCAGACCTATGTGCGCACCATCGAGGACGCCACGATGAGCCTCGTTTATACCCGTGTGTCGGAAGGCGTGGTGACGCGCCGCGCGTCCGGCGCCCTCACCCGCTTCGCGCCCTGACGCCAGCTTCGTTTTAGTTACGGAACCCCATGTTCGACTGGATTTCGCCCTCGGAACTGACCGCGCTCTGGTCGGTCCTCGTCATCGATCTCGTTCTGGCGGGCGACAACGCCATCGTGGTCGGCCTCGCCGCCGCCAGCGTGCCCCGGCAGATCCGCACCAAGGTCATCGTGTTCGGCATCGCGCTGGCCGTGATCATGCGGATTTCGTTCGCGGTCGTCACGGTGCAGCTGCTCGAACTGAAGGGCGTGAAGCTCGCGGGCGGCCTTTTGCTGCTGTGGGTCTGCTGGCGCTTCCTGAAGGATCTGATGCAGCCCGCCCATGGGCTGGAGAAACTGGCCGAAGCCGAGCGCGAAGCCGCAGCCGGCGGCGCCACCACCGGCCTGTGGCGCGCGATCAGCCAGATCGTCATCGCCGATCTGTCGATGTCGCTCGACAACGTGCTGGCCGTCGCCAGCGCCGCCGCCGGGCATGAATGGGTGCTGATCGTCGGCCTGGTCATCTCGGTCATACTGATGGCCGTCGCCGCGACCCTGATCGCCAAACTGCTGGAAAAGCACCGCTGGATCGCCTGGATCGGCCTTGCGGTGATCGTCTATGTCGCGGTGAAGATGGTCTGGGAAGGCGTCGCCGATTTCGGCCTCATCGGCCACTGGCCGCTATCGGTCTGAGGCCGGCTCAGTCCCAGATCACCTCGACCCGGCTGGCGATGTCCGGGTCGATCCTCACCTTCAAGGTCTGCCCGCGCTCCAGAATGCCGGTTCCCGCCGGCACCGGCACCCGCGCCGCCACCCGGTACGAGCTTCGCCCGCGCGGCGTGACATAAAGATCGAGATCGTACGTCCCGTCGGGATAAGGTTTGAGACCTTCGATCCGCGCCCGCCCCTCCAGCCCTTCGCCTTCGACCGGCGGGGCATGTTCAGGCGGCGGCGCGCGATAGGCCTCGGACGATGCCGCCGCGCCGTCTGCGCGCGCCACGTGAACCTGCCCGCCCGTGCGCGCCGCCAGCGCCTGCGCCTGCGAGACGATCTGGCCGGTGCCCCGATCCGCCGGCCTATGCTGCGCGCCGTCGGCTTCCGCCCAGTCCACGAAGAAATTCTTCGCATTGTCGGGGTCCCGATAGACCGCCACACGGTCGCCGACCGCAGGCGCGCCGGTCAGGGCCCCGGCCTTGGTCGTCGCGATCTGCGGCGTCCGGTTGTCGGGCTTCAGCCGCACGGCATACAGGTCGTGCTGCGGCCCGCCGCCCACCCGCAGCGTCATGTTCATCGGCCGCGCCGCCACGACCGTCGCCATGGTGCGCTCGCCGCGCTGGCGCAGGCTGACATCGCCGCCGGCCACCAGCCGTTTCGCGCCCCGTATCGTGCCGATGATCGTGTAGAGCAGCGCCGCGGGAAACAGCACGACATAGCCGATGATCACATATTTGAAGTACGGGCTGTCGAACGGCACCGTATTCATGCCGACGACGAAGCCGATCACCACGACCAGGATGATCGGAATTCCGATGGCGAGCGGACGCAGCATGAAAATCTCCGAACCGCCGTCAGGCTAGGCCAACGCAACCGTCACGGAAATGCGACGCGAACGCGCTGCCGATCGCCTAAGCTCGGCAAGGGAATCACAGGAACCCTCATGTCGAAGCGCGCCGCCGTCACTTTTCTCCTTCTCGCCATGCCGCTCGCGGCCTGCGCCGGCGGCAAAAGCACGCTCGCTGACGCGCCAGCCGTGCGCAGTTGTTTCAAAACCACCGAAGTCACCGCATTTCAGCCGATCGACCGCGAAACCGCGCTGATCCAGGTCGGCAGTTCGCGCGCCTATCACTTGCGCGTCACCGGCGTCTGCCCCGATCTCAACTGGTCCGACCGCGTGGTCCTCTCCAACGAGGACGATCCCGCCAACGCCGCCACGATCTGCACCGGCAGCGCCGTCACCATCATGTCGCCCAGCCCGCGCGGCGGCTTCCAGGAATGCTACGGCAACGAAATCCTGCCGGCGCCGCCGCTCTCGCGCCCCGC
>JAPUEF010000346.1:1899-4708 GCA_027492655.1 Alphaproteobacteria bacterium | reverse complement strand
GTGGAAGATTTCGCCGATCGACGCCTGCGCCATCGAAAAATGGTCTGCCTACACCAAGGCGCGGAACGTCATGCTGGCCCGCACCAGCCACAAACACGGCCCCTGGACCGCCGTTCACGCCGATTCCAAGAAGCAGGCCCGCATCAACATCATCCGCGACCTGCTCAGCCGCACCGCTTATAAAGGAAAGCGGCCGGCCCTGCTGAAGACCGACCGCCGTATCATCCTGCCTGCGACGAAAGCGCTCCTGAAATCCGGCGCGCTGTCGAAATAGACGTCACGCCGCTCGGCGTATCAGCGACAGGATGATGAGCGCGACGACACCGCCGATCGCGGCATAGACGATCTGGGTCGCATAGACGTTGCCCAGATCGAACGTCAGTCCCAGGCGCGGCAGCAGCCAGCCCGCCAGGAACGCGCCCACAATGCCGATAATGATGTTGCCGACCAGACCGAAGCCCGCGCCTTTCACGATCACACCGGCCAACCAACCTGCGATGGCGCCGATGATAAGCCAGATAATGATGCCTTCCAGTGTCATAAGCATACCCTCCTGCGCCCCCTCGCTGGGCGATACAGCATAAACGACCGCGAGGAACTCCGGTTCCGCGATCCGGCCGAGCCTGCGACATTCCGCCGAACCCGGCCCGCCGATCGCTCAAATTAAGCAGAATTTAGCGACACCGTCCGCGAAACTGCGTTAATCGCGTCGTTCTAGACTGCCGCTCACGTCGAGTCGGGGCCGTCGGGTATCCATGTTTCAGTCATTGTTTCTGGGCGTTTTTCTGGCCGCCGCGCAGCCTGCGCCGGCGATTCTTCTACCCGCCCAGCCGGTCGGCGAGCCGATGGATTGCAACGGCGCGGTCTTCAAGGCGCAAATTTTCAACGACGACATCGCCTGCCGCGAAGTCAGCCGCTCGAAGCTGAAGATCGCCGACCAGACCGTCACGCTCCGCCTGCTTCACGACGACGACGAAGATGCGACCCTGCCGCCCGGCTATGCCGAGGCCGCCTACGAGGCCATCGCACGCTCTTTCGAAATCGTCTCCAGGGAGCGCGGCGACCTGAAATTCCACAACGTCTCCATCCTGCCCGTCGAAGCCTACGGCCAACGCCGCGAGGCCCGCATGTCCGGCGTCACCTATTGGCGCGGCAAAGCCGAATGCGTCATCGCGCTCGAAGTCGTGACCGCCTCGCGCATCGCGCCGGAAGACAATCTGCTGATGTTCAAGTTCATCGTGGCGCACGAGGCCTTCCACTGCGTCCAGTCGTGGAACTGGTCGCACCAGATGGCGCTGGAGACCTCCGCCTGGTGGCGCGAAGGTTCGGCGGATCTGGTCGGCATGCTGGCCTATCCGGGCTTCACGGCGCAGTCCAAGGTCAATCAGGGCTTCGCCGAGATCGCAGACGCCAAGTCGGTGCTGCAGATGGACTACGGCAACGTCGTCTTCTTCCATTGGCTGTGGAGCCAGTCGCCGCAGAAGGTCTTCGACCTCATCGCCGCGATGCCGCGCGACAAGGCTTACGATTCGATGGCTTCGCAGGAAGCCGCCCTGCAGGCGTTCCTGCCGAAGGAGGCCCCGGCCCAGTATGCCGCCGCCTATCGCGGAGCCCGGATCTACGCCACGCAGTAGCGCTGCTACGCGAGCTACCGCTGCGGCAACGGCCGCCTCACAGGCGCAATGTGAAGGGAAATGGTGGGTGATGAAGGATTCGAACCTTCGACCCGCTGATTAAGAGTCAGCTGCTCTACCAACTGAGCTAATCACCCACGGGAGGGCGCGTATAGATGACGCCGCACGCCCTGTCCAGCGGGAGTTTCGACTAAATGAGGAAGCCGGTTTGCCGGGGGATTTCCCGCTCCCGGTGGACATAGACGCTCATCATGATGCCGAAGCCCATCATCACCGTCAGCATGGCCGTCCCGCCATAGGAAACCAGCGGCAACGGAATGCCGACCACCGGAATCAGGCCCATGACCATCGCCATATTGATCAGGATATAGGCCAGCACGTTCATCGTCAGACCCAGCGCCACGACGCGCGCGAAATGCGCCCGCGCGCCCAGCGCTATCGACAGCCCTATGATCAGCACCAGCGCGTAAAGCCCCATCAGCACCAGACATCCGGCCAGTCCGAATTCCTCGCCCAGCATCACGAAAATGAAGTCGGTGTGCTTCTCGGGCAGGAAGTCGAGCTGGCTCTGCGTGCCGTTCATAAAGCCCTTGCCGAACAGACCGCCCGATCCCATCGCGATATTGGCCTGGGTGATATTGTAGCCCGCGCCCAGCGGATCGCGGCTGGGGTCCAGGAACGTGTCGATGCGCTCCCGCTGATAGGGATGCAGCATCTCATAGGCCAGCGGAATGGCCGCACCGACCCCCGTCAGCACCAGGATGATGATCCACCAGCGCAGGCCCGATACGAACAGGATCGTCGCCCCGATGAAGCACAGGATCGTCGCGGTCCCCAGATTGGGCTGCATCAGCACCAGCACCACCGGCAGGCCGATCAGGCCCAGCGGCACGATGAGGCTGCGCAGTTTCACCGCGTCCTCGTAGCTCTTGCCGTGGAAATAGCGGGCGAGCGCCAGCACCAACGCCAGCTTCATCAGCTCGGAAGGCTGGATCTGGATGACGCCCAGATCGATCCAACGCTCCGCGCCCTTGCCCATCTTGCCCATGAACTGGACCACCAGCAGCAGCAGGATGCAGGCGCCATAGAAGAGATAGGCGACCGACATCCACAATCGAATGTCGATCATCGCGAACGCCACCAGAATGCCCAGCCCCACCAGGAAGCGGACGATC
>JAPUEF010000346.1:0-1867 GCA_027492655.1 Alphaproteobacteria bacterium | reverse complement strand
GCCGCAACCGCCAGCAGCAACGGCCAGTGCAGATCCAGCAGTTTGCGCAGCGGCGAGGGCCGCGGCCTGTCCAGCGCGAGCGCCCGTATCGCCATCGTCAGGCCGGCACGATGCTGGCGACAGGCGCGCCTGCCGGATCGCGATATTTCTCCAGCACCTTCTGCATGATGTCCTTGGCGATAGGGGCGGCGGCCTTCGATCCGCCCTGCCCGTGCTCCACCACCACCGCCATCGCATAGCGCGGCGCTTCCACCGGCGCGAAGCAGATGAACAGCGCGTGGTTGCGCAGATGCCACGGCACCGCATTGCCTTTCAGCGTGCCGCCCACGGCTTTCGCGCCGCGTACCTGGGCGGTGCCGGTCTTGCCGGCCATCTTGAAATCGCCGGTCAGCCGCGAGCGCCCGGCCGTGCCGCCCGCCGCGTTCACCACGGCATCCATGCCATGATGGATCAATCCCAGATGCTCGGCCGGAATGTCCATGAATGGAGCCGGCGGCGGCGTCAGCGGCGCGCCGCCCACCGCCCGCACGATGCGCGGCATCACCGCATAGCCGCCATTGGCGATCCGCGCCGTCATCACCGCCAGCTGCAGCGGGGTCGCCGTGACATAGCCCTGCCCGATGGCCGCGTTCAGCGCGTCGCCGGGGCGCACTTCCTCTTTCAGCCGCTCCATCTTCCATTCGGTGGAAGGAATCGAGCCGCGCCGCTCGCCCGGCACCTGAAAGCCGAACTTCTCGCCAAGACCCAGCCGGTGCGCCATGCCCGCGATGGCGTCGAGGCCGATCCGCCGCCCGACTTCATAGAAGAAGACGTTGCACGAGACTTTCAGCGCGTCCGAAACATTCACCGCCCCATGGCCGCCGCCACGATGGCAGTGGAAGGTATGGCTGCCCAGCTTCAGATAGCCGGGACAACGGATGCGCGTATTGCCGTCGATCGCCCCCGCCGCCATTCCGGCCAGACCGGTACACACCTTGAAGGTCGACCCCGGCGCGTACTCGCCCGCCAGCGCCTTGTTCAGCAACGGCTTGTAAGGGTCGGAGTTCATCTCCTCCCAGCGCTGCTGGCTGAAGCCCGTGATGAACTCGTTCGGGTCGAAACCGGGGCTGGAGACGAAAGCCAGAATATCGCCGTTATGCACGTCGATCAGAACGGCGCTGGCGCTCTCGCCGCTCATCCGCTCCTGCGCGAAGGCCTGGATCTCCATATCCAGCGTCAGCTCGACATCCGCGCCCGGCTTGCCGTCCTGCCGATCCAGTTCACGGATCACGCGCCCATGCGCGTTCACTTCCACCTGCCGCACGCCGCCCTTGCCGCGCAGCTCGCGATCGACCGCCCGCTCCACGCCGTTCTTGCCGATCGGAAAGCCGGGCAGCCGCAACAGCGGATCGCCGTCGTCGCGGTTCTTCAGATCGCTCTCCGACACGGCCGCGACATAGCCCAGCACATGGCTCAGCTGCGTGCTGAACGGATAGGTCCGCACCTGCCCGACATCGGCGACGATCCCCGGCAGATCGGGCGCCGCGAGATTGATCTTCGAGAACGTATCCCAGTCCAGCCCGTCAGCCGCAGTCACGGCGGCGAGACCCGCCTTGGTGCGGGACTCGCGGCGGATTTTCTCGCGCTGTTTGGGCGTGATGGTGACGAAGCGCGCCAGCAGATCCAGCGACTCGTCGATCGACTCCGTCTGGTCCGGCACCAGCAGCGCGCGATAATTCGGCCTGTTCCCCGCCAGCTCGACATTCTGCCGATCCACGATGCGCCCACGCGGCGGCGGCAGCAGCTGCAGGTTGATCCGGTTATCTACGGCCAGCGTCCTGTATTTGTCGGATTCCAGACTCTGGAGCTGATACATCCGGGCCACCAG
>JAPUEF010000345.1 GCA_027492655.1 Alphaproteobacteria bacterium | reverse complement strand
CTTGCACTGACCTCCTTCGGCTTCTCGGCGGCGACCGTCGCCTACCAGGCCTGGGGGGCGGAGGTCGGCGAAACGTCGGGCCTGCGCACCCGACTCACCGCCGCGCGCGAAGGCTTTGGCCTGCTCGGCGTGGTGCTGGCCGCCGCGCTGCCGGCCGTGTTGGCCGCAGATTTCGTCACCGGCGTCGAGCGGCTGTCGTGGGTGCTGCCGCCCGTCCTGCTGGTCACCGCGCTGGTCACGTTTTCGCGTGTCGGTAGTGGACCGATGGTGCCTGCTGAAAGTGCGGAGCTTCGCTCCATCCCTCGCGCTGATTGGGACCGCCACTTCGTGGCGTCCTGCGCCCTTCGGGCGGGTCAGCCATGGTGGCACGCCACCAGCGACGCACTGGCCGACCGGGCCTTCCGCCGCCTGTTGCTGGTGTTCGTCGCCAACGGCATCGCCTCCGCGCTGCCCGCCACGCTGTTCCTGTTCTTCGTCGCCGACGTGCTGCACCTGGAGTCGGCCAGCGGACCGCTGCTGGCGCTGTACTTCGTCGCCGGTGCCGTCTCGCTAGCGCTGTGGGTCAAGCTCGCGGCGCGCTACGGCCGCGTCGCGAGCTGGTTCGCGGCCATGTTGCTGTCCATCGCCGCCTTCGCCGGCGCCAGCCAGCTCGGCAGCGGCGACCTGTGGCCCTTTGCGGCCATCTGTCTCGCCTCGGGCATGGCGCTCGGTGCCGACCTCGCGCTGCCCGCCGCCATCGCCGCCGACATCGGCAAGCGCCTGCGCCGGGCCGGCGCTTGCTTCGGCCTGTGGAACTTCGTCGCCAAACTCAACCTCGCGCTGGCCGCCGGCCTGTCGCTGCCGCTGCTCGCCGCGCTCGGCTATTCGCCGGGCTCGACCGACGGCTTGTCCGCTCTCGTCTTCGCCTACGCCCTGCTGCCGTTAGCCTTCAAGGCCATCGCGGCGACGCTGCTCTGGCGCTGGCGCTCAACCCTGGAGGTCGAAAGATGAAAATCATGCTTGCTGCACTCACCCTTGGCCTCGCCGGCTGCACCACCACCGGCGTCGAACAGTACCGTGCCGAACAACCGACGCTCGACCTCAAGACCTACCTCAACGGCACGCTCGACGCCTGGGGCATGTTCCAGGGCCGCTCGGGCGAAGTGGAGAGGCGCTTCCATGTCGTCATCGACGCCAAGTGGAACGGCGACACCGGCGTGCTCGACGAGAACTTCAAGTGGTCGGACGGCACGACCTCAAGGCGCGTCTGGAAGCTTAATAGGCAGCCCGACGGCACGTTTCTCGGGACAGCCGACGACGTGGTTGGCGAGGCAGTGGGCGAAGTCGCCGGCAACGCCCTGCGTTGGCGCTACGTGCTGGCCCTGCCCGTAGAGGGCAAGACCTATAAGGTCGACTTCGACGACTGGATGTTCCTCATGGACGGCAAGGTGATGTTGAGTCGTTCCTACATGTCCAAGTGGGGCATCAAACTGGGTGAAGTGACGCTGACCTTCGTGAAGCGATGAACCCGAAGATCACCGACTGGCAGGGAAAGCGCGTCTGGCTGATCGGAGCATCGGCCGGCATCGGCGCCGCCGTCGCCAGGGATCTGGAGGGACGCGGCGCCCGTCTGGCTCTCTCGGCGCGCAGCGGCGCCCAACTGAACGCGCTCGGCATCGGCAATGCGTTGATTCTCGCGTGCGACGCGATCGACGCGGCGAGCCTTCGTGACGCTCGCCACACGCTGCTCGCGACATGGGGCGGCGTCGACCTGGTCGTTTATCTCGCCGGCAACTATGTGCCGATGCGCACGGGCGCCTTCGACCTCAAGACCGCAGAAGAGGTCGTGTCCGTCAACTTCAACGGCGCCATGCGCCTCGCCGCCGCAGTCCTGCCCGACCTTAGGCCGGGCGGCGGTATCGCCTTCGTCGCCAGCGTTGCTGGCTATCGAGGTTTACCCAAGGCCCTCGCCTACGGCCCCGGCAAGGCGGCGCTGATCCACTTTGCAGAGTGCCTATATATCGATCTGGCACCGCAAGGCATCGGCGTCTGGGTCGTCAATCCCGGCTTTGTCGCCACGCGGCTCACCGACAGGAATGACTTCTCCATGCCTGCGCTGATCACGCCAGAGCAGGCTGCCACCGATATGGTGGCTGGCTTCGCGGCAGGCGATTTCGAAATTCACTTTCCCAAGCGATTCACGCGGGTGATGAAACTGCTCGCCCACCTGCCCTATCGCTGGTACTTTCCCCTGGTGCGCCGTTTCACCGGAGCTTAATGTGACCCTGGATGAACTGATTCGCTTCTACGAGGAACTTACGGCGGACAGCCTGAGGCATCTCCCCGAGTACTATGCCGAGGGCGCGTGGTTCAAGGATCCGTTCAACGAAGTTCGCGGTGTCAAAGCGATTGAGCGCATTTTCGAGCACATGTTCGAACAAGTCACGGATCCGCGCTTTGTCGTCACCGAGAAACTGGCAGACGAAGAGGGCGCAGTCCTGATCTGGCAGTTCCACTTCGGTGTGCGCCGCTGGCGGCGGGTTCAGAAACAGACGATCCGCGGTATCTCGCATCTGCGCTTCGCCGAGGACGGCCGGATCGCCTACCACCGCGACTATTGGGACGCGGCGGAGGAACTGTACATGAGGCTGCCCTTGATCGGCACGGTGATGCGGAGCCTGAGACGGGCATTCTCGGCAGGAATGGCGAGCGACGCTCGCGGGCTCGACACGACTCGAACGTGAAATCAGTCTTTGAACGGCTCCTCACGGTCCCGCTGAGCCGCGGGTGTTCGGCAAGCACGACTAGCGCTGAGTAGCTGTCGCGGAGCCGAGCGGCCGCCGCGTCGTTTCGATGCGGAACTTCCCCCACTTGCCGACCGGCGGAGCCACCGCCAAATAGGTCATGCGCGGCGGTAAGACGACCCAATCGCAAGCTGCCCGCAATGCAGTTGGACGAACCGATGCAGCCGATCGTGGCGACCCTGCGCAATGCGGACAACCGATCCGGCGCCAGTGTACCGGGCGCATGCCATGCCCCCTTGAACTCGTCGATTCCGGCGATGAGGCTCCGGATTCCGGGCGATATCTGAACAGCATCCGAGGAGATCATGGGCTCCAGTACCGCGCCCATCCATACCAATCAAAATAGCCCCGACGCTTCCGGCGAAACGTTGTCCGCTGGAATGTCGCCCCAAGCCTCAAACCTTCGTCTCACCCCTTGACCGGCCTGACGCGACTCGCCGCCAGCTTGGCACGGCCACGCGCGTCGCCGATGGTGTCTGCGCTGGCCACGGCCACGCCCATGCGGCGCTTGAGAAAGCTTTCCGGCTTGCCGAAAAGGCGCAAATCGGATTCGGGCACGGCCAGGGCTTCCGCCACACCCTCGAAGGCGATGCCCTGCTCGTCCATGCCGCCATAGATCACGGCCGACGCTCCCGGCCGCCGCAGGCGGGTATCCACCGGCAGCCCCAGAATGGCGCGCGCGTGCAGCTCGAACTCGGAGAGACGCTGCGTGGCGAGGGTCACCAGCCCGGTGTCGTGCGGTCGCGGGCTGACCTCGGAGAACCAGACGTCGTCGCCTTTTACGAATAGCTCGACACCAAAAATGCCGCGCCCTCCCAAAGCGTCCGTGACGCGGCGCGCGATATCGCGTGCCCGCGACAGCGCCAATGGCGACATGGGCTGTGGCTGCCAGGACTCAACATAATCGCCACGGACCTGAACGTGGCCCACCGGTTCACAGAAGAAAGTTTCCACCTCCCCGGAAGTGCCGAGCGCACGCACGGTCAACTGGGTGATCTCGTAGTCGAACGGAATGCACGATTCAACGATGACTCGCGTCTCCCTGACGCGCCCGGCTTGTAATGCGTAGTCCCAAGCCGGCTGGATGTCTTCCCTTCTGCGCAATAAGGACTGCCCCTTGCCGGAGGAGGACATGACCGGCTTGACGAAACATGGATAGCCGATGCCCGTGTCTATGGCCGCTTGCAATTCGATCAGGGAATCGGCGAATGCGTACGATGACGTGGGCAAGCCTATCTCCTCGGCGGCAAGACGGCGAATCCCTTCGCGGTTCATCGTAAGCTGGGCGGCGCGCGCGGTCGGGATCACCTCGGCGAGCGCTTCCCTTTCGACCTGGACCAGCACCGACGTGGCTATGGCCTCGATCTCGGGCACGATGAGATGCGGTCTTTCGGCGTCGATGATCGCCCTCAGCGCAACCGCATCGGTCATGGCGATGACATGCGAGCGATGGGCGACCTGCATTCCCGGTGCGTCGGCATAGCGGTCGACCGCGACAACTTCGACGCCAAGTCGCTGCAGCGCAATGATGACCTCCTTGCCGAGCTCGCCCGCTCCCAGCAGCATGACCTTGGTAGCGGAGGGACTGAGCGGCGTGCCGATGCGCGAAAGATGCGGTAGAGCCATGATGTCTTGTCCAAACTTGTTGTGTGACGAGCCTGGATTGTAAAGGGTAACGTGCGCCGATCGGTTGACCGGCGACCGGGCTTGTTCGCGATCAAGCCGGCCCAGCCGAGGCGCCCGAGAGATCGATGACGGCGGGAAAAACTTGGGAAGCTTGGGTCAACTCGCGACGATGCGCCCTGCTGCTTGAGGCCACGACTGGGCTGAGGTACGATCATGCGCGTTCATGGGGGGTCAGCGAGAACAAATGAACCGGTTCGATCGCATCATCGACTGTCTCTACGACGGCGTGGCGGATGCGCAGGC
>JAPUEF010000344.1 GCA_027492655.1 Alphaproteobacteria bacterium | reverse complement strand
GCCCTGCCTGCTGTTCCAGATCCACCGTTGCTCCGGCCCCTGCGCCGGGCGCATCGACGAGCCCGGCTATGCCGCGCTTGTCGGCGATGCCGAGACCTTCCTCTCGGGCCGCAGCCGCGCCATCACCGAACAGCTCGGCGCGCGGATGGAGCAGGCCGCCGCCGCGCTCGATTTCGAATCCGCCGCGCGGCTACGCGATCGCATCCGCGCACTCTCGCATATCCAGCAGACCCAGGGCATCAACCCCCAGACCATCGAAGACGCCGACGTCTTCGCCATCCACGCCGCGCACGGCGAAACCTGCATCCAAGTGTTCTTCTTCCGCGCCGGCCAGAACTGGGGCAACCGCGCCTATTTCCCGCGCCACGATCGCACAGCGCCGGTGGACGAAGTGCTCGACGCCTTTCTCGCCCAGTTCTACGACGGACACGAGCCGCCCAAATTGGTGCTGCTCTCGCATGAAATCCCCGGCCGGGCGCTGCTCGCCGAGGCGCTGACCATCCGCGCCGGCCGCAAGATCGAGGTCGCCGTGCCCCAGCGCGGCGAGAAGCGCGAGATCGCCGAGGCCGCCGCGCTCAACGCCCGCGAGGCGCTGATGCGCCGTCAGGCCGAAAGCGCGGCCGAGACCGAATTGCTGCTGGGCGTGCAGGAGGTTTTCGGTCTCGAAGCCCCGCCCCGCCGCATCGAGGTCTATGACAACTCGCATATTTCGGGATCGAAGCCGGTCGGCGGCATGATCGTCGCCGGCCCGCGCGGGCTGGAGAAAGGGCAGTACCGGAAGTTCAACATCAAGTCGGCTGCCGGCAATGACGACTTCGCCATGATGCGCGAGATGCTGACCCGCCGCTTCGCCCGCCTGGCCCCGACGAAGGAAACCGGCGACGATGCCCACGCCCCCATCTTCGATGAAAGCGATGTCGCCGCCGACGATACGCCCGACAAGCCCGATCTCATCCTGATCGACGGCGGCCCCGGCCAGCTCTCCGCCGTGCTCGACGCCTTCCGCGAGTCGGGCGTCGAGGGCATCACCATCGCCGCAATCTCCAAAGGTCCCGACCGCGATGCCGGACGCGAGAATTTCCACCTGCCTGGCCGGCCGCCCTTCATGCTCGAACCGAACCACCCGGTCCTCTTCTACCTCCAGCGTCTGCGCGATGAGGCCCACCGCTTCGCCATCGGCTCGCACCGGGCGCGGCGGTCGAAAGCCATCGTGGAGAATCCGCTCGACGCCATCGACGGCATCGGCGCACGCCGCAAGCGGGCATTGCTGCTCCATTTCGGCTCGGCCAAGGGCGTAAAGAACGCCTCAGCCGCCGACCTCGCCGCCGTCGAAGGCGTCAGCGAAGCGCTCGCCCGTCGCATTTATGATCACTTCCGGGCATAGAATCGGGTCCATGCGCATCACCTGGCCGACCGTCCTGACCCTCGCCCGGATCGTTATGATCCCGATCATGGTGGCGCTGTTCTATATCGGCACCGACGCCGCCCGCTGGGCTGCGCTTTTCGTCTTCATCCTCGCCGCCCTCACCGACTGGTTCGACGGGTGGCTCGCCCGCCGCACCAATACCGGCTCGCGCCTCGGCGAAATGCTCGACCCCATCGCCGATAAACTCATCGTCTGCGCGGCGCTGGTGATGTTGGTGAAGGATGGCACCATCCACGACTACACTGTCATCGCCGCCATCGTGATCGTGAGCCGCGAGATTTTACTTTCGGGGCTTCGCGAATATCTCGCCGCCGCGCAGGTGAAAGTCCGCGTCTCGCGCATCGCCAAGTTGAAGACCGCGATCCAGATGGTCGCCATCTGCGTCCTCATCGGCGCGCCACCGGTCATCCCCCACTGGCCCGACATCGATCTGGCCGGAGCTATCGGCCTCTGGGTCGCCGCCGCGCTTACCGTCTACACCGGCTGGGGCTATCTGGTGGCGAGCCTCAAATACATGGAGGATTGATGCGCATCCTCTATTTCGCCTGGGTCCGCGAACGCACCGGCACGGCGGAGGAAACGCTCGCCCCGCCCGCCGGCATCGATACAGCCGCCGCCCTCGCCGACTGGCTGAGCGCGCGCAGCGATGGCTACGCCGCCGCCTTCGCCGACCGCACGAAACTCCGCCTCGCCATCAATCAGGAACTGGCCGACTTCACGGCCGCCATCGCCGCCAACGACGAAATCGCCTTCTTCCCCCCCATGACGGGCGGCTGATGCCCATCCGCATCAAGCCAGAAGATTTCGACATCGCGCTCGAACTCGCGGCCCTCGTCGCCGGCCGCGACGACATCGGCGCCCTCGTCACCTTCACGGGTCTGGTGCGCGGCGGCGACATCGCCAGCCTCACGCTCGAACATTATCCCGGCATGACCGAGCGCGCGCTCCAAACCCTGGAAGCCGAAGCGAAACGGCGATGGCCCCTGAAAGCCTGCCTCATCATCCACCGCGTCGGCACGCTGAAGCCCCGCGAGCGCATCGTCCTCGTCGCCGCCGCATCGCAAACCCGCGCCGCCGCCTTCGAGGCCGCCAGCTTCCTCATGGACCACCTGAAAACCGACGCCCCCTTCTGGAAGCGCGAAGAAAAAGCGGACGGCACGAGCCAATGGCTCGATGCCCGCGACGCGGACGCCTCAGCCAAAGCGCGTTGGGAAAAGCCTTAAGCCGCCTTTTTCCGCTCGCCGCGCACTTCGGCCGCGTAGTCTTCCAGCAGCGTCTGACTGATCTTGGCGGGCGTGAATTTATGCGGCCCGATCTCCGAAATCGGTGTCACTTCCGCGCCCGTTCCGCACAGGAAGGCTTCCGAGAACGTCGCCAGCTCGTCCGACATGATGTGCCGCTCCACCACCTCGATCTGTCGCGCTTTGGCCAGGTCGATCACCGACTGGCGTGTGATGCCGTTGAGGAAGCAGTCCGGCGTCGGCGTATGCAGCTTGCCGTCCTTCACGAAGAAGATGTTCGCGCCCGTCGCCTCGGCGACATAGCCGCGATAGTCGTACATCATCGCGTCCTGATAGCCCTTGGCCTCAGCTGCGTGCTTCGAGAGCGTGCAGATCATATAGAGGCCCGCCGCCTTGGCATGGCATGGCGCGCTTTCCGGGCTCGGGCGCTTCCATTGCGCGATGTCCAGCCGGATGCCCTTCATCTTGGTCGCCGGGTCAAACATCGAAGGCCACAGCCATGCGGCCACTGCCACATGAATGGTCGAATGCTGCGCGCTCACCGCCATCATCTCGCTGCCGCGCCAGGCGACCGGGCGGATATAGGCGTCGGAGAACCCGTTCGCCTTCACCACCTCTTCCTTGGCGGCCAGGATCGTTTCCGCGTCGTAGGGAATTTTGAATCCCATCAGCTCGCCGGACTTGAAAAAACGGTCCGTATGCTCGGCAGATTTGTAGATCGCCCCGCCATAGGCGCGCTCGCCTTCGAACACGCAGCTGCCGTAATGCAGCCCATGGGTCAGGACGTGCACCCGCGCCTCGCGCCACGGCACCATCTTGCCGTCGAACCAGATGAAACCATCGCGGTCGTCGAAAGGCAGAACAGCGGACACGAGAGCACCTCCTGGCTACGCAGAGCTTGGCGTTTGCTAAAGAACCCGCCTATATATGTCAACATGACTGACTTAAAATCCGCCGAAGGTCGCCATGGCGTCGCGCTGCTCTATCTGCGCGAGGACGAGCTTCGGCGCGGGATCGAGCTGCTGTTCTTCGGCTACCGCGATTTCATCGCCGAATCCGACGGCGAACTTGAAACGCTGGGGCTGGGGCGGGCCCATCACCGTGCGCTGCACTTTATCGGCCGCAAGCCCGATCTGTCGGTGAACGAGCTTCTGGTCATCCTCAAGATCACCAAGCAGAGCCTCGGCCGCGTCCTCAAGGATTTGAGCGCCCGCGGTCTCGTCGAACAGAAACAGGGCCGCCGCGACCGCCGCCAGCGCCTGCTGCGCCTGACCGAGGAAGGCAATGTGCTGCACACCCGCCTGCTCACCGGCCAGCGCGCCCGCATCGCCCGCGCCTTCCGCGACGCGGGGCCGGAGGCCGTCGCCGGCTTCCGCAAGGTGCTCGCCGGCCTTATCTCGGAAGACGAACGCAGCCGCGTCCTCGCCATGATCGGCCAGGGCTCTTAGGCGAAACGCCACAGGATTCACGCGCATGGCTGAAAACCCGATCGACGTCGAAGGCGATGGCCGCCACATCCTGGTGGTCGATGACGACACTCGCATCCGTACGCTGCTTCAGCGCTTCCTCACGCAGAACGGCTACCGCGTCACCATGGCCGCCGACGCCGCCGAGGCGCGTCTGCATCTGCGCAACTTCACCTTCGACCTCATCATTCTCGACGTGATGATGCCCGGCGAGGACGGCATGCAGCTGACCGCCGCGCTGCGCAAAACGAACGATGTCCCCATCCTTCTTCTCACCGCGCGCGGCGAGGCGGCCGACCGCATCGCCGGCCTCGAAAGCGGGGCCGACGACTATCTCGCCAAGCCGTTCGAGCCGCGCGAACTTCTGCTGCGGGGGGCCGCCATCGGCCGCCGCGCCCGGGCCGAGCGTTCGGCGCTCAAGGAAATCCGCATGGGCGGCTTCCGCTTCGATCCCGAACGCGGCGAGATGACGCGCGACGGCCGCCAGGTGAAGCTGACAGGGGCCGAAACCGCACTCCTGCGCATTCTCTCGGCCAGCGCCGGCAAGCCGATCAGCCGCCTCGAACTCGCCGAGCGCACCGGCGCGGGCCTCGAACGCTCGATCG
>JAPUEF010000343.1 GCA_027492655.1 Alphaproteobacteria bacterium | reverse complement strand
GACGCCGGAAGATGTGCTGCTGCTGCGCGAGATCAGGGACTCTCTGAAAAGGTAGAGTTCGGGGCCGGCGGAAACGCCGGCCTTTCTTCTTCTAGCGCTGCAGGCCTTCGATGAGGCCGCGCAGCAGCATTTCGCCGCGCGAGGGTACGACGCTCATCCCGTGGTCGCGCTGGCCGACATCGATCATCCCCTTCAGCAGAAGATCGACGACGCCGTGTATGCCGGCCCACAGCGATGTGCCGAGGCCCGGCTTGCCCGCAATCTCGCCGAAGAGGTGTGCGAGGCCGAGCGCCGCATCGCTGCGTTCGGCGGCGACCCAATCACCCTCCCCGCGTTCGAACGCCAGATCGAACGCGCCGCGATTGCCGGCGGCGTATTGCAGATAGGCGTCTGCGGCGACGGCCAGGCGTTCGCGCGGATCTGGCTCGCGCTCGACGGCCCGGGTGATGGCCGCCGCGATCTCGGCGCAGACTTCGACCGCCAGCGCGTCGGCCAGACGTTCGCGCGAGGGGAAGTAGCGATAGCAGGCGGCCGGTGAGAGGCCCGCCGCCTTGGCGATGTCGCGCAGGGAAACGCGGATCGCCGCCGTCTCGGTCGCTGCGCGACGCGCCGCCGCGAGCAGGCGGGCGCGGCCTTCATCCAGTCGGCTCATGGCTTGAGGCGCGCGATCAGGCTGGAGGTATCCCAACGCCTGCCGCCCATCGTTTCGACGTCGGCGTAGAACTGATCGACCAGCGCCGTCACCGGCAACTGGGCGCCGTTGCGGCGGGCTTCGTCCAGCGCGATGCCGAGATCCTTGCGCATCCATTCCACCGCGAAGCCGAAATCGAAGCGGTCCTGCAGCATGGTTTTGTGGCGGTTCTCCATCTGCCAGGACTGGGCGGCGCCTTTGGAGATGACCTCGATCACCGCCTCGCCATCGAGGCCGGAGGCCTGCGCGAAAGCGAGGCCTTCGGAGAGACCCTGAACAAGCCCCGCGATGCAGATTTGGTTGACCATCTTGGCGAGCTGGCCGGCGCCGGCCGGCCCCAACAGGCGGCACATTCTGGCGTAGGCCGCGACGACCGGCGCGATGGCCGCGTGGTCGGCCTCGTCGCCGCCGCACATAACGGTCAGCTGGCCGCTCTCGGCCCCCGCCTGCCCGCCGCTGACCGGCGCATCGACGAAACCGATCCCGCGCGCCTTTGCGGCGGCGTGAAGCTCGCGCGCCAGGGTAGCAGAAGTGGTGGTGTGATCGACCAGAACCGCACCGGGTTTCATCGCCGGAAGGCAGCCATCGGGGCCGGACGTGACCTGCCGTACGTCATCGTCGCGTCCGACGCAGACGAAGACGGCGTCGGCATCCCTCGCGGCGTCGGCCGGACGGGCTGCAGATGCGCCGCCATGCTTCGATGTCCACGCGGCTGCCCTGGCGGGGTTGCGGTTATAGACGGTGACGTCGTGACCGGCCGTCTTCAGGTGGCCGGCCATCGGGAAGCCCATGACCCCGAGGCCGATGAATGCGACGCGCGTCATGATCAGCCCTCCGTCTGGTCGGCGAGCGTGCGGTAGGCGCCGCGATAGTAGAGTAACGGACGGCCTTCGTGGACGTGAGTGAACGAGTCCACACGGCCCACCATGATCACATGATCGCCGCCGTCATAGCGCGCCTCGACCGTACAGACGAAGCGGGCCAGCGCGCCCGACAGAACGGGGATGCCGTGTTCTTCCGGTTCGAGCGCATCGTCGGGGACCGCGTGTGCGCCCTTCTTCGCGAGCTGGACAGACAGTTCGCGAAGCTCTTCCGGCAGCACATTGATCGCGAAGCGATCGACGATGTGGAAAGCCTCGGCACGGTCGGACGCACGGTCGAGGCTCCACAGCACCAGCGGCGGGTCCAGCGAGACCGACGCGAAGGAGTTGATGGTGAGGCCGACGGGGCCGCCATCCGTCGCCGCCGTCACCACGCAGACGCCGGTGGCGAAATGCCCGAGTGCGTTGCGGAACTGCCGCCCGTCGATGCTCATTAATGTGCTCGCCCCGCGATTTTTAAGACCTGATTCACCACATCTTAAGGACGCCACCGCGATGGTGCGAGAGGCGCGCCAACAGTCCGCCGTGCTTTTTCGCCGAGGCGATTCCACACATGGCGGACGACGCCGTCATCATCAAGAAGATCAAGAAGGGCGGCGGCCATGGTCATCATGGCGGCGCCTGGAAAGTCGCCTATGCCGACTTCGTGACGGCGATGATGGCTTTCTTCCTGCTGATGTGGCTGATCAATACGACCAGCCCGGAGCAGAAGCGCGGCATCGCGGATTATTTCGCCCCCGCTTCGGTCAGCAAATCCACCAGCGGCTCGGGCGGCATTCTGGACGGGACCAGCTTCGGCGAAGACGGCGGCAAGAGCGGCGGCGCGGTGGCGATCGTCGTGAAGATGACGCCTGACGGCAAGACCAAGGAGGAGCAGAAGTCCGACCCGGCGACGCAGCCGGCGGAAACCCGGCCCTCTGCCGAGGACATGGAAGCCGCCGAGGAGTCGGTCGCCGAGCAGAAGGAATTCGAATCAGCAGAGATGTCACTGCGTCAGGCGATGCAGGACATGCCCGAGCTGGCCGAACTGTCGAAGCAGATCCTGATCGACATCACGCCGGAAGGATTGCGGCTGCAGCTGATCGACCAGGAAGGCCGCCCGATGTTCGCGGCAGGATCGGCGGAACCGACCGACCGCATCAAGCGCCTGCTGAAAGAGGTGGCCAAAGTCATCCAGCGTCTGCCGAACCGCGTGACGATCGCCGGCCACACGGACAGCGGACAGTTCGAGGGCGCGAACGGCTATTCCAACTGGGAGCTTTCCGCCGACCGCGCGAATATGAGCCGCAAGCTGCTGATGCAGAACGGCGTCGTGCCGGATCGCATCTATCAGGTGTCCGGCAAGGCGGGTTCCGAGCCGCTGCTGCCGGAAGATCCCTATGCCTCGGCCAATCGCCGGATCACCATCGTGCTGCTGCGCGAAGCGCCGCCGCTGCCTGCCGGTGCTGCGCCCTGAAGGCTTGCCGTCTTTGCTGAAAATGCCATGCTTGGATCACAGGCAGTCCGCACAGGCCGGTTTTGACAGAACAGCTCGGCACACGTTTTCCGCAATTCTATCTGACGCCGCCGGCGCCATGTCCCTATCTGCCCGGCCGGACCGAGCGGAAGGTCTTCACCAAGCTCAGCGGGCCGCTGGCGCGGCAAATCCACGAGAGCCTGGCGCGGGTCGGCTTTCGCCGCAGCCAGAACATCGCTTATCGACCTGCCTGCGACGGATGCAGCGCATGCACGTCGGTGCGGGTCATCACCGAGGCGTTCGCGCCCTCGCGGAGCTTCCGCAAAACGCTGGCGGCGAATGCGGACCTGTCCGTCGCCGCCGTCGATCCCCTCGCCTGCGAGGAGCACTACTATCTGCTGAAGGCCTATCTTGGGTCGCGCCATTCCGAAGGCGGCATGGCCGGGATGGGGATACTGGATTTCGTCGCCATGGTCGAGGACACGACCATAGACACGCAGATCGTCGAGTATCGCCTGCCGCCGGCGGGCGATGGTGAGCCGGGGCGGCTGGTCGCCTGCGCCCTGACCGATCTGATGAGCGACGGGCTGTCGATGGTCTACAGCTTCTTCGATCCCGAATTTTCGGATCGCAGCCTCGGCACCTTCATGGTGCTCGATCATATCGTGCGGGCCCGCCGGGCCAGCCTGCCTTACGTCTATCTGGGCTATCTGGTCGAGGACTGCCGGAAGATGGCCTACAAGGCGCGTTACGCGCCGCTGGAAGCCCATAGCGCCGATGGCTGGGTTGCCCTAAAGCCTCGCTGATGTCGTCCGTTCCCAAACCCTCGCCCACCCGCCTGCTCGCGGCCCTGTCCGTTCCTCTGGCCGTGCTGATCGCCGCCTATTACGCATCGAAGGGGCAGATGGGCGATCTGGGCGGCGCGCCTGTGCGCCTGACTTTGGCTGCACCGTCCGAGGTGACGTTGAGGCCCGAAGGCGAAACGCCGATAGAAGTGACACTGACGCTGGAGAACCGGACCGGCGACGCGATCTGGCTCAAAGCCGCCGATGCCTGCAAGGCGCTGCGCTGGGCGGTGCAGGCGCCGGGCGACGAGTTCGTACAGGCCAAAGGCGATGCCTGCCTCCCGGAGGAAACCTCGCGCCAGCTTGAGGGCAGCGGCGCGCTGGAACGCAAGTTGACGATCCCGCTGGACAGCAGCCGCTACAAGCTGGGCGTGACCTATACGCTCTTCGCGCAGTTCTACGGCTATGAAGCGACCGCCCGGTTCGAGACGGCGGAATAACGCGGCAGGATTCGCAATCTGCGCGTTCCAGCGGCGCGTCAGAACTCGCCGTCCGGCGTGAAGCGGTTGTTCTTCGGAAAGCCTTTCGGCGCGAGGCGGCCAGCATTGGAGCGCGCGCCACGCCAGTCGGCGAGTTCCGAGGCGGTCCACAGCCGATTGTTGGAGTCTCTCAGGCCCTCTTTCAGGGTGAAGACCTTGGCATCCACCAGCTGGCCGTCCTTGTACTTCTGAAGCGTAAGCCCCTTGCCGCGCGACATCGACGGCAGTTCGGCGATCGGGAAGATCACGACCTTCCGGTTATCGCCGGCGACAGCGATCGTATCGCCCTCGGACGGCGTACAGACGCAGGCTTCGGCACCATCGGAGACGTTCAACACCTGCTTGCCCTTGCGGGTCATGGCGATGACCTCGTCCTCCGGCACGATGAAGCCGTGGCC
>JAPUEF010000342.1 GCA_027492655.1 Alphaproteobacteria bacterium | reverse complement strand
GGGCGCCCGGGGCGGCACGGCGGCGTCCGGCGGGCGCCGCTGGCCCGGTGGCCCCCCCCCGGGACGGCGCCCCGGCGGGGGGGCGCGCGCCGGACCCCCGCCGGGCTGGGCCTGACGCCCGGCCTGACGCTGGCCGATGCCCGCGCGCGGGTGCCCGAGCTTGCCGCCGTGGAGGCCGACCCGGACGCGGATGCGCGGCTGCTGAAGCGGTTGGCGCTCTGGTGCGATCGCTTTACGCCGCTGGTCGGACTGGAAGGCGCGGACGGACTGGTTCTGGATATTTCCGGCGCGGCGCATCTGTTCGGCGGCGAGGCGGCGTTGCGCCGCGCGGCGCAGGCCGGACTTGAGCGTATGGGCTTCGCCGCCTGCGCCGTCATCGCCGGCACCCCGGAGGCGGCGAGCGCACTGGCGCGGTTCAGCCAGGCGAGCATCGTGCCGGAGGGCGGGGATGCCGATGCCGTCGCGGCTTTGCCGGTCGCGGCGCTGACGGGGGAGGACGAAACGGCGCGCGCCTTGCGCCGCGCGGGGCTGAAGACCGTCGGCGATCTGGCGCGGCGGCCCTCCGCCAATCTGACAGCCCGGTTCGGACGGGCGCTGACGATCAGGCTGCAGCGGATGAGCGGGCACGAGAATGCGCGCTTCACGCCGCTGCGTCCGCCGCCGCTGTGCCGGGCGGAGCGGCGGTTCGCCGCGCCGCTGACCGATGCCGGCGCGCTGCATGCGGTGATCGGCGACTTGCTGGCGAGCGTCTTCGACGTGCTGGAGCAGCGCGGCGAAGGCGGGCGGGCGTTCGAGGCGAGCTTCTTCCGCACCGATGGCGAGGTGCGCCGTCTGCATATCGAAACCGGCCGGCCGTCGCGGGACGGGGCGGCGATCCTGAAGCTGTTCGATGAGCGGATGGCGGGGCTGGCCGACCCGATCGATCCTGGTTTCGGGTTCGACAGCGCGCGGTTGGCCGTGCTGCGTACCGAGGCATTGGCGACGCCGCAAGCAGGGTTTGAAAAATCCGGCGCGGAGGATGGCGCGGTGGCCGCGCTGATCGACCGGCTGACCGTCCGGTTCGGCCGCGACCGGGTGCTGCGCTTCACGCCGCGCGACACGCACGAGCCCGAGCATGCCGCTCGCGCCGTTGCTGCCGCCGGACACGACCGGGCAGCGATCTGGCCATCGCCCGAAACCGGCGAGCCGCCGCTGCGCCCGGCGCAGATCTTCGATCCGCCGCAACCGATCGACGTGCCGGCGGCGCCCGTGCCGGACGGCGCGCCGCGCCGTTTCCGCTGGCGGCGCGTGATGCACGATGTCGTCGCGGTGGAAGGTCCGGAGCGGATCGCGCCCGCCTGGTGGCGTCCCAGCGGCGAAACGCTGACCCGCGACTATTACCGTGTCGAGGATGCGGCGGGGCGGCGTTTCTGGATTTATCGCCGGGGGCTGTACGGGCGCGAGACCGACCAGCCCGACTGGTATCTGCACGGCCTGTTCGCATGACGCGCTTCGCGGAAATTGCGGCGGCGACGAATTATTCGTTCCTGCGCGGCGCGGCGCGGCCTCAGGACATGGTGCTGACCGCGTTGCGGCACGGCTATACAGGCATCGGCATCGCCGACCGCAATACGGTGGCGGGCGTGGTGCGCGCCTGGGCCGAGCTGCAGCATCTGCGCGAACACGGCGTTCCGTCCGGCGCGAAACGGCGGACGGGCGGATCGCCCGGCGAGTTCGAATGGGTGTCGCGGGGCGACGGGCTTGATGTGGCGGCGGATATTCTGCAGGCGCGGGCGCAGGCCTTCCGGATGGCGGTGGGGGCGCGGCTGGTCTTCTGCGACGGCACGCCCGACATCGTCGCCTATCCCGAGACCCGCGAGGGCTGGGGGCGGTTGTGCCGCCTGCTCACCACCGGCAACCGGCGGGCGAGGAAGGGCGACTGCATTCTGAGCCTGCCGGATTTGACGGCCGACACGCAGGGGCTTTTGCTGATCGTGATGCCGGGCGCAGGACTGCCGCCGGATCATGTTCTGGCGGCGCTGGCGGACGCCGCGCCCGGATCGAGCTGGCTGGGCGCGACCCTGCCGCGCCAGGGCAAGGACCGCCGCCGCATGAACGCGCTGGCCAGGCTGGCCGCGCGGCATCGTCTTCCGCTGATCGCCACCAACGATGCGCTGTATGCGGACCCCGGCGAGCGCGCATTGCAGGATGTGCTGACCTGTATCCGCGAAGGCGTGACCATCGACATGGCGGGACGGCGTCTGGAGGCGAATGCCGAGCGCCATCTGCTGCCCCTGAGCGACGTCGAGCGGCTGTTCCGCGACGCCCCTGCGGCCATCGCGGAAAGCGGCGATCTGCTGGCGCGGATCGATTTCACGCTGGATCAGCTGACCTATGAATACCCCGACGAGCCGGTGCCGCCGGGATGGGAGGCGCAGGACTGGCTGGAAAAGCTGACCTGGGACAGCGCCGCGACGCGCTACAAGGACGGTATCCCGGAAAAGGTGGAGGCGCTGCTGCACAGCGAGCTGGCGCTGATCCGCACGCTGAAATACGCGCAATACTTCCTGACCATCCACGATCTGGTCCGTTATGCCGAAAGCAAAGGCATTCTGTGCCAGGGGCGCGGCTCGGCCGCCAATTCGGCGGTGTGTTTCGTGCTGGGGATCACCTCGATCGACCCCGAGCAGCACGATGTGCTGTTCGCCCGCTTCATTTCGGCCGATCGCGGCGAGCCGCCGGATATCGACGTCGATTTCGAGCATGAGCGGCGCGAGGAGGTGATCCAGTACATCTATACGAAATACGGCCGGCACCGGGCGGGCATCGCCGCGACCGTCATTTCGTATCGGCCGCGCAGCGCGATCCGCGATGTCGGCAAGGCGCTGGGCCTGACCGAAGACGTGACGGCGCGGATCGCCGGACTTCAATGGGGCAGTTGGGGCGATGAAATCCCCGCATCGCAGGTGATCCAGGCGGGACTGGACCCCGGCAATCCGATCGTCGGCAAGGCGGTGGCGCTGGCGCAGGCTCTGCTGGGGTTTCCGCGCCATCTGTCGCAGCATGTCGGCGGGTTCGTTCTGGCGCGCGGACGGCTGGACGAGATGGTGCCCATCGGCAATGCGGCGATGGACGAGCGCACCTTCATCGAGTGGGACAAGGACGACATCGACGCGCTGAAGCTGATGAAGGTGGATGTGCTGGCGCTGGGCATGCTGACCTGCCTGCGCAAGGCGCTGGAGCTGATGCGGACGCACGAGCGCACGGCGTATCGCCTGTTGCACGACATTCCGCTGGATGACCGGGCGACCTATGACATGCTGTGGAAGGCCGACACGATCGGCGTCTTCCAGATTGAGAGCCGGGCGCAGATGAGCATGCTGCCGCGCCTGAAGCCCGAGAGCCATTACGATCTGACCATTCAGGTCGCCATCGTCCGGCCCGGCCCGATCCAGGGCAATATGGTGCACCCCTATCTGAAGAACCGGGAGAGCAAGGCGCGCGAGATCGTCTTTCCCGCGCCCGCACCGGAACATGGCCCGGCGGACGAGCTGAAAGGCGTTCTGGGCAAGACATTGGGCGTGCCGCTGTTCCAGGAACAGGCGATGAAGCTGGCGATGGTCGCCGCGAAATATACCGACGCCGAGGCGAACGATCTGCGCAAGGCGATGGCGACCTTCCGTAACGCCGGCACCATCCATCTGCATGAGACGCGGTTCGTGGGAACGATGGTGGCGCGCGGCTACGACCCCGCCTTTGCACAGGCCTGCTTCAACCAGATCAAAGGATTCGGCAGTTACGGCTTTCCCGAGAGCCACGCGGCGGCGTTTGCGCAGCTGGCTTATATCTCGGCCTTCATCAAGCGCCACCATCCGGCGGCGTTCGCCTGCGCGTTGTTGAATTCGCAGCCGATGGGCTTCTATGCCCCGGCGCAGATCGTGCGCGATGCGCGCGAGCATGGCGTAGAAGCCCGGCCCATCGATGTGATGGCGAGCGGTTGGGACAATACGCTGGAGGACGGCGCGGAGGGATCGCCCGCCTTGCGTCTTGGGTTCCGCCAGATCGACGGCTTCAGCGAGGACTGGGCGGGCAGCATCGTGAAAACGCGCGCGGCGGCGGGGCGCGATCTGGAGCGGCTTCAGCGCCTGGCCGCTCTGCCGGGGAAGGCGATGCGCCTGCTGGCCGATGCCGATGCGCTGCGTTCGTTCGGGCTCGACCGCCGCGAGGGCTTGTGGGCGGTGCGGCGTCTGCCGGGCGACGATCCGATGCCGCTTTTCGCGGCGGCGGCGGCGCATGAGCTGGGCGCGGAAGAGGATGCGCGGCTGCCCGCGATGCAGCTGAACGAGCATATCGTCGCCGATTATCAGGTGACGCGGCTGTCGTTGAAGGGGCACCCCATGCAGCTGATGCGCGACCGGCTGAAGCGGGACGGCATCCTGTCCAGCGCGGAGGCCACGGCGCTGGACGACGGCGCGGCGGCGCGGGTGGCGGGCGTGGTGCTGGTGCGGCAGCGGCCCGGCACCGGCAATGCGATCTTTATGACGCTGGAAGACGAGACCGGGAGCGTGAACTGCCTGTTGTGGGCGCGGCAGTTCGAGCAGTTCCGCCGTCCCGTGATGACCGCGCGGCTGATGGTGGTTTCGGGCCGCATCCAGCGCAGCAAGGAAGGCGTCGTCCACCTGATGGTGGAGGATGTGAGCGAACGCAACGCAGCGCTGGATGCGCTGTCGGACATTCATCTGCCCGAGGCGGAAGCGTCACGCAGCGACGATGTCGCGC
>JAPUEF010000341.1:3671-4766 GCA_027492655.1 Alphaproteobacteria bacterium | reverse complement strand
CACCGCGTCCACTGATCTATCCTCTCGCGCACAAGCCAAAGCGACGCGCGCCTCTGCGGCGGCGTCACGCGATCACAACGCGCAGGGTTCCGCCTTGGTGCCGTGCGTCTAACGCAATTCAGGGAGCGAGAAAATGACCGAAGCCTTCATGCGCCTCGACGGCAAGGCCGCCATCGTCACGGGCTCCGCCACCGGCATCGGCGCGGCGGTGGCGCTCAAGCTGGCCCTGCGCGGGGCCAGCGTCGTCATCAACTACACGAAAAGCCGAAGCGAGGCGGAAGAGACCCAGGCCGCCATCCAGAAGATCGGGGCGCAGACCATTCTGGTCCAGGCCGACGTCTCGAACGACGCCGATTGCCGCCGCATGGCGAAAGCGGCGGAAGACGCCTTCGGCCGCATCGACATCCTCGTCAACAACGCCGGCTCGACCAAAATCGTCGATCACGCCGATCTGGAAGGCCTCGCCGCAGAGGACTGGCTGAGGATCTACAGCACCAATGTCGTCGGCGCGTTCCAGATGATCCGCGCCTGCGCCCCCGCCATGAAGCGTCAGGGCTTCGGCGCGGTGGTGAACGTCTCGTCCATCGCCGGCGTCGCGGGCATCGGTTCTTCCGTCGCCTACGCCGCTTCTAAGGGCGCAATGAACACAATGACCATCGACCTCGCACGCGCCCTCGCCCCCGAAATCCGCGTAAACGCTGTATGTCCTGGCTTCGTAGCCACCCGCTGGTTCAAAGACTCCCTGGGTCAGGCGGCGCACGACAAGATGGTCGCGGGCCAGCAGAAGATCACGCCGCTGCGTCGCGCGGGCACACCCCAGGACGTCGCCGAATCGGTCGTCTTCTTCTGTGCCGAGGGGGCGCAGCACATCACCGGCGAATTTCTGCTGGTCGATGCCGGCCTGCATCTTTCGTTGACACCTCTGACCGCGCGCTAGCCACTTATTGCCCAGTAATTGTGCAGATCAGGTATTTGCCGTAGTTTTAGTCATACCTGTCGCGAAAACGACACGCATTTCTGCACTGCAGCAATTGCAACTACCGGATTTCCCTCAAAAACTTCCCTCATTGCTGCATTGCAGTAGGTCGCGCCGAC
>JAPUEF010000341.1:0-3661 GCA_027492655.1 Alphaproteobacteria bacterium | reverse complement strand
CAGGCCGGGGGACGGCACGCGGCGCATGAGAGGGACCAATATGAAGCGTATCCTGATATCGGCCGCCTGCGCGGCCAGTCTTCTGGGCGGCGTCGCGCTGGCCGAGGATGAAACCAGCGCCTGGAGCGTCAGCGGCTCCGTCACCGTCACCAGCAACTACATGTTCCGTGGCGTCACACAGTCCAGCGGCGACCCGGCCCTGCAGGCCGGCGTGACGGTGGCGCATGAGGGGGGCTTTTACGCAGGCTTCTGGGGCTCCAGCATCGATTTCGGCGACGGCGAAAGCGAGCTCGAACTCGATCCGTTTATCGGTTATGGCGGCGCGCTGGGCGAGAACACGACCTTCGATCTGAACGTCACCTACTACGGCTATCCCGGCACGCCGAGCAGCTGGGATTACGAGTTCGTCGAGTTCGCGGCGGGCCTCGCGCATGACTTCGGCGTCGCCAAGATCGGCGTGAAGGCGGCGTATTCGCCCGACTTCTTCGGCGGCACGGGCGATGCCTTCTGGCTCGGCGGAAACCTCGCCGTGCCGTTCACCGAGTGGCTCTCGGCCTCCGGCAATATCGGCTACCAGTGGGTCGATGAAGACTACGGCGGCACCGACTACATGCACTACGACATCGGCCTGACCGCCACCTGGCACGACGTCTCGTTCGACATCCGCTATGTCGGCACCGACCTCGACACCGTGGACGAGGAATTCGTCTTCAGCGTCGGCTTCGCGTTCTGACAGGCGCGCCCTAGCGAGCGAAAGGCCCGGCCGTCATGGCCGGGCTTTTTTGCGCCGGGCGTGATGGCGCATCTGTCACACATGCCCTGAATGTTGCATCGGACGCCCCGCCTGTTGCGTGGGTGTCACACAAATTCCCGCAGCGCTGATTGTCTTTCGGCGCAGGAAACGGGAGTCTTTCGGGGTCGGGACATATCCCGGCGCTGAGTCCGTAACCGAAGCGCGCAAAGCCGCGTAACCTTCGATTAAGGATGTCGGCGTCATTGAGAAACAATCAGCCAGAGGCCGAGGCCGGTGCTGTGGCGCTTACCAGGGGTGAGGAAATGAAAAAGCTTCTTCTGTCGGCTGCGTGTGCGGCCGCCTTCGGCGCGACGCCTGCGCTGGCATCGTCGTGGGACATCTCCGGCAGCTTCGGCGTCGTCAGCGACTATGTCTTCCGCGGCATCAGCCAGACCCAGGGCGACGCGGCCCTGCAGGCCGGCGCGACGCTGACCCATGACAGCGGCGTCTATTTCACCGTCTGGGGCTCGAACGTCGATTTCGCCGGCGACAACGACACCGATTTCGAGGTCGATTTCACGCTCGGTTACGGCGGCTCGATCGACGCGGCCACCACCTTCAACGTGAACGTCACCTACTACACCTATCCCGGCCAGCCGGACTTCGTGGACTACAACTACTTCGAGATCGGCGCGGGCGTGACGCACGACGTCGGCAACGGCTTTTCAGTCGGCGCGAACTTCGCCTGGTCGCCGAAGAACTTCGACGATACCGGCAACGAAATCTGGCTCGCCCTGAACGGCACCTATGAAATGACCGAATGGCTCTCGGTCAGCGCCAATCTCGGCTACCAGTCGCTCGACAAGGACCACTACTTCCCGGAAGACTATTTCTACTACGACGTCGGCGCGACCGTGACCTACGGCATCCTGTCGCTCGACATGCGCTATGTCGCCACCAGCGACAGCGTCGGCAAGGACAAGTTCGTCGGCTCGGCGATCCTGAACTTCTGATCCGGCTTCGGCCGATCGCATGCAAAGGCCCGGGGTCATCCCCGGGCCTTTCTGCTTTCAGGGCGCCAGCAGGAAACGCAGCGTCTCGCTCTTCGTCACCCGGTCGCCAACCGCGCTCATATGATCCTTGCCCGGCACGATCCGCAGCTCCGCGCCCGTGATCGCCGCCGCCAGCCGGTCCGGCGGCCCTGTCACCGCATCTCTCTCGCCGCAGATCACCAGAACCGGCCGGTCGATCCGCGCCAGCGCCGCCGCGTCGAATGCCGTCCGTGGCCGCCGCCAGCACGCCGCCAGTGCCACCCGGTCAGCCTTTTGGTTGTCGGCGAACACCCGAAAGGTCAGCGCCGCCCTATTGGTGATCGTCGCCGGATCGGCCGCCAGCAGCGCCTCCGGCACCGCGTCCGAAAAATCCGGCTTGCTCAGATAGTTCTCGCCAAGCCCCGCCAGAACGGCCCGCCGCACGATCCCCGGCCGGTCCATAAGCACCCGGATCGCCACCATCGCTCCCATGGAATAGCCCATGATGTCGGCGACACTTACCCCTGCGGCCTCCAGCACGGCCTGACAGTCGGCAGCCAGCAGGGCCTCGTCATAGTCGGCCGGATCATGGCTCGCCTCGCTCTGCCCGTGGCCGCGATGATCGAACGCGATCACCCGCCGCCCGGCCTCTGCGAAGCTGCGCATCCAGCCGGTCGCCACCCAGTTGGTCCGCCGGCTGGAGGCGAATCCATGCACCAGAAGCACTGGCGGCCCGCTTTCCGGCCCCGGTGGCGGCGTATCGTCATAAACGATCCGCAGCGTCCCGCCGCCCGCCCGGTTCACCAGAAGTTCCATAACCGCCGCCTCCTCTCCCGGCTTTAACCCCGCGTCGGCGCTTTGGAAACGGCCCGCTGCCGTTGAAATGCCACGGTTTCGGGCTTGTGTTTGCGTGTGCGTAAAGACATCTTGCGCCGCAAACGATCAGTCTTTGGCGCGCGCCTCGGGGGCGGTGCGCCCGGGGGTTTCTTTCTATGTCGCAACTAATGCTGACGCAGCTGGGCGCGGGCTCCGCGATCTGGTCGCAGGTGAACGACGTTTTCGTCATCGCAGCGTGGATCGCCTTCGTCATGGCGCTCGTCGTCGTGTGCGCGCTGGGTCTGCATCTTCTGATCCTCACCTTCGCCTTCGTCACGAACGTGGCGAAAGGCCGCCGCATCGAGGACGAGCTTATCGCCGCCCCGATGCCGGCCGAACTGCCGCGCGTCCTCATCCAGCTTCCGACCTTCAACGAACCCGAAGTCGTGCAGCGCGCGATGGAAGCCGCCGCCGCGCTCGACTGGCCGCGCGACAAGCTGCGGGTGCAGCTGCTGGACGATTCCATCGACGGCACCACCGAGATCGCCCGCGCCAAGGCCGCCGAGCTGAAATCCCGCGGTCTCGACATCGAAGTCATCCACCGCACCAATCGCGAAGGCTTCAAGGCGGGCGCTCTGAAGAACGGCCTTCTCTTCGACGACAGCGAGTTCGTCGCGATCTTCGACGCCGACTTCATTCCGCCCGCCGACATTCTCAAGCGCACCGTTCCGGCGCTCGTCGCCAACAAGAACTTCGCCTATGTGCAGACGCGCTGGGAGCACCTGAACCGCGAGGCCAATCTTCTCACCCGCGCCCAGGCGCTGGCGCTCGACGCGCATTTCACCGTCGAGCAGGGTGCGCGCAACTGGACGGGCCTCTTCATGCCGTTCAACGGCACCGGCGGCATCTGGCGCCGCGCCGCCATCGATGACGCCGGCGGCTGGGAAGGCGACACGCTCACCGAAGACATCGATCTGGCGATCCGCGCCGCATTGCGCGGCTGGAAGACCGGCTTCATGCCCTCGGTCGCCGTGCCGGGCGAGCTGCCGGAAACCGTTCCCGCCTGGCGTCAGCAGCAGTT
>JAPUEF010000340.1 GCA_027492655.1 Alphaproteobacteria bacterium | reverse complement strand
GGTGGTCGGCGATGCGGCGCGCGGACCTTATGTCACCTGGCTCGCCTATTATGCCGGGGTCATCGAACCCGCCTTCATGTCGCGATTTATGAAGATGCAGGTGCCGCGCGGCACCGCAGGCTGGGTCGAGGTCGAAGAGGTCATCGCCCATATCGAAAACACATTGAAAGACCGCCCCTATCTGCTGGGCGACAGCTTCACGGCGGCCGATCTCGTCATCGGCGGCACCTTCGCCTTTTTCGGCCAGAGCCCGATCATGCCGAAATCCGATTCGGTCGCGGCCTACGCTGCCCGCTGCGCCGACCGCCCTGCCTTCCACCGCGCCCGGGAAAAAATCGGCGCGTGAATGACCGGGCTTTGATCCACCTGCCGCGTGACAGCCGGGGATGCCTTGTGCCTTGATCGCAGGGATTCGTTTCAAGCCCGGGAAGTCATGGCCGAGATCGTCAATCTGAAAGCGGTGAAGAAGGCGAAAGCCCGCGCCGAGAAAGATCGCGCCGCCGAGGCGAACCGCGCGAAGTTCGGCCGCACCAAGGCCGAACGCCGGCGCGACGATTCCGAAACGCAGAAGCGCGACCGCACGCTCGACGGCGCACGGCTCGACGAATGAAGGGCGTCCTGTCCGGCATTCGCGTCATCGACCTCACGCGCGTTCTCGCCGGCCCGTTCTGCACCATGCAACTGGGCGAGCTGGGAGCCGAGATCGTCAAGATCGAGACGCCCAAAGGCGGCGACGACGCCCGCCATATCGGCCCCTTCATCGACGGCCGCTCGGGCTATTTCATGTCGATCAATCGCGGCAAGAAATCCGTCGCGCTCGACCTCAAGGCCGCCGCCGACCGCGCCCATTTCGAACGCCTGCTCGAAACCGCCGACGTGCTGGTCGAAAACTATCGCGGCGGCACGATGGAAAAGCTCGGCTATGGCTGGGACGTGCTGCACGCCCGATATCCGCGCCTCATCTACTGCGCCATTTCCGGCTTCGGCCATACCGGCCCTTATGCGTCGCGCCCGGCCTACGACATGATCGTGCAGGCGATGGGCGGCGTCATGTCCGTCACCGGCTATGCCGGCGAAGCCCCGGCCCGGGTCGGCGTCTCCATCGGCGATCTCGCGGCGGGGCTTTACGGAGCCTCGGCCATCCAGGGCGCGCTCTTCCATCGCGAGCGCACCGGCGAGACCCAGAAGCTCGACATCTCCATGCTCGATTGCCAGGTGACGCTGCTCGAAAACGCCATCGCGCAGACCCATGTGCGCGGGCAGCCCCCCGGCCCCATCGGCGCGCGCCATCCCGCCATCGCGCCCTTCGGTATGTTCCGCGCCCGCGACGGCTATCTCGCCATCGCCGCCGGAAACGACGGGCTGTTCGCGACGCTCGCGAAGACGCTGGGCCTTGATGCGCTCCTCGCCGATGCGCGTTTCGCCACCAATCCCGCGCGCATGGAGCATGTCGATGCGTTGACCGAAGCGATGAACGCGGCCCTCGCCGCCGCCGACCGCGTCCACTGGTTCGCGAAGCTGGAAGCCGCCGGCATCCCCTGCGGTCCGATCAACGATGTCGCCGACGTGATGGCGGATCCGCAGATCGCGGCGCGTAACATGATCGTCCATATCGACGATGAGGCCGGCCCCTTCCCGACTCCCGGCAATCCGATCAAGTCCTCGATCTTCCCCGATGCGCCGACCCGCCCTGCCGCCCCCGCGCTCGACGAGCACCGGCGCGAGATTCTGGGCGATTAGGATTCCGGGCGCTTAGGGGCGCACCGCCACCATCACCGCGCCCACGGCGATCAGGCCGATCCCCGCCCAGTTCACCAAGCTCAGCTTCTCGCCCAGAAACGAGACGCCGAAGATCGCGACCAGCACCACGCTCAGCTTGTCGATCGGCGCGACCTCGGCGGCCTGCCCGATCTGCAACGCGCGGAAATAGCAGATCCAAGACGCCCCGGTCGCAAGCCCCGACAGGATCAGGAACACCCATGTCCGCTGGCTTACCGCGCCGGGCGATTGCCATTGCCCCGTGACGGACAGGATCGCCGCCAGCGCCGCGATGATGACCAGGGTGCGGATGAAGGTCGCGAAATCCGGGTTCACGCCCGCGATGCCCACCTTGGCGAAAATCGCCGTCAGCGCCGCGAACGCCGCCGAAAGGATCGCCCAGAACTGCCAAGAGGCGGTCAGGTTCATCCCCGCCGCTCCAGCCGCATCGTCATGCCGCCGCGCGGCCGCAGCGTGATCGACGCATGCGGGTCGATCTTCTCCGGCGATACCACGGTAAAGCGATAGCGCTGCAGCATGGTGGCCAGCAGCAGCACCGCCTCCTGCATCGCGAAAGCCATGCCGATGCAGATGCGCGGCCCCGCGCCGAACGGGATATAGGCGAAGCGATGGATCGCCTCGCGCTTGCCCGGCGCGAAACGCTCCGGGTCGAACAGCTCCGGTTCGTCCCACAGCGCGCGATGGCGATGCAGGATCCACGGCGAGACCAGAAGCTGCGTTCCCGGCTTCACGGGATGCCCGCCCAGCTCGTCAGTCGCCGCCGCCTCGCGCCCCAGGAACGGCGCAGGCGGGTAGAGCCGCATCGCCTCCTCCAGAACCTGCCGCGTATAGGTCAGCCGCCCCACATCCTCAGCCGTCGCCGTGCGCCCACCCAGAACGCTGCGCAGCTCGCTTTGCACCCGCTCATCCGCCCACGGATATTCCGACAGAAGATACAGCGTCCAGCACAGCGCATTGGCCGTCGTCTCGTGCCCCGCGCCGATGAAGGTGATGACGTTGTCGATCACCTGCCGGTCATTCATCGGCCGCCCGTCCTCCGGGTCGGTCGCGGTCAGCAACATGGTCAGCAGGTCCTCCGGCGCGGCGCTCGCATCGCGCGCCAGCAGCGCCCGGCGCTCTGCGACGATCCGCCCTATCTCGCCGTGGAAATATCGCAGCGCCGGCCGCGCCCGCAGGCGCCCCAGCGTCGGCACCCATTCCGGCAAATTCAGAAACGCCGCGAGGTCCAGACGCCCGACCGTGTCGAAATACAGCTCGAACGCTTCGCCCATCTTCTTCGGGTCGGTGCGCGTGCCGGCTCCGAACACGGTGCGCGACAGAACGTCATAGGTCAGGCGCATCATCTCCGGCGCGATGTCGCGTTCGGCTGCATCATCCCCATCCCACGCCTTCAGCATCTCCTCGGCGGCGGCGGTCATGGCCGGCGCGAAGGCGACGATCTTCTTGTGCTGGAAGGCCGGCGCAGTGGTGCGGCGCTGCCAGCGCCAGCTCTCGCCGCCTGCCGTCAGTAGCCCGTCCCCGACCGCCGGTTTCAGCCGCCGCTGCTGCTGGCCGCCCTTTGGGTAATTGGCGACATTGTCCAGCAGGATGCGCTTGACCGCCTCGGGGTCCGAGACGATCCAGATCGGCGTCCCCAGCAGGGATCGCCGCACGATCGGCTGCGTGTAGGGAAGCTCGCCGAACGCAGTCAGCAGATTGCGCCGCGCCCGGTTGAAAAAGGCGATGATGTCGCGCCACCCCGGCTTCGGCGGTTCAGGGAAAAGCACCGGCGCGACCGGACGCTTGCGGTCGCGCAGCGGCTGCGAAGCGGCCGGTGTTTCGCTCATGCCGTCAATTTATCAGGGTCGTTGTGCAGTGCAACGACAGGCCGAGCGTTCGAGGACGGTTCCCATATCGCCGCCCCCTCCGGCGCCCCTAATGCGCGGCAATGAACCGATGCCGACACAGACCACCAGCGTCGAGCCGTTCATTTTCCGGCTCGACCGCGTCGGCGGCGAATTGCCCAACCCCTAGGCGCTCGCCGTCACCACCCAGCACCGGGCGTCCAGCGTCACGCCCGCTGCGGTCATATGGCCTTCGTAGATCTCCGTCAGATCGGCGATCACCCGCGCGCGGAGATCGTCGTCCACCTCGGCCAGCAGGCGAGAGGCCATGCCCACCATCCCGGCGTCGCGCGCCGCGCCGGCGGCCGTGCGTCCCACCACCATCTTCGTGTCGAAGGCGGCGAAGGCCGGCGTCTGGAATCCCGCCTGCACAAGGATAT
Source organism: Alphaproteobacteria bacterium (assembly GCA_027492655.1). Lineage (GTDB taxonomy): Bacteria > Pseudomonadota > Alphaproteobacteria > Micropepsales > Micropepsaceae > JADZAI01. The sequence goes on along the minus strand of JAPUEF010000340.1, from coordinate 726 downwards.
GCCCCACACGCACCGGATCGGCGAAGGCGAACGGTCCGGGCGCATGCGGGTCGGGCCTGGGCTGCGGCGGCAGATGCTTCAGCGCCGCGCCGATCGGCAGCATCGCGAACGGGTTCTCCGCCATCGCACGCCAGCAGATGAAAGCCAGCCTGCCGCCCGGTTTCACCGCCTTGTGGATATTGCGGAACGCCGCCTCGGGATCGGCGAAGAACATCACGCCGAATTTCGAGAACACCAGATCGGCCCGTCCCGCCTCGAAATGATGAACCGAGGCATCGGCCTCCATCAGCGTCACATTGGCCGCCGATCCCACCCGCGCCCGCGCCACTTCCAGCATCGGACGCGAAACATCGACGCCCAGGACATGCCCGGCCAGGCCCACCCGCTCGGCCAGCGCCAGCACCGTCGCGCCGGTGCCGCAGCCGCTATCGCTGATCGCCTCGCCGGGCCCCGCAGCGGCAGCCGCCACGATGGCGTCAGTCATCGGCTGCATCATCGCATCCATCTGCTGCTGGTCGTCGGCCCATTTATGACCGCTCTTGCCGTTCCAGTAGGCGATCTGGGCGTCGTTGGCCGGTTCCGTCATGTGAAGTTCCCTCTCCTGCCGGAATGGATAGTGAACGCGGCGCAGGTTACAATCGGAATCGATGTCCCATTCCTTCGACGATGCGCTTTCCGAGGCCGCTTTACCGGCTGCCGGAGAGCCCCCCTATCTCCGGGGCCTGA
>JAPUEF010000339.1:4129-4793 GCA_027492655.1 Alphaproteobacteria bacterium | reverse complement strand
GCCTTCAGCACCGAGGGGGCAAAACCGTTCGGCCGCGGCGGCGGCTCGTCGGCGATGAGCGCGTTGGCGGCGTCGAGATCGGCATGGCCTTCCGCCGCGCGGCCGAGGCGGATGCGGGCGAGGCCGCGACCGTAGAGGGCGCTCGGTATTTTCGCGTCGTGCTTCAGCGCGGCGTCGAAATCGGTTTCGGCGGCGGGGAAATCGCCGCGCTTCAGATAGATGAAGCCGCGCGAATCGAGATTGACGCCATTCGCACGGATCGCGATGGAGGCCTCGCAATCCTTCATGGCCTCGTCGAGCCGGCCGATCTCGGCCGCGACATAGCAGCGATTGTTGAGGATCTCGGGGTCGTTCGGCTGGGCCGCAAGGGCACGGGTATAATAGGCGAGCGCGCCTTCCGGATTGCCGTCGGTATAGGTGAGGTCGGCGAGGGTGACGAGCGCCGGCACATAGGCCGCGTCCAGCGTCAGCGCATGGGCGAGATCGGCCTTGGCGAGCGCGGTGTTTTCCAGCCGGAGATGAATGACGGCGCGCGAGACATAGGAGGCGGGCGAGTCCGGCGCGACTGCGACGCCGGCATCGGCGCTGGCGACCGCGTCTTTCTTGCGGCCGAGCATGACGAGCGCTTCGGCGCGGCCGAACCATGCAGGCTGGAAGCTGGCGT
>JAPUEF010000339.1:3600-4119 GCA_027492655.1 Alphaproteobacteria bacterium | reverse complement strand
CAGCGCCGTGCAGCGCCGCCTCGAAATCGACCAGTGCGCGGTCGGCCCCTTCGGCGTCATAGCAGGCGCCGCGCAGGAAATAGGTGCGAGGGCTCGTTTCGCCGAACACGACGGCGCGGTCGAAATCGGGCATCGCCTTGCGGCAGTTATCGGCCCGCACGGCGATAAGGGCGCGCTGGACATAGTAGCGGCCGGCTTCCGGGTTGAGGCGGATCGCTTCGTTGATGGCGGCTTCGGCCTGCGCGGCCGCGCCCGATTCTTCGAACGCGAGCGAGAGGGCGGCGAAGGCGGCGGCGAGCGCGTCGCCTTTCAGTTCGCCAAGCTCGATGGCGGCGGCGCAGGCGGCGGCGCGGATTTCCGGCGTCTCGCCGGTCTTGCACTGTTCGAGCGCCTGCGAAAACGATCGGGGCGTTTCGGCGGGCGCGGGGCCAGCGGCGAAAGCGGCGAAGGCGAGGGCGGCGAGGAGCGGTCTGGTCGGCTTCATGGACGAACCCTAGCAGCCGCATCCCTGCGGCGGGA
>JAPUEF010000339.1:0-3590 GCA_027492655.1 Alphaproteobacteria bacterium | reverse complement strand
CGAGGGCACGGTCGCGTGAAGTGCGGCCGTGCCCTTGCCGGTGCGGCGGGCCTGAAAGGGGGGCGGCCCGCCCGGGATTTAGTTCGTCGCCGCGTCCTGCGCGTCGAGCACGGCGGCGAGAGCATTCAGGCCCTGGACCGCGAGATCCTGTGCGCCATCGACGGCATCGAGGCCGGCCATGCAGAGCTTGGGATCGCCGGCGCAGACATCGGCGACCTCGGCATAGAGATCGGCTTTGGCGAGGCTGGCGGCCTGCACGGCTGTCTGGCGCGCATGGCCGGTCAAAGCATCGGCGGCCTGGTTGCCCGGCATGAAAAAGGCGACGACAGCGATCCAGAAGCCAGCGCGAAGAAGGAACACCATGGCGTAACGCACCTGAGTGAATGACAGGGGCGAGATTGCCTGAGGGGTGCTGAATTGCGGTGAACTTGACCGCTAAATTTGCTCGTAATTCAACGAAGATGTTGAGTTGATACAGTAAAGATAACGATGGAAGGCGATGTAGCCTGCATATTTATTCAAATGAGGAGAAAATTGTCGTTGATATTGAATCGGATTTGGCTAAAATACGAAGTATTTACCTTAGTAAATCGAAAATAAACTTGGTTCCGATTCAGCCATCTTTAACGACGGTGAGGCATTGGTGAACGTCAAAGAAGGTGGGTCCGGCCAGATATGGCGGTTTTCCGGCAGATTTCAGCGATGCTTGGCGCGCCGCCGCGCCGCACGCCGGATCGCGGGTTCATGCGGGGGCAGATGCTGGGCGGAGCCTTCGGCTTCGCGGCGCTGATCCTCTATGCCGTCTTCATCGCGATGCCGGGTTGGGTCGAGGCGATCGCCTTTCTGTGGCTGACCGGCCATGCGGGTTTCGCGGTCATGGCCGGGAACCCCGAGCGCGACGCCGCCGCCAAGGCCGGAGCGACCGCCAGCCTCACATTGTTCATCGCCTATCTGTGCAGCCTGACCGGCGGGCTGACCTCGCCTTTCCTGCCCTGGCTTCTGGTTCTGCCCGCCGACGGCGCGCTGACGCGCCAGCCGCGCATGATTTTGTGGAGCGCCGGGGCGACCGGCTTCGGCATCGTTCTTCTGGCCTTGATCGCGCCGACAGGCCTGACGACCGCGCCGCTGCTGCCGGCGGCGGAGACGAGTCTGGTGCGGATGCTGGTGGCGCTGGGTGCGGCCGCCTATGCCGGCGCGGCGATCTGGTCGGTGACGCGGGCCGAGCGTCAGGCGCAGGCGGCGGCGCGGCGCGGCGCGCTGGTGTTCCAGGCGGTGACGGACGGGGCGGGCGATCTGATCCTGCGCATGACGCCATCGGGCGAATTGCGGTTCGCGTCGGCGGCCAGCGCTGCGCTGGTGGGACTGGAACCCGAAGCGCTGGTGGGGCGCAGCGCGTTCGAGTTCGTCGCGCCGGGCGACCGCGCGGTGCTGTCGGAGACGCTGATCGATGCGGCGCATCTGAAGCGCGCGACCTCGGCCGAGGTGCGGATGCTGCGGGCCGGGGGCGGCTATGCCTGGATGGAGTTCCGCTGCGATCCGGTGAATGACGGCGCGTGGGGCGCGGAGATCGACATCATCGCGGTCGGCCGCGACACCTCGGTGCGGCGCGCCTTCGAGGACCAACTGGCGCGCTCGCGCGATCTGGCCGAACGAGCCAATACGTCGAAGTCGCAGTTCCTCGCCAATATGAGCCACGAGCTGCGCACCCCGCTGAACGCCATCATCGGCTTCTCTGACGTGATGCGGCAGGAGATGTTCGGCGCGGTCAGCGTGCCGAAATACAAGGAATATGCGGGACTTATCCATGACAGCGGCCGCCATCTGCTGGATCTGATCGGCGATGTGCTGGACATGTCGAAAATCGAGGCCGGCAAGTTCGAGCTGTCGCCCGAGCCTTTGGATACGACCGAGCTGATCGGCAAATGCCTTGAGACCGTGAAGGTCACGGCCGAGAAGAAGAAGGTGACGCTGACCGCCAATCTGGCGGCGCAGGGCGGGCTGGTGGCCGACCGCCGGGCGCTGAAGCAGATTCTGCTGAACCTGCTGTCGAACGCCATCAAGTTCACCCCGGCCGGCGGCACCATCGAGATCGCGACCGCGACCAAGGCGGGCTGGTTCTGGCTGGGCGTCGCCGATGACGGCGTCGGGATCGGCGAGGAAGACCTGAAGCGGCTGGGCAATCCGTTCGAGCAGGCGGCTGGCGCCTATACCCGCGAGCACGAGGGAACAGGCCTGGGACTTTCGCTGGTGCGCTCGTTCGTCGAGATGCATGGCGGGCGGCTGGAGATCGAGAGCGCGCTGGGGCAGGGCACCACGGTCAGGGCCTTCCTGCCGATGACCCCGCAGATGACGATGGCCGAGGCGGCGCAGTAGGCCTGTTACAAACTGAAAGATGACGTGAAGGGCGAAAGCCGGGTGTGTGACGGTAGAAGCCGCATCCCCGCCGCATTTCGTTCATAGGACGTAAATGTCGAGACCTCTAGATGAACGGGGTCGCATGAAGAAGGCCCCACGATGATTCGCCAAGTTGTTTGCCTGAGCACCGCACGTAACCCCGGTTCCATCGACGAGTTGAACGCGATCCTCGACATCGCGCGGGTGCGGAACGGCGGCCAGGGAATCACCGGCCTTCTGGCGCATGGCGGGGCCTTGTATCTCCAGGTTCTGGAAGGCGCCCCCGAGGCGATCGACGCGCTGCTGGGCAAGATCGCGGCGGATGGCCGGCATCGTTCGGTGCGGGTGATCCAGGACGTGATCGTGGACGAGCGCAGCTTCGCCGGCACCCCGATGGCGTGCCGTGCGCTGGACCCCGACGCCGCGCATCTGATCGCCGCCCGCGCCCGTAACGGCGTGCTGCCGATGAGCGTGATCGTCGCCGTGCTGGGCGATGCGGGCCGCGCCGCCTTTGGCGCGCCGGTGCGCATGGCGGCCTGAGCCGCCCCGATCCCGTAAGCCGATGGCTTTCGCGCCGCGTCCGATTAGGGCGCGGCACGACTGGTTTATGCTTCGCTAACCTTGAGGGCTCTAAACTCGCGGTCTGCCTTGCGAGGACAAGACCCATGATCCGGCAGATCTGCTATCTGAGCGCCGCGAGCGAGACGATGGATGCGCTGCAGCTGGCGCATCTGGCGGAGCAGGCGCGGCGCTTCAACGCCGCGATGCAGCTGACCGGCTTGCTCGCCTATGGCGGGGGGTATTTCTTCCAGACGCTTGAAGGGCCGCGCGACAATGTCTGCGCCGCATTCGGGCGCATCTGCCGCGATCGCCGGCACCATGACATCCGCCTGCTGCAGGACGACGAGGTGGCGTCGCGCGACTTCGCCGGAATGCGGCTGGCGCTGGCGGAGCTGGACGTCGCGCGTCTGGCGGCGCCCGAGCGCATGTTCGACGCGCGCGCGATCCCGATGCTGGTCTCGGCGCTGAAGCATGACCTGCCGGCCGAGACCCGGCTGCACCGCGTGATCGCGGCGGCCTGATCCCTCAGCCCGGCTTTTTCTCCTTCGAGTCGGCGATTTCGGCGCGCAGCTGGCGGATCTCGGCCAGCAGGGCGGCGTTCAGCTCGCGCTCGACCCCTTCCAGCTTCAACTCCT
>JAPUEF010000338.1 GCA_027492655.1 Alphaproteobacteria bacterium | reverse complement strand
GGCCGGGCGTCATGATCGCCACCGTCACGCTCGGGCGCGTCTGGTGCGGCATCTGCTGTCGTTCTCGCGCCAGCAGACGCTGACGCCGAAGATTCTGCCCGTCACCGACCAGCTGGCCGACGTGACCGAGATGCTGAAGCGGCTGATGCCGGAAAAGATCGCCATCGCGCATGATTTCGGGCGTGATCTGTGGTCGATCCGCGTCGATAGCGCGCATTTCGACAACATGATCATCAATCTCGGCGTCAATGCGCGCGATGCGATGCCCGAGGGCGGCACGATCACCATGCGCACCCGCAACGTCACCGAGGCGGAATCGCGCGAGCAGGGCTACGCTATCCTGACGCCCGGCGATTACGTGCTGATCGAGGTGGAGGATACCGGCACCGGCATCTCGCCCGAAAACGTCCAGAAAATCTTCGAGCCCTTCTTCACCACCAAGGAAGCGGGCAAGGGTACAGGCCTCGGCCTCGCCAGCGTCTATGGCTTCGTGAAGCAGTCGGGCGGCTTCGTGTTCCCGGAGAGCGTGCTGGGCAAGGGCACGACCTTCAAGATCTATTTGCCGCGCTATGTCGCGACGGCCGAAAACACCAAGGCCGAAAAGGAGGCCGAAGACGCCGCGAAGACAGCGCCGACGCGCGATCTCACCGGCATCGGCACGATCCTGCTGGTCGAGGACGACGACAGCGTCCGTTCGCTGACGGCCCGGGCGCTGGAAATGCGCGGCTACGAGGTGCTGAAGGCGGCGGGCGGCGAAGAGGCGCTGGAGATCATTCGCGGCTTCGACCGGCGCATCCACCTCATGGTCTCTGACGTCGTCATGCCCGGCATGGACGGACCGGAGGTCGCCAGGATCGCCCGCACGATCCGTAAGGATATGCGCATCATCTTCATGTCGGGCTATGCGGAAGACAGCTTCCGCAAGCAGGCCGAGGCGGATGAGGACGTCCATTTCCTCTCCAAGCCGTTCCCGCTTCAGGAGCTGGCCGTGAAGGTGAAGGACGTGATGAGCGCGCCGGGCTAGGCCGGCGCCTTCAACCTCGGAAACAACGCCTCGGCATTGCCCCGCGCCAGCGCCGCCGCATCGGCGGCGCTTAGGTTCAGCGCGTCCAGAAAGCTTATATTCCGCGCCACCCCGAAATCGGGCGTGAACGGCCAGTCGCTGCCGAACAGGATCTGGCTCATCGGTGCGATGGCCCTGAGCGCTGCGAACGGCACGGCATGGCCGCTCAGCGCCACGTCATAATAGAGCCGCGCCAGCGTCTCGAATACCTCCGCCTCGCTCGCGGGGCGCGGATTGATGAAGGGGATGTTCGCAAACGTCGCGATGCGCGCGATCAGCGCCGGTAAGGCTGCGCCGCCATGCGGCACGATCAGCTTGATGTCGGGGTTTACCTGCAGCGTGCGGTTATAAAGCAGGTCGGTGATCGTCCGCGTGGTATCCAGCGGAAACTCCAGCAGCGGCGCGGGGCGGCCCAGATGCACGGCCTCGAAACAGGCCGGGCTGGTGGGGTGCAGGAACACCACGGCTTTGCGGGCGTTCAGCTCGGCGAAAACCGGCGCCAGCTTCGGATCGCCGAGATACATGCCCCCGATATTCGACTCCAGGATCACGCCATCCGCACCCAGATCGTCGAATGCGCGCGCGATCTCCTTCAGCGATGCGTCCACATCGGGCAGCGGCAGGCTGGCGAACAGCCCGAACCGGCCGGGATGGGCTTGGCCCAGCCGCGCGCCCTCATCGTTGATGGCCCGGCACATGGCGGGCCGCTCGGCTTCCGGCAGGAAGTGCGTCGAGGGCGAGGAGACCGACAGCATCGCCGTCGCGATCTCCAGTCTGTCCATCGTCTCCAGATGGGCGACCTCGCTCCATGCCGGCACCGGCATGCCGCCATCCAGCGTCGTCAGCCCGGCCTTCGCCAGCGCCTCGCAGTAGAAGCCGGGGAGGAAATGCGCATGGACGTCGATGCGTCCGCAGCCGCACAGGCTTTTCATCACGCCCTCACCGGATGGAACGTCGCCGGCAGAGTGGCGAAGCCCTGCAAGACGTTGTTGCGGATCATCGTCGGCGCGCCGACCTCGATGCGCGCGACATGCTTCACCAGCGCCTCCAGCAGCAACTCCATCTCCAGCCGCGCCAGATGCATACCGACGCAGACATGCGGGCCGTGTCCCCAGCCGACATGGTCGCGCGGGTTGCGCGTCACGTCGAAATCGTCGGCGCGTTCGTAGTGGCGCGCATCGCGATTGGCCGAGGCGAACAGCACGGCGATACGGCTGCCTTTGGGGATCACCGTCCCGCCTGCGTCGTAATCCGCCACCGCCAGCCGCGTAAAACTCTTGATGGGCGATGACAGCCGCACGCTTTCGTTCACGATGCCGGGGGTCAGCTTGGGGTCCGCGCGCAGCGCGTCGTATGCGCCCGGCGTCACGGCCAGCCGCCAAAGCATATGGCCGCTCGCGAGGATCGTCGTATCGAGCGCCGGGCCGACATAGTCGATCACCATCGCGTTGGCCTCGGCGCGGCTCAGCTCGCCGCGTTCGGCCGCATCGAACAGACGATCTGCCCATCCGCCGGGCGTCACCGCCTTGCGGTCCAGCTTCTTGATGTAGCCGAGCAGGCCCAGAAGTCTGGAAACGCCGCGCAGGCCCAGCCAGTTCAGCACCCCCAGTGCGTTGAACGTCGCGGCCGCCCATTCCAGCATCCGCTTCTGGCCATAGGCGTTGAGCCCGACCAGCTCCGCGACGATGGTGACGGGGAGATGCGAGGCGAACGTGCCGATGGACTCGAACGCCTTGCCCGTCGTCAACCGCGCCACCACCCCGTCCGCCTCGGCCGCGATGCGTTCGCGCAGGGCGGCCAGCGAAGGCGGCATCACCGGCTGGATCAGCACCTTGCGGCGGCGGTCATGGTCCGCGCCGTCGGCGGTCAGCGTGATCGGGCCGGACCGCTTGTTGATGAAATCGTTGGCCGCAACGCCCTGGCCGCTCACCAGCGTCTCATGCGCGCGCAACGCCGCACGCACATCGTCGAAGCGTCCGATCGCCCACAGCTTGCGGCGCGGCAGATACACGGCCGGCCCGGCCTCGCGCACCGCGCTGAAGAAGGGATAGGGATCGGTGACAACCGCGCGGCCATACGGGTCCACCCGTAATTCCGGCGCGGCGTTCACCCCCGCAGCCCTTCGCGCCAGGCGCTCATCAGATCGCCGGCTTTGCCGGTGCCGAAAACATAGCGGTCAGGCCGGATCAGCGCCGCATCCGCCTCGCCCAGCCAGATTTCCCACTGTGCCAGGCCGCTCACGTCCACGATCTCAAGGTCGTCGGCTTCCACCGCGCGCCCCTTGTGCAGCAGCCAGGCGCCGTTGCCGCGCTGATCGTCGAAGCGCTCGTATTGCGGCGATAGCTCGCCCGCGCGCGGCGAGGCATGCAGCGCGCCGCCGATCATCGGCGGGGGCGGCGGCAGCGGCGCTGCGCCACCCGCCTTGTGTCCCGCCACCATGCCGGCATCGCGCGCCCTGGCGGCCTCAGTGTCCTGCATGCAGACGACCTTGCCCATCGCGATGGCGAGTTCGATGAAGCCGCGCACATGCGGCTCGCGTTCCTTCTGATAGGTGTCGAGCAGCCCCATGCCCGCCTTGCCGTCCATCACCATCGCCAGCTTCCAGGCGAGGTTTGCGGCATCGCGCAGGCCCGAACACATCCCCTGCCCGGCGAAGGGCGGCATCTGGTGCGCGCTGTCGCCGGCCAGAAGCACGCGGCCCTTGCGCCACTCTTTCGCGACGAGGCCGTGGAAGCGATAGACCGCGCGGCGCACGATCTCCGCCTCGCCCTTGCCCATAAAGGGCGCCATCAGCGCCTCCACCTTGCCGGGCGCCATCATCTCTTCAGGCGTCTCATGCGGCAGCAGCATGAACTCCCAGCGTCGGCGGCCGGGCGACATCGGCATGATGGTGATCGGCCGTGCCGGATCGCAAAGCTGCACGCCATGCGGCTTCAAATGGCTCTCGTCCGGCATCAGCGTATCGACCACCAGCCACGGTTCGTCGAAGCCATAGTCGTCGAAGCCGATGCCCAACGTCTTGCGCACGAAGGAATTGCCGCCGTCGCATCCAACCAGGAATTGCGCGCGGATCGTGCGCGTCTCGCCGCCACCGCTCAGCGTCGCGGTCACGCCGTCGCCGTCATCGCTGAACCCGGTCAGCGACCATCCCGTCAGCGTCTCGACGCCCATGACGTCCAGGCTCTCGCGCAGCAGTTCTTCCAGCGCCGGCTGGTGGAAGAGATAGCCGCTGGCCCAGCCCTGCGACGTTTCGGGCGAGGTGGCGAACTGCATCAGCATTTCGCCCTCGGCATTGATGAAGTCATAGCCGCCGATCGGGCGGCTATGCGGCAGCATCGCCTCGGCGATCCCCAGCTGCTGGAACAGCCGCATGATCTCGGCGTCGAAATGCGCCGCGCGGGGCAGGCGATAGATCTCCGTCTCACGCTCGCAGGCGATCACGCTCACGCCCTGACGGGCGAGCAGGGCGGCGAGCGCTGCGCCCACCGGCCCCATACCGGCGATGAGAACGCCGGTCTGTGTCGTGGCCATTGTCAGCTGGCCTTCATCGTGGCTTCGATATGGCCCAGCTTCGCGATCTCGACGCGCACCACGTCGCCATCGTTCAGCTTCACGGCCGGCTTCATCGCGATGCCGACGCCGCCCGGCGTGCCGGTGAAGATCACGTCGCCCGGCTCCAGCGTCATCGCCTGGCTCAGCTCCGCGAGCTGGTCGAACACGTTGAACACCAAATTCTTGGTGTTCG
>JAPUEF010000337.1 GCA_027492655.1 Alphaproteobacteria bacterium | reverse complement strand
GGAGCGGTTGAACAGGACGAACTCTCCGGCCGAGGGCAGGTGAGCCGCGAAGCGCTGGAAATACCACTGCGACTGTTCGCGGTCGGACGGCTTGGGCAGCGCGACGACGCGGGTTTCGCGCGGGCTGAGATGTTCGGTGATGCGTTTGATCGTGCCGTCCTTGCCGGCCCCGTCGCGGCCTTCCAGGATGACGAGGACTTTTTCGCCGTTGGCGATGACGTCGCGCTGGAACTTCACCAGTTCGACCTGAAGGTCGTAGAGCGCGGTTTCGTATTCGTCGTCGGACAGCTTGTCGCCATCGGGCAGATTTGCAGGCTTTTTAGCCACGGCGGACACCTTTCATCATTGAGCGCATGCGCATTGAAACAGCGTTGCGAAAAACCTCAAGCGGGCGGAACAAGCCGACGTTGGCGCACCTGCCCGCCCGGCCTATCATAAGGAAACCGCTTGAGGAGGCATCCCGGATGGCCGACCTGTTTGAGAACCCGATGGCGACCGACGGCTTCGAGTTCGTCGAGTATACCGCGCCCGATACCGCTGAGCTGGGCCGTCTGTTCGAGCAGATGGGCTTCCGGGCCGTGGGCAAGCACCGTTCCAAGAATGTGACGTTGTACCGTCAGGGCGATGTGAACTTCATCGTCAATGCTGAGCCGGGCAGCCACGGCACCGAATTCGCCAAGGCGCATGGACCTTCGGCCTGCGCGATGGGCTTCCGCGTGAAAGACGCCGCCAAGGCCTACAAGCGCGCGCTGGAGCTGGGGGCAGAGCCTCACGAGGCCGCCGTCGGACCGATGGAGCTGAACATCCCTGCGATCAAGGGGATCGGCGGCAGCGTGATCTATCTGGTGGACCGTTATGGCGACCGCTCGATCTATGATGTCGATTTCGTGCCGACCGACCCGAAGCTGGGCTTCGAGCACAAGGGCGCCGGGCTGACCGACATCGATCACGTCACCCATAACGTCTATCGCGGCAACATGGACAAGTGGGCGGGCTTCTATGAGAAGCTCTTCAACTTCCGCGAGATCCGTTACTTCGACATCGAAGGCAAGGTGACGGGGCTGAAGAGCCGCGCCATGACGAGCCCCTGCGGACTGATCCGCATTCCGATCAACGAAAGCTCGGACGACAAGTCGCAGATCGCCGAATATCTCGATGTCTACAAGGGCGAGGGCATTCAGCATATCGCGCTGGGGACCGGCGACATCTATGAGTCGGTCGAGACGCTGGCGAAGAAGGGCGTCGCCTTCCAGGATACGATCGACACCTATTTCGATCTGATCGACCAGCGCCTGCCCGAGCATGGCGAGAACGTGCAGCGCCTGCGCGCCGACCGCATCCTGATCGACGGCGCGCCGGATGACGGCTTGCTGCTGCAGATATTCACGCAGAACGCGATCGGGCCGATCTTCTTCGAGATCATCCAGCGCAAGGGCAATCAGGGTTTCGGCGAAGGCAACTTCAAGGCGCTGTTCGAGTCGATCGAGCTGGATCAGATTCGCCGTGGGGTGATCAGCGCGCCGGCTGAGCAATGAGCCTGATCCACTACACCTACGCCTCGTCCTCGGCGGCCTATCGCACGCGCATCGCGCTGAACCTGAAAGGGCTCGATGCCGAGGCGCGGTATGTCCATCTGCTCAAAGACGGCGGGCAGCAGCACGATCCGGCCTATGCCGCGTTGAATCCGATGGAGCTGATCCCGACGCTAATCGATGGCGATGCGACCATCGGTCAGTCGCTGGCGATCATCGAGTATCTGGACGAGGTGTATCCCGAGCCGCCGCTGCTGCCCAAGGGTGCGGCGGCGCGGGCGCGGGTTCGTCAGGTGGCGTTGTCGATCGTCTGCGACATCCATCCGGTGAACAATCTGCGCGTCCGGCAGTATCTGTCGAAGACGCTGGTCGTCGGCGACGAGGCCGCAAAGACCTGGTACCGGCACTGGATCGATGTCGGCTTCCGCGGCGTGGAGGCGTTGCTCGATGCGAACGGCCCGTTCGCCTGCGGCGATGCACCGACCATGGCGGACATCGTTCTGGTGCCGCAGGTTGCGAATGCGCGGCGTTTCGATATTCCGCTGGACGACTATCCGCGCATCGTTCGCGCCGACGCGGCGGCCCGGGCCTTGCCGGCTTTTGCGGCTGCGGCGCCTGAGAAGCAGCCGGATTTCGGCCTTTAGGCGTCAGTAGGCCCGCTCATGTCGGGCAGCCGTTCGCGATGGCCGAAGCACCGCACGCCTGCCGCGAAGGCGATGGCGGCGGCGATGGTGGGGTAGATCGCCCAGCCATTTACGGATGCGCCGAGCGCGCAGAGCGCGACGACACCGAGATAGACAGCGAGACCCGGCCATTTCCCGACGCTCGCCTGCAGGATGTGATGCAGGTGGCGGCGGTCGGGACTGAAAGGCGAGTGTTCGAGCCGCGCGCGCTCGATCATCAGGAAGATGCAGTCAGCTACCGGAACGGCCAGCAGGGCGACGATCTGGCCGTGATCCATGACGCCGTTCCCCGTCGCCTGAAGCATCAGCGCCAGCACGAAAGCCCCCACGCCGTAAGCGCCGATGTCGCCGAGAAAGACGCGGCCGGTCAGGTTGAACGCCAGCACGACGAGGATCGCCGCAGCCGCAATGAGCGCGGCGCTTTGCGTGGCGAGGTCGGGCAACGTGGCGAGGAAGATGAGCCAGATCAGGATAAGGCCCGAGCACAGGCCATCCTGGCCGTCGGCCATGTTGATGGCGTTCAGCGCGCCGCTGGCGCCGACGATGCCGAGCAATGCGACCGCGCCCGCGCCGAAATGCAGCGCTATGCCGTCGATACGGAAGGCTTCGGGCATGAAGCCCGGCGACATCAGGATCAGCGCGGCGAACAGGATGAGGGTGAGCAGGAGCCGCCGCGACGGGCGGATATGCATGCGGTCATCGGTATAGCCGATCATAAAGAAGCCGAAGATCATGCCGACCATGACCGCGACGGCGTCGTCGGAGGCGCCCAGCGCCACGGCCTGAATGCAGCCGATGGCGATGGCCGGAAACAACGCGATGCCGCCGACGAGCGGAACAGGGCCGACATGACGCTTGCGCGGGTGATCGGGCGCATCGACCAGCGCCATGGTTCGGGCGATCGGCATACGCAGAAGGCAGATCATCAACGCCGAACCTGCGGCGATGGCGGCCGGGACCGCATTGGCCTGTAAAACGTGCTGCAACCCGATCCCCTGCCGCCGTAGCGACCCCTTACGCTAACTCGCCTGCAGGCCGCGAAGACGCATCAGGCGGCCGTCCAGCACTTCGCGCGCCTTCACGGGATAGCGTGACAGGACGCTCCACGGCGTCGCATCGATGCCGTTGGCGCGGCAGGACTTCAGGATTTCGGATGTGGCGGTGCGGGTCGCGCGGAAGTTGCGCGTGCTGACGCCGCCGACGCGCATATTGGCGACGATGGCCGGGACATAGACGGCCTGGAAGCCAGGGCGGCTGAAGGTGCGGGCGATCAGGTCGAAATCGGCGGCGATCCGGTAGTCGGTATTGAAGCCGCCGGTTTCGCGCAGCGTCGCGGTGCGCGCGTAGAAACTGGGGTGCGGCGGCATCAGGCCGCGCCGGAGCTGTTCGGGCGAGAAGGCTCCGCCGGAAATCATCCGCAGCGGACGATCCTGCGCATCGACCTGAAGCACATCGCCATAGACGGCGTCGGCGTCGCTGCGGCGCCACGTCTCGACCAGCCGGGCGAGGGCGGTGGGACCGGCGAAGGCATCGTCGGCATTGAGGTAGCCGGTCAGCTTGCCGCGCGCCAGCGCCAGCCCTTTGTTCATCGCATCGTAGAGGCCGCGATCCGGCTCGCTGACGACCTGCGCGAAGCCCTGGCGATGTGCGGTGACGATATCCATCGTCCCGTCGGTCGAGCCGCCATCGACGACGATATGTTCGATCAACACGCCGGTCTGCGCGCGAACGGACTGGATGGTCCGCGCGATGGTGGCGGCGGCGTTCAGCGATACCGTGATGACCGATATATCGATCATGCCGGGACGCCTCCGATCCGATGAACGGTCTCTCGCAGAAAGGCCATGACAGCCTTCTTGTCGCTTATTTCGGCGATTCGTTCGAAGGGAATCGTGTCCCCAATACTAATGGATAGTTTAGTTCCAATGCGGCGATGGACCTCGCGGAAGATGAGGGCGAGACGCAGCGTCATGCTGATCTGGCTGGCGATCTGGAACATCCGGCTGTTCTGCCCCTGGAAGAAGATCGGCAGGACAGAGGCCTTGCCCTGAAGAATGAGACGGGCCGTCAGCGGTTTCCATTCGGCATCGACCGCGCGGCCCGCGAAGGCCGACGGGGTTGTCGCGACACCGCCCGCCGGGAAGATGATCAGCGCGCCGCCCTGTTCCAGGAGGCGGCGCGCTTCGGCGCGGCTTTTCAGATTGGTCTCAAGCGCTTGGGGCGTTTCGTTGAAGTCGATGGGCAAAAGCCACTGGTAGATTTCGGGAACGCGGTAGAGGGCGCTGTTGGACAGAATTTTGAAGTCGCGGCGCAGTTTCAGCATCAAATGGCAGATGACGATGCCATCGAGGACGCCGAAGGGGTGGTTGGCGATCACGACGAGCGGCCCGGTTTTCGGGGCGGCCATCAGCTTTTCTTCGTCGTAGACGAGGTCGAGATTGAGCTTTTTGACGCCGGCGGTGAAGAAATCGTCGGCGCTGCGGCCGGATGCGAGATCGTTCTGGAACTGCTCGTAGAGGCGTTTCAGGTGCGGCTGTCCGGTGGAGCGCTCGATGGCCCGGATCACCGCCCTGCGCGCCGCCGAATCCTCCGGCGGCGTGGTCCTCGTCGGCCAGGACGGCGGCC
>JAPUEF010000336.1 GCA_027492655.1 Alphaproteobacteria bacterium | reverse complement strand
GGCCTGACCTCGCGCAGTTCCAGTCGAACGGCGCGCTGGCCGCCGCCAAGGCCGCGAAGGCGAACCCGCGCGCCCTGGCCGAGAAGCTGGGCGCCCATCTGGCGTCCGATCCCCGCTTCGCCAAAATCGAGATCGCCGGTCCGGGCTTCCTCAATCTCGACCTCACCGATGCGGCGCTGGCCGACGCGCTGGCCAAGCCGGGCGCGCTGTTCAGCCCCGACGCCGGCGGCGCGCGCGGCAAGGTGCTGATCGATTTCGGCGGCCCCAATGTCGCCAAGGCCATGCATGTCGGCCATCTGCGTTCGTCCATTCTGGGCGATGCGCTGCAGCGCCATTTCCGCTTCGCCGGCTTCGACGTGACCAGCGACGTGCATCTGGGCGACTGGGGCAAGCCGATGGGTCTGCTCATCACCGAGATCGCCGCCCGTCAGCCCGATCTGCCCTATTTCGACGCCGCCTTCACCGGACCCTATCCGGCGCACTCGCCCGTCTCGATGGAGGCGCTGGAGACGCTTTATCCCGCCGCCGCCGCCGCCGCGAAGGAAGACCCGGCGCGCGACGAGGCCGCCCGCATCGCCACCGCCGAGCTGCAACAGGGCCGTCCCGGCTATCGCGCGCTGTGGCGGCATTTCGTCGATGTCTCCATCGCTGGCATCAAGCGCGAGTTCGCCTCGCTGGGCGTCGTCTTCGATCTGTGGAAGGGCGAGGCCGATGTCGATCCGCTGATCGGCCCGATGCTGGACGATCTGAAGGCCAAAGGCATCGCCGAACTGGACGATGGCGCGCTGATCGTCCGCGTCGCCGAGCCGACCGACAAGAAGGAAACCCCGCCGCTCATCCTCGTGAAGCGACGGCGGCGTGCTGTATGAAACGACCGACGTGGCGACCATCGTCGACCGCGTGCGCAGTCTGCATCCGGCGCTGATCCTCTACGTGGTCGATCAGCGTCAGCACGAGCATTTCGAAAAGGTCTTCCGCGCCAGCCGCAAGGCCGGTTATGCCGACGGGACCGAGCTGGAGCATGTCGGCTTCGGCACCATCAACGGCGCGGACGGCAAGCCGTTCAAGACTCGCGCCGGCGGCGTGCTGAAGCTCTATGACCTGATCGAGATGGCGAAGGCCGAAGCCGGCAAGCGTCTGGTCGAGCAGGGCATCGGCGCGGACTATCCGGAAGCCGAACGCGACGAGGTGGCCCGACAGGTCGGGCTGGCGGCGATCAAGTTCGCCGATCTCTCGAATTATCGCCTCACCAACTACATCTTCGATCTGGAGCGCTTCACGCGCTTCGAGGGCAAGACCGGCCCCTATCTGCAATATGCCGCCGTCCGCGTGAAATCGCTGCTGCGCAAGGCCGCCGACGAAGGCCAGCAGCCCGGCCCCATCGCCATCCAGGCGGCCGAGGAGCGGGGCCTCGCGCTGGCGCTGCTGCGCTTCCCCGATGCGCTGGAAGAAACGCTGCGCACCCGCGCGCCGAACGTCATGTGCGACTACGCCTTCCGTCTGGCTCAGGCGTTCTCCAGCTTCTATGCCGCGCACCACATTCTCAGCGAAGCCGATCCGGCCCTGCGCGCCTCGCGCCTTGGCCTGTCGGCGCTGGCGCTGCGCGCTCTGGAAACCAGCCTCGACCTCCTCGGCATCGAAGTGCCGGAGCGGATGTAGCTTTATCGGCCGATGCGGAGAACGGCCCTGCGGATTGTCTCCGCATCGGCGGCCATCCCCTGATTGTCAGGGTGGGCGGCGACCAGCGCTTCGGCGATCTCCAGCGCTTGGCGGTAGGCGTCCAGCGCCGCCGTTTTGTCCCCCCGCTTTTCGTGCGTTTCGGCGACGCGCACATAGGCGATCATCAATTCCAGCTGAATGGTCGGGCTGCCAGGGGCTTTCGCAGCGCGCTGTTGTTGGAGGCTCAGCGCAATCGAAAAATGCGGCAAGGCGTCATCGTATGAGCCACGCGTGAACCACAGGGTACCGATGCGCCCATGCGCGCCAGCCAGGTCGCCGGCATAGATGAGATTATCCGGATAGCGCATCGTCAGATCGGCAAGGATCGGAAGCGCCTGGGCATAAAGTTGATACGCCTCGAGAGATTTTTCTTCCGCCGCCCGAACATCGCCGAGACGGACAAGCAGCCCCGCATGATTGCGCGCGACTTCCGGATCCTGCTTCGCGCTGGCATACAGCGCCCCGGCGATAGCGGACGCTTCTGCCCATGCCTCACCAGCAGCTTTGATGTCACCGGCGGCTTTCAACGCCTCTCCACAGCCGGCCAGAGCGACCAGCAGGTCGCGCTCGGCCTGCGGATCATCCGGAGCGGCTGCACGGAGAGCCCGCGCCAGATCGACCGCCTGGGTCAGCATCTCGACCGCGCCCTTTGCATCCCCCGCAGACAGGCGCGCCGCCCCGAGTTTGTTGTAGCTCACCATCGAGTCACGGTCGGCGGTGCGCCCGGGCGTTTTCTCCCGAATGCGGTCACGTATGTCGCGGGCCGCTTCATAGTCGCGCATTGCCCCTGCGGAATCGCCGGCTCCAAGCTTGATGTCGCCCAGCTTGTCATGAACGAAGGCGATGTCGCGTTGCGACTGGATGCTGGCGGGATCTGCCGCTGCCGCCTGTTGCTGGAGCGAGAGGCTTTTCTCGTAAGCGGCGAGAGCTCCCGCGACATCGCCGGCGGCGGCCATGGCATCGCCCACGCGGCCATGGGTCGCCCCCAGCCTGCGAATGTAGAGAATATTGCTGGGATCGGAGCTGGAGATGCGCTCGAAAATCGACAGCGCTTTCCGGTAGGACGCGAGCGCCGCCTGCGCTGAGCCGTCTGCCAGCCGCACGTCGCCGATCTTGCTGTGGCTGGTCGCGAGATTGTGCTGCCGATTATTATCGGTGGGCGCTGCTGCGGCGAGTTTCTCAGAGGCGGCCAGACCGTCTTCATACAATGACAGCGCCGCGTGGCGATCGCCTTGCCGCATCAGGATGTCGCCAACACGGTCAAGGCTGACCGAAACGTCCTGCAGATAGTCGAGGCTGTCGGGCTCGGCCGCCAGCAAGGCACGGCGCATCTCCAGAGAGCGCTGGTGCATGGCAAGCGACTGAATGTCGTCGCTGTTCGCCTCGTAGTGGTCGCCCAGATTCTCCAGGATGCCGGCCAATGCACGGCGTCGCCTGGCGTCGTCGGGTTTCGCGGCGACCCGTGCCTCGCCGATCTTCAGGGCTTCCTTCAACCGCTCTTCAGCCTCTGCCGAATTGCCGCGCATGGCCAATGCCGCTGCAGTTTTGCTGAGCGCAATCAGAAGGTCTTCGCCGTATTCAGGGTCGTCGGGATCGAGCGCATAAAGTTCGCGCGTCGTCACCAGCGCCGTTTCCGCCGCCTCAAGCGCGCCTGTGCTGTCGCCTGCCGCCAGCAAGGTCGAGCTGAGCGCAAGCCGGGCGGCTGCAAGGGTTCGCCGCCCCTCGGGCGTGAGCGTTTGCCCGTCAGCCAGAATCTCCAGCAGGGAGGCCGTCCGCTTCAGCACGCCGGCAAGCTGCTGTTGTTGTACGCCGGCAAGGTTTCGCGTCACCTGCACGATGTCGAAAATCACGGTGTTCGCCGCTTCGACGCCTGCCTGCAGGCTTCCTGCGGCCCGCGCGCGCTGCCGCTCGGCGACGATCGCGAACCAGACGGAAGCAATAGCCAGAACGGCGAACACGGCGGCGAGGCCGTAGGCGAAAGCCACCCGTCGCCGTCGCGCTCGTGCTTCGCGTTGCTTCAGCGTATCGAGCCCGACGCCAAGCAACCCGGCGATCAGCTTCAGCAGGGCATTGTCGCGGCCGTCACCTGTCTCCCGAGCATCGGCGGCGATCGGTTCGGCCGGTTGATCGCTCAATGCGCCGTCAGGGCCAAGGCGGAACTTCAGCGTCGGAGGAAAGCATTCGGTGGCGAGATCACCGCTGCCCGGCTCGCCGTCGACGATGATCGCAAAAATGCGGTCCTCACGGCCAAGCCTCTTGAAGCTCAGGATTTCCTCGTTGACCCAGCGCGAGCCCGCCGCACGGGGCGAGCACAGCACGATCAGAGCCTCGGAGTTCTGCAAGGCTGCCCGGATCTCGGTGCTCAGATCGGTCGAGGCTGATAACTCCTCCCGGTCCCGGAAGATGGGGATCAGCCGCGCAGGCGTAACGCCGTGCCGGGTCTCCCGCCCAACCAGCGCTTTCGGGACGCGGTAGCGTTCCAGCGCGCGATGCAGCCAGTTAGCCGCATGGGTATCGGCGTGGCTGTAGCTGATGAAGGCGCGATAATTGGTCGGCGTTTCGGGCGGCATGGGGTCTCGATGCAGCGTCCATGTTACTCACGATTCGTGACGGGGCCGCCAATTGACTCATGGCGCGCCGCGCACTACCGCTCAGCCATCGCCGCGACCCGACGGGAGTCGCATCGCGGCGGCCAAGCATTTGATCCCCAGCGGGAGAGACCGGGTGAAAACCCCGGCGCCGAAGGAGCAACCGCCCCGGTAAACTCTCAGGCACCAAGGACCGCAGGGGGGATGAGCGTCTGGAAAGCGGCGGCCTGAATGGGTCGCCCACCGACGGGGTAAGTGCGGGATTGTCCCACGCGAAATCTCTCAGGTCTCATGACAGACGGGGTCGTGAACGCAGGGAAACCTGCGGCCGCGTCACCGACTGTCGATGTGAGGATGCTGAGTGGCCGAACCGAAAAAGACCCAGCTGAACGCCCTGCACCGTGAACTCGGCGGCAAGATGGTGGAATTCGGCGGCTATGACATGCCGGTGCAATTCCCCACCGGCGTGCTGAAGGAACACCTCCACACCCGCGCCGCCTGCGGCCTCTTCGACGTCAGCCATATGGGGCAGGGCGCGCTGAT
>JAPUEF010000335.1 GCA_027492655.1 Alphaproteobacteria bacterium | reverse complement strand
ATCAGTTGATGGGTGCGCCGGACGACTCCCGCAATACCGCTGTCCGCTACGCCGCCGACCTCGCCGCCGGCACGGCGTGGAGCCTTGCCCTACCCGGCGATACGGCGGCGCTGGACGCGCTCAACCTCGCGCCCGAGATCCGCGCGCTCCTTGAAGCCGACCTCGCGCGCGGCAAGCTCGTCGTCGCCCGACCCGGCCTCACGCTGGCCGACGCGACCTGGTGGCGCATCGATCCCGCGACCGGCGAGACCGTGGGCATGACGGCGGACGGCGGCTCCGAGATTGCCGAATATGTCATCGCCGGCAGTATCTGGGTCGTCGTTTTCGCAGCGATGATCAAGCTGCGCTGCGAGCGCGCCGGCGGTCGCCAGGGCGGCCAGAGCTACGCTGATTGCGCTGCCGCCTCATACGCCAACCCGTTCAAAAAGGCGGGCGAAGCGCTTGAAAAGAAACTTGGCGGCATGCTCGGCGGCCTGGGCGGCGACCCGCTGAAATTCTGATCGCAACGCTGCACGAACGAGGCCGCGTGAGGGGAGGGCTACTCTCCAAGGCAAATCCCGGCCTCGTCCGCCGCGCCGCTTGTTAAGCCGTGGTGATCTCACTAACTTGGCGTCAAGCGCATCCGGCGGTCTGTCTCCGTCGGTGCGGAAGGAGCCTCGGTAGCCGTCGTGGACGACCGCACCGCACCACATCACGCCGGGAGTCCGGCCGCCCCGCGCGAGGCTCCGGCCGCCCGCCCGTCCCGCGACGTCTATGCGGCGGTCGATCTCGGCACCAACAACTGCCGTCTGCTCATCGCCCGCGCCGACGGCAGGGGCGGCGCATTCCGCGTCATCGACGCCTTTTCGCGCTCGGTCCGGCTCGGCGAGGGTCTTAGCGCCTCGGGCCGTCTCTCCGAGGCGGCGATCGAACGCACGCTTCAGGCGCTACGCGTCTGCGCATCGAAAATACGCCGCGCCGGCGTCACGCACGCGCGCGCCATCGCGACCGAAGCCTGCCGCAGCGCGGTCAACAGCGCCGCCTTCATCCAGCGCATCGAGACCGAAACGGGGCTGCGCATGGAGATCGTTTCGCCCGGCGAGGAGGCGCGTCTCTGCGCCCAGGGCTGCGCCCCGCTCACCGACCCGGCGCTTGAAGATGCGCTGGTCTTCGACATCGGCGGCGGCTCGACCGAACTCATCTGGCTCCGCCGTTCCCCGCCCGTCGCCGCCACGCGCCCCCGTATGGCGGCGTGGATTTCGGTGCCGCTCGGCGTCGTCAGTCTGGCCGAACGCTTCGGCGGCGCGCCGCTCCGTGCCGACGATTATCCTGCGATGCGCATGGCCGCCTCGACGGCCTTCGATACCGCTTTCGCCGCGTCGGGCTTCGTCGGGCCGGAAATCGCCGCCAGCCGTCATTTGCTGGGCACTTCGGGTACCGTCACGACGCTCGCCGGCATCCATCTCGGTCTGCCGCGCTACGATCGCAATCGCGTCGATGGCCTGTGGATGGACACCGCCGACATCACCACCGTCGCCGCGCAATTGGTGATGCAGGATTTCGCTGGCCGCGCCGCGCATGGTTGCGTCGGTTCCGACCGCGCCGACCTGGTGCTGCCGGGCTGCGCCATCCTCGACGCCATCACCTCGCGCTTTCCCTCGCAGCGCATCCGCATCGCCGACCGGGGCCTGCGCGAGGGAATTCTGTTGACCTTGATGGCCCGGGCCGAGAAAGAACGGCAGCGCCGCTTTCGCCGCGCCCGCCGCAACGGAGCTGCAAGATGACCGGCAAGAAATCCGGCCCCGGCAAACCCTCCATCCCCAAGACCTCCGGCCGCAAGCTGCATGTCCGCGTCAAGAGCGCGCGCGGCCGCACGGTCGGTCAGGTCGCGTGGCTCGAACGCCAGCTCAACGACCCGTATGTGAAAGAGGCGAAGGCCAAGGGCTATCGCTCCCGCGCCGCTTTCAAGCTGATCGAGCTGGACGACAAGCATCGCCTCATCCGGCGCGGCGGCGGGATCGTCGATCTGGGGGCCGCGCCCGGCGGCTGGACGCAGGTGGCGGTCGAACGGGCAGGGCCTGGCGCGCATGTCGTGGGCATCGACATCAACCCGATGGAAGACGTCCCCGGCGCCACCACGATGCAGCTCGACTTCCTCGCCGACGATGCGCCCGACCGCCTCAAGGACGTGCTGGGCGGCGAGGCCGACGCCGTCATCTCCGACATGGCCGCCCCCGCGACCGGCCACCGCGACACCGATCATGTGAAGATCATGGCGCTCTGCGAACTGGCGCTGGATTTCGCGCAGGACGTGCTGAAGCCCGGCGGAGCCTTCGTCTGCAAGGTCCAGCGCGGCGGCACCGAGGGCCAGCTGCTGAAGATGATGAAGACCAGCTTCCGCGATGTGAAACACGTGAAGCCTCCCGCCAGCCGCGCCGACAGCGCCGAGATGTACGTCGTCGCCACCGGCTTCCGAGGCCGTGACGGCGACCGCTAGTCCTGTTCGTCATCCTCGGACTGCGCAGCCGTTCCGGGGTTCCATGCCCCAGCCTCTCCAACGGCCTCGAACCGCGTACCTCGCCGGAACGATGGCGCCTCGACCGCTCGCGGCGTTAAGCTGCGCCGCCACACCACCGCGCGAGAGCCGCCATGACAGTCACTGCCACCTGCCATTGCGGCGCGATCCGCATCGAAGCCGCAGCGCCTGAGAAGCTCACGGACTGCAATTGCTCGCTCTGCCGCCGCATTGGCGGACTATGGGCGTATTACGTCCCGTCCGATGTCATCGTCTCGCATGGCGAGGGCGCGCTCGACGGCTATATTCAGGGCGACCGTTCGCTCACCACATGGCGCTGCCATGTCTGCGGCTGCGTCACCCACTGGACGGCGATCGATCCCACCTATCAGCGTATGGCGGTGAATGCCCGCCTGATGCCGCCGGACATCGTCGCCGCCGCCCGCATCCGCCGCTTCGATGGCGCCGATACCTGGACCTTCCTCGACGAAGACGACACATGACGCTCACCGCCACCTCGACGGCGCCGATCCCTGGACATATTCCGACGATCTGACGGAGCAGGGCGGTCACACGCAGGTTTAGGGCGATGTTGTTTCCCCCTCCGACCCATTAAAGTTCCCGCCACTTGGGGGATTCGGGGACTGCCATGCTGACATCGCTGTTTGCGCAGGCGCGCGCCGTCCTGGCCGCGTTCGTCATGCTGATTGGGCTGGCCGCGCCGGCCTATGCCATCGGCGTCACGGTGTCTGCCGGACAGCCTGTAGCCGAATTGTCGGGGCCCTATGCCGGAACGGGACCGTGGACGTATGAAATCTACAACGGAACCGCACCTGCCGGGTTATCGGTCGCCCCGGCGTCTCCGGGCTCCAATTATGGCTTGCTTTCCGGTTCAGCGACCGAGGTCGGATCCTTCAGTTTCAGCGTGCGCGCCCGCGACACGAGCAATAATGTGGTCGGCGGCGTCACCTATGAAATGACGGTCAGCGCGCCCACGCTCACGCTGTCGCCCCCTGCCGGCACGCTGAACGCACAGCAAGGCCAAGCCTATAGCCAGTCATACACCGCCGGCGGCGGCAACGCGCCCTATACCTATGAGATTGCGGCGGGCTCGCTTCCGGCGGGCCTGACGCTCAGTAGCTATGGCCTCCTGTCCGGCATCCCGAGCGTCAGCGGCCTTTTCACGTTCTCGGTCCGCGTACGCGACACGACCACTGGCCCCGGCGAGCCCTACAGCCGCACCCAGAACTACGTGATGCAGGTTGTCGCCAAGCCCACTATCAGCGCCTCCTCGGTGAGCGCGGATGAAGGCGATTCTGGCGCCACGGCGTTCGATTTCCCCGTGACGCTCAGCAACGCCAGCACCTCTACGGTCACTGTCAACTGGCAGACGTCACCTGCCACGGCCACGGCCGGCGTCGACTACGTGACGGCCTCGGGGACCGTCACCTTCGCACCCGGCGAGACGTCCAAGACCATTACCGTCCTGGTGAACGGCGATACCGTTCACGAGAACGACGAGACCTTCCTGGTGCATTTCGGCGCGGTGACGAACGCGACCGTCGCTGGCAACAGCACGACAATTTACGGAACCATTCAGAACGACGACCCCGAGCCGACGATCTCGATCGACAATATGAACGCCTACGAAGGCAATTCCGGCACGACCCCGTTCAATGTGACCGTCACGCTTAGCAACGCGAGCGCCAGCACGGTGACGGTCAACTACGCGACCGGGGGCGGCACAGCCACCCCCGGCGCCGACTATACGCCCACCTCCGGCACCCTCACCTTCCTGCCCGGCGAGACCACCAAGACGATCACCGTCCTCGTCATCGGCGACACGGTGTACGAGCTCAACCAGGCTTTCCTTGTCCAGCTGTCCGACGCCACCAATGCGAGCCTTGTCGGTGGGGGAGGCGTGATGATCATCCTGAATGACGAGGCTCCGCCGACCCTCGTGGTCGATGACGTTTCAGCCAGCGAAGCCGCTGGCACCATGACATTCACGGTCACCCGCACCGGCGCGACAGAAGTCGTCGCTTCGGTAGATTACGCGACGGCTGACGGCACTGCCGTCGCGCCCGGCGACTACACCGCAACCTCCGGCACGCTCGCCTTCACGCCCAGCCTCGCGGCGACGGCGACGCGGACCTTCACCGTCGACCTCGCCAACGACAACGTCTACGAAGCCACCGAACAGTTCGCCGTTAATCTCTCCAACGCCAATTTTGCTGCAAGCATCGCCGACAGCCAGGGCCTCGGTACGATCACCGATGACGATCCGGCCCCGACTATTGCGATCAACGACGTCTCGGTCAGCGAAGGCGCAGGCAATGCGATCTTCACCGTCACCCT
>JAPUEF010000334.1 GCA_027492655.1 Alphaproteobacteria bacterium | reverse complement strand
AGAACCGACAAGGCTTGGGCAACCGCATAGCTGTCGGCATTTCGATACTGCTCAATCCATACAAAGTCCGGCAGTACGGCAACGTTCTGTCGACTGTCGCTGAGAAACTCCCGAAGTCTCGCCGACTTCAAGCAGTTGCTGTCAACGATCAGCCGCATGCCACTTGTTGGTCCCGGATTCGGGTCGCATGCTGCATGTATCAACTACACCCGCTCGTCCCGCCGCACGTGTCGCACTTCATGCAGGTGCCGTTGCGGACCAGCGTGAAGTTGCCGCACTGGCCGCAGCTGTCGCCTTCATAGCCCTTGATGCGGGCCTCGGCGCGGCGTGCGCCGAGGTCGTCCTTGCGGGCGCGGCTCAGCGCCGTGGGCGCTACGCTCGCGCCGCCGAGGCGGCCGGCGGGCGAGGGGGCCTCGATCACCGTTTCGATCTGGCTGCGGATGTCCTCCAGCCGCCGGTCCATCGAGATTTCCTGCTCGAAGGCCAGCGCCGCGCCTGACCGCTCCACCAGGCTCAGCGTGCGCCCGCGCACGAAGCCGGTCGAGACCGCGCGCTCCACAGCCGGGCGCTTCAGGCGGCGCTCGTCGGCCGACCCGCCGCCGAGGTCGTCGTCGCTGTCGTCCTTGGGCTGCACATGCGCGAGGTCGTGGCGGCCGAGATACGACACCGCCAGTTCGCGGAAGATATAGTCCAGCACGCTCGTCGCGTTCTTGATGCTGTCATTGCCCAGCACCAGCCCCGCAGGCTCGAACTTCGTGAAGACGAACGCCTCCACATATTCCTCCAGCGGCACGCCGTATTGCAGGCCCAGCGAGATCGCGATGGCGAAATTGTTCATCAGGCTGCGGAAAGCCGCGCCTTCCTTGTGCATGTCGATGAAGATTTCGCCGATGGTGCCGTCTTCGTATTCGCCGGTGCGCAGATACACCTTGTGGCCGCCGACCTCGGCCTTCTGGGTATAGCCCTTGCGGCGACCGGGCAGCTTTTCGCGCTTGGCGCGCTCGCGCTCGATCACCCGCTCCACGATCTTCTCGACGATCTTCTCCGTCACCTGCACGGTGCGCTGCGCCGGCGCTTCGGCGATCAGCTGGGCGACGCGATCTTCCGCCTCGTCCTCGTCGTTATCGTTGTCGGCGATCAGCGAGGCCGACAGCGGCTGGCTCAGCTTCGAGCCGTCGCGATAGAGCGCGTTGGCCTTCAGCGCCAGCTTCCACGACAGCATATAGGCCTCGCCGCATTCCTTCACGCTGGCGGCGTTCGGCATGTTGATGGTCTTCGAGATCGCGCCCGAGATGAACGGCTGCGCCGCCGCCATCATGCGGATATGGCTCTCGACCGAAAGGAACCGCTTGCCGGTGCGCCCGCACGGATTGGCGCAATCGAAGACGGGCAGGTGCTCCGCCTTCAGGTGCGGCGCGCCCTCCAGAGTCATCGCGCCGCAGACATACAGGTTCGCGGCCTCGATCTCGGCCTTGCTGAAGCCGATGGCGGTCAGCAGGTCGAACCCGGCTTCGTCCATCTGCGCTTCGCTCAGGCCCAGCACCTCCTGACAGAACGCTTCGCCCAGCGTCCAGCGGTTGAAGACGAAGCGGATGTCATAGGCGGCGGCCAGCGCCTCCTCGACCGTCTCGATCTGGGCGTCGCCGAAGCCCTTGGCGCGCAGCGCGGCGTGGCCCACCGCGTTGCCGCCGGCCAGCGTGCCGCGCCCGACCGCATAGTTGATGATGTCGGCCTGCTGTTCGGGGCCGTAGCCAAGGCTCGTCAGCGCGGCGGGCACCGACTGGTTGATGATCTTGAAATAGCCGCCGCCCGCCAGCTTCTTGAACTTCACCAGCGCGAAGTCCGGTTCGATGCCGGTGGTGTCGCAGTCCATCACCAGCCCGATCGTGCCGGTCGGCGCGATGACGCTGGCCTGCGCATTGCGGAAGCCGTTGGTCTCGCCCAGCGCCAGCGCCTTGTCCCAGGCGGCGCGGGCGGCCTCGGCCAGCCCCGCGATGGGGCAGGCCTTGGCGTTCAGCGGCACCGGCGCGATGTGAAGCTGCTCGTAATCGGCCAGGTCGCCATGGGCGGCGCGGCGATGATTGCGGATGACCCGCAGCATATGGTGCGCATTGCGGACATAGCCGGGGAACGCCCCCATCTCGCCCGCCATCTCGGCGCTGGTGGCGTAGGAAACGCCCGTCATCACGGCGCTGATCGCGGCGGCGATGGCGCGGCCCTCGTCGCTGTCATAGGCGATGCCGGACGACATCAGCAGCCCGCCGATATTGGCGAAGCCGAGGCCCAGCGCGCGGTACTCGTAGCTGCGCTGCGCGATCTCCCGCGAGGGGAATTGCGCCATCATCACGCTGATCTCCAGCACGACGGTCCAAAGACGGCAGGCATGCTCGAACGCCGCGATGTCGAAGCCGCCGTCCTCCGCCTTGAACCGCATCAGGTTCAGCGAGGCCAGATTGCAGGCCGTGTCGTCCAGGAACATATATTCCGAACACGGATTGCTGGCGCGGATCGGGCCGCTCTCGGGGCAGGTGTGCCAGTCGTTGATCGTCGTGTGATACTGGATGCCGGGGTCGGCGCAGGCCCAGGCGGCATAGCTGATCTTGTCCCACAGATCGCGGGCCTTCATCGTCTTCACCGGCTTGCCGCCGACCCGGCGGATCAGCGTCCAGTCGCCGCCGGTCTCCACCGCACGCAGGAACGCGTCGTTCACGCGCACGGTGTTGTTCGAGTTCTGGCCCGAAACCGTCAGATAGGCGTCGCTGTCCCAGTCAGTGTCATAGGTCG
This sequence comes from Alphaproteobacteria bacterium, assembly GCA_027492655.1. Classification (GTDB taxonomy): domain Bacteria; phylum Pseudomonadota; class Alphaproteobacteria; order Micropepsales; family Micropepsaceae; genus JADZAI01. The sequence continues at coordinate 2,071 of JAPUEF010000334.1, read as the reverse complement.
GCAGCTCCAGCTCGGTGAACCCCTGCCGCGCATAGTGGATCACGCGCTGGATCACGTTCTCGGGGATCATCGCTTTCTTGGCGGCGCGGATTTCGCGCTTCAGCGCCGGGTTCTTCGCCGGGTCGAAGCAATCGCCGTCCGGCCCGTCGCAGTTCACGCAGGCCTTCATCACGGCGTTCAGATGGCGCACCATCTGCTTCGAGCCTGTCACCAGCGCTGCGACTTTCTGCTCTTCCACGACCTTCCAGTCGATGAAGGCTTCGATATCGGGATGGTCGGCATCCACGATCACCATCTTGGCGGCGCGGCGGGTGGTGCCGCCGGATTTGATCGCGCCCGCCGCACGGTCGCCGATCTTCAGCCAGCTCATCAGGCCCGACGATTTGCCGCCGCCCGCCAGCGCCTCGTTCTCGCCGCGCAGGCTCGAGAAATTCGTGCCCGTGCCCGATCCGTATTTGAACAGGCGCGCTTCCCGCACCCACAGATCCATGATGCCGCCCTCGTTCACCAGATCGTCGCTGATCGACTGGATGAAGCAGGCATGCGGCTGCGGCCGCTCATAGGCCGAGGTCGAGGCTTTCAGCTCGCCGCTTTCGTGATCGACATAGTGATGGCCCTGCGAAGGGCCGTCGATGCCGTAGCCCCAGTGGAGCCCGGTGTTGAACCATTGCGGCGAGTTGGGGGCCGCCATCTGCATCGCCAGCATATGACGCATTTCGTCATAGAAGGCGCGGGCGTCGTCCTCGGCATCGAAATAGCCGCCCTTCCAGCCCCAATAGGTCCATGCCCCCGCCATGCGGTCGAAGACCTGACGGGCGCTGGTCTCGCCCCCCGCCTCGTCACGCGAGGGGGCGGCCCGCCACAGCCATTCCGGCACGTCGGTTTCAGGGGTCTTTGCAACATGCTTGGGCACGCCCCGGCGGCGGAAATATTTCTGCGCCAGCACATCGCTCGCCACCTGGCTCCAGTGCGCCGGCACCTCCACGTTTTCGGCCCGGAACACGCTTGACCCGTCGGGATTGCGGATTTCGCTCGTCACGGTCTGGAAGGCGATGCCGGCATAGGCATCGGCGGCGGCAGTGGTGAAAAGACGCTGGATACGCATGGAAATACTCTCGCTCGACCGCTTCAGAGACGACTTTCCCGTGACCGGCCCGCGCTTCCCGCGCGGCGGCCCAAGTCATTGAAAAGCCTATCGTTTTCCCTTGGTCCGGGTGGGCGCTGCAAATCCCCCGCAGCGCCCGTCCGGCTGGGAGGGGAGCGAACCACCATTGGCCGGGGGGCGCAACATATATTGAGTTAAAATGCTTGCCGCCTACCACATGTAGCGGGCAACGATCTTTCGCCTGTGGCCGGAATGTCTGCCGAGTCAGCGACTTACGCGGCGGTGCTCGAATCCGAAAAATATTGTCGCCGCCGTGCCTTGACGCCCTTTATAAGGCGGCAAGCGACTCGTGCGGAGAGCCCGATGGGCCTGATCAGCAGTATCTTTACCTGGTGGAACGGCGCGACCGCCGGAACCTACTGGACCACCTGGACCTCCGGCACCTTCGTCGGCGAAGACACCCAGGGAAACCGCTATTATCGCAACAAGGACGCCACGCGCCGCTGGGTCATCTACAAGGGCCTCGCCGAGCCCTCGCGCGTGCCGCCCGAATGGCACCACTGGCTCCATCACACCTCCGAAAAGCCGCCCACGGAAGACCCGCCGACCGTGCAGTCGTGGGAAAAGCCCCACATCCCGAACATGACCGGCACGCCCTACGCCTACCGCCCCAAGGGCAGTCTCTATGCCTCGGGGCAGCGCCCGAAGGCGACGGGCGACTACGAAGCCTGGACGCCGGACTGAATTTGGCCGCAAAGCCCCGCTTAGGTCAGCCCATGATCAGCCGCATCGCGATTCTGACTTGCCTGCTCGCCGGCGTTGCGTTCGCGCAGGACGGCGACGCGCCCGCGCCCGTGCCGACGGTCAAGTTGTCGAGCCTTCCCAAAGTGCTCGACCGTCAGGCGACCTTCGAAGACGCCGTCGCCGACGAGAAGGGCGTGCGCCGCTCGATCGTCATGGGCGGGC
>JAPUEF010000333.1 GCA_027492655.1 Alphaproteobacteria bacterium | reverse complement strand
CTCTTCACGCACAAGCTCAACAACATGCCCTTCGATCTCGCCAACCCCGTGTGGATCGCGGATGACGACATCGACATCGATTACCACATCCGGCAGGTGACGCTCACCAAGCCGGGCACGATGGATCAGCTCGAAAAGCTGGTCGGCCGCCTGCACTCCTCGCTGCTCGACCGCTCGCGCCCCTTGTGGGAGTTCTTCATCATCGATGGGCTGCAGAACGGCGATCTCGCCTTCTATTCCAAGGTCCATCACGCCGCGCTCGACGGCCAGGCCGGCATGAAGCTGACCATGGCGCTGCTCGACACCACCGAAGTGCCGCGCGATGTCGGCGCGCCGCCGCCCAGGCCCCGCGGCTCGAAATACCAACTTGGGATCGGCGAGCTGCTCTGGTCGGCCACCACCAATGCGCTGTCGCAATACGCCAAGCTCGCGGGCGTCGCGCCCAAGGCGCTGAAATCCGCCATCGACACCTACCGCGCGAAAGACGCCGACGGAAAATGGGGCCTTGAGAAATTCAAGGGCGCCTTCGGTCTCGCGCCCAAGACGCATATCAACGTCACCATCACCAACCAGCGCGCCTTCGCCTCGCAGGCGCTGCCGATCGCCGAGGTGAAGGCGATCGGCAAATCGGTCGGCGCCACCATCAACGACATGGTTCTGGCGCTCTCGTCCGGTGCGCTCATCCGCTATTTCGCCGACTACAATGAGAAGATCTCGAAATCCCTCATCGCCGCCGTGCCGATCTCGATGCGCGCGGAGGGCGACACCTCGCAGAACAATCAGGTCTCGATGCTGCCGGTGTCGCTGCATTCCGACATCAAGGATCCGCTGAAGCGGCTGATGGCGATCCGCAAATCGTCGAACCGCATGAAGGATCTCGGCGGCAAGATGAAGGGCCTCGGCAGCCTCGACTTTCCCTCCATCGGCACGCCCTGGATGATGACCGGCCTCGTCGCGCTGTTCGGTCGCTCCAACCTCGCCGATACCCTGCCGCCCATCGCGAATGTCGCGATCTCCAATGTACCCGGCCCCAATACGCCGCTCTACATGACGGGCGCGATGCTGCGTTCGATGTTCCCGGTCTCGATCCCCACGCACGGCATCGGCTGCAACATCACGGTCCAGTCCTATAACGGCAATCTCGACTTCGGCATCACCGCCTGCCGCCGCGCCATGCCGGATGCGCGCAAGCTGGCCGACTATCTGAAGGACGCACTGGCCGAGCTGAAGGAAGCGGTCGCCGACGCGCCGCCGGCGGCGCCGGAGAAGACGGCCGAGAAAGCCGCCGAAGCGCCCACAAAGAAAACGAAAAACGCCGCCAGGCCGCGCGCCAGACGCGCCGCTGGCGCGCCGATGCATTCCTGAGCAATCGCAATGAGAGAAACATGGGCTGGAACTTCGGAGACATTCTCGACGTCGTAGAAGCATCGATCGACCCGAACGCCCTCGCCTTCGCGCATGGCGATCGCCGCATCACCTGGGGCGAAGCCGGGCCACAGTCGAACAAGCTTGCACGCGCGCTCGCAGCCGCCGGCCTCAAGCCCGGCGACCGCGTGGCGCACTACATGCGCAACCAGCCAGCCTATATGCAGACCGTGCGCGCCTGCTTCAAAGGCCGCTTCACGCATGTGAACGTGAACTATCGCTACAAGCCGGAAGAGGTCGCCTATATCGTCGATAATTCCGACGCCGTGGCCCTCGTCTACGGCGCGGAATTCCGCGACACCGTCGCGCAGATCCGCGCATCGCTGCCGCAGGTGAAGGTCTATATCGAAGTCGGCGGCGGCGCGGCGAAGGCCGATTTCGCCGAAGACTTCGACACGCTGAACGAACAGGGCGACGGCTCGCCGCTCGGCATCGAGCGCTCGGGCGACGATCTCCTCTTCCTTTATACCGGCGGCACCACCGGCCTTCCCAAGGGCGTCATGTGGCCGCACGGCGAATTGCGCGAAACCCAGCTCAATTCCCTGCGCAAACTCGGCGGCTTCGTCCCTGAAACCATGGAGCTGCTTGTCGAAGCGCTGAAAAGCGCCCAGCCAGCGCCGCCGCTCATTCCCGCCTGCCCGCTGATGCATGGCACCGGCCTCTTCACCGCCATCGGCGCCACCGTCAACGGCGGCGCCATCGTCACGCTGACGGGCGAGAATTTCGATCCGCACGAACTCTGGGCCGCCGTCGATCGCCACAAGGTCGGCAGCCTCGCCATCGTGGGCGATGCCTTCGCCAAGCCCATGCTGCGCGCGCTGCAGGAGAAACCCGGGGCCTACGATCTCTCCTCCATCGTCAACATCGTCTCCTCCGGCGTCATGTGGAGCGTCGAGGTCAAACGCGGCCTGCTGGAATTCATGCCGCAGGGCATGATGGCGGATTCGTTCGGCGCATCGGAGGCCGTCGGCCTCGGCGCGGCGGTCATGGTGAAGGATGGCGACATCCCCACCGCCCGCTTCACCATCGGCGATCGCTGCAAAGTCTTCGACGAGGACGACCAGCCGGTCGAACCCGGCAGCGGCAAGATGGGCTTCATCGCCATGCCGCCGCCCATCCCGCTCGGCTATCACCGTGACGAAGCGAAGACCGCGAAGACCTTCCGCACCATCGGGGGCGTGCGTTATTCGATCCCCGGCGACTGGTGCCTGGTCGAACCCGACGGCTCGCTCACCCTCATCGGCCGCGGCAGCGCCTCCATCAACACGGCGGGCGAAAAAGTCTTCCCCGAAGAGGTCGAGGAAGCGCTGAAGACGCACCCTTCCGTCGAGGACGCGCTCGTCGTCGGCGTGCCGGACGAGAAATGGGGCCAGGCCGTCACTGCCGTCATCCGCCTCAATCCCGGCTTCGGCTTCAACGAGAAGGCGCTGCGCGACCACGTCAAGGACAAGCTCGCGGCCTATAAGTCGCCCAAGCGCGTCTTCGTCGGCGACGGCGTCAACATGCGCGCGCCCAACGGCAAGGCCGACTACAAATCGGTCACGGCCTTCGCGAAGGAACAGATCGCGGCTCAGGCCGCTGAATAGGCATCCAGCGCCGCCAGCAGCGGCGCCTGTTCATCGGCCGTCAGGAACGAGCCGGTGAACGAATTGCGGGCGAGGCGCGCGATCTCTTCGCGCGTCAGCCCCACGCCGTTCGCGGCGGCGCGGAAATTATCGTTCACATAGCCGCCGAAATAAGCGGGATCGTCGGAATTGACGGTCGCGTTCAGCCCCAGCGCCAGCATCCGCTTCAGCGGGTGGTCTTTCATATCGTTCACCACGCACAGCTTCAGGTTCGACAGCGGACACACCGTCAGCGTCATGCCGTTCGCCGCCAGCCGCTTCACCAGCTTTTCGTCCTCCAGCGCCCGATTGCCGTGATCCAGCCGGTCGACGCCCAGGAGGTCCAGCGCCTCGTACACATAGTCCGGCGGGCCTTCCTCGCCCGCATGCGCCACCAGCTTGAGGCCCCGCTCCCGCGCCGCCTTGAAGACGCCCGCAAATTTCGACGGCGGATGCCCGACCTCCGATGAATCCAGCCCGACGCCCACGATGCGGTCCAGATACGGCTCCGCCATCTTCAGCGTCGCAAACGCCGCGTCCTCGTCCAGATGCCTCAGGAAGCAAAGGATCAATTTCGACGAGAGACCCAGCGTCCGCTGCGCCGCGTCCATCGCCGAAAACAACCCGTTCGCCACCGTCGCGAACGGCACCCCGCGATCGGTATGGGTCTGCGGATCGAAGAAAATTTCCGCATGGCGCACCCCGTCTGCGGCGGCGCGGCGGAAATAGGCGAGGCCCAGATCGTGGAAATCCTCTTCCGTCAGCAGGACATTGGCGCCCGCATAATAAATGTCGAGAAAATCCTGCAGCCGCGAAAAATCGTAGGCGGCCCGCACCTCTTCCACGCTTTTGAACGGCAATGTCAGCCTGTTGCGCTTCGCCATCGCAAACATCGCTTCGGGCTCAAGACTGCCCTCGATGTGAAGATGAAGCTCGGCCTTGGGCAGGCCGGAGATGAACGAGTCGAGCGCCGTATCTGTCATTGGGCGACATTAAGTGTTGTGCCTAGGCACAACCATAGGCCAAACTGACCTGCACGCGCTTGTTTCGGGCGTTTTCCCTACAATTTGAGAAGGCCAGACGCCGGAGACGACGCCATGCCCCACGATACGCCCCTGATCGCGACGATCGTTTCGGGCCTTGTCCTCGCATTTCTGTTCGGCGCGCTCGCCCAGAAACTGCGGATCTCGCCGCTTGCCGGCTATCTTCTGGCCGGCGTGCTGGTCGGCCCGCATACGCCGGGTTTCGTGGCGGATGTGCATCTGGCGGGGGAACTCGCGGAAATCGGCGTGATTTTGCTGATGTTCGGCGTCGGCCTCCATTTCTCGCTGAAAGATCTGATGAGCGTCCGCGCCATCGCCATTCCCGGCGCGGTTGTGCAGATCGCCACCGCAACGGCTATGGGCTGGCTCCTGTCCGTGGTACTCGGCTGGACCCTCGCGCAAGGCCTCATCTTCGGTCTGGCTTTGTCCGTCGCCTCCACGGTGGTGCTGCTGCGTGCTCTGCAGGAAAAGCGCATCGTCCAGACCGAGCGCGGGCGCATCGCGGTCGGCTGGCTCATCGTCGAAGACCTCGCCATGGTCCTCGCGCTCGTTCTCATCCCCGCGCTCGCCACCAGCGGCGGCACGGCCGAAGGCGGGGGCGCGGGTTTGCCCACGGTGGATATTCTCATCGCCATCGGCATAACGCTCGCCAAGGTCGGCGTCTTCGTCGCGGTGATGCTGATCGGCGGCCGCTGGCTGGTTCCGCGCCTGCTCCACGCCATCGTCCATATGGGCTCGCGCGAGCTGTTCCGCCTCGCCGTCCTCGCCATCGCGCTGGGCATCGCCTTCGG
>JAPUEF010000332.1 GCA_027492655.1 Alphaproteobacteria bacterium | reverse complement strand
GAGGCCAAGGCCGAGAGCGGCGGCGACGAACCAGTTCGCGATGCGTGTCAATGATCTACTCCCTCGCTGGCGCGGCCGGAGACGCGCTTGTATAGGTGGCCCGCGCCCATAGCGGGCGGCAACAGTTTCGAGAGGACCGGAGTGACCCGCAAGCAGCGCCGTTTCGCCTTCCTTGCGTTAGGGTTGACGGTTCTCGCGGCCGCTACGGCCCTGGTTCTCATGGCACTGCGCGATACGATTGTGGTCTTTTACGGGCCGAAAGACGCCATTTCCCGGCTCGCGACCGGCGAGCTGAAGCCCGGGCAGCGGGTGCGGCTGGGCGGGCTGGTCGCGCCCGGTTCCCTGAAATCCGGGGCGAACAAGGACGTCAGCTTCGCGATCACCGACGGTCAGGCGACGGTGCAGGTGAGCTTCAACGACATCCTGCCCGATCTCATCCGCGAAGGTCAGGGCGTCGTCGCCCAGGGCGCGTTCGGGGCGGGCGAGACCTTCACCGCCGATCAGGTGCTGGCCAAGCACGACGAGAAATACATGCCGCCCGAAGTCGCCGAAGCCCTGAAGAAAGAGGGCCGCTGGAAGGAAGGCGAGGGCGGCTATCCGGCGCCGGAGAGCGGCGCGCCGTGATCGCCGAACTGGGCCAGTTCACGCTGCTGCTGGCGGTGGGCCTTGCGCTCTATCAGACCATCGCCGGCTATCTCGGCGCGGCGCGCCATGCGCCGGCGCTGATGGACGGGACGCGCAACGCCGCGCTGGCCCAGGCGGCGGCGCTGATCGTCTCGTTCGGGGCGCTGATCGCCGTCTATGTGACGTCGGACTTTTCCGTCGTCTCGGTCGCATCGAATTCGCATTCGATGAAGCCGCTGCTCTACAAGGTGGCGGGCGCATGGGGGAACCACGAAGGCTCGATGCTGCTGTGGTCGCTGATGCTCAGCCTGTTCGGCGGCCTCGTCGCGCTGTTCGGGCGGCGCGTGCCGCCGACGCTGAAGGCGCGCGTGCTGGCGGTGCAGGGGACGATCGGCCTGGCTTTCCTGCTGTTCATTGCGCTGACCTCGAACCCGTTCGACCGCATCGATCCGGCGCCGCTGGACGGCAACGGCCTCAACCCGCTGCTGCAGGATCCCGGCCTCGCCTTCCATCCGCCGCTGCTCTACGCGGGCTATGTCGGCTTCTCGATCACCTTCGCCTTCGCCGTCGCGGGACTGCTGGAAGGCCGCATCGACGCCGCCTGGGCGCGCTGGGTGAGGCCCTGGGCGCTGGCGGCGTGGATGCTGCTGACGCTTGGCATCGCGCTGGGCAGCTGGTGGGCCTATTACGAACTGGGCTGGGGCGGCTTCTGGTTCTGGGATCCGGTGGAGAACGCCTCGCTTCTGCCATGGCTGGCGGGCGCGGCGCTGCTGCACAGCGCCATCGTCTGCGAACGGCGCGAGGCGATGAAGGCGTGGACCGTGTTCCTGGCGCTGCTGGCCTTCTCGCTCAGCCTGCTCGGCACCTTTCTGGTGCGTTCGGGCGTCATAACCTCGGTCCACGCCTTCGCCTCCGATCCGGCGCGCGGCGTCTTCATTCTGGCGATCATGCTGACGGCGGTGGGCGGCTCGTTCGCGCTGTTCGCCTGGCGCGGGCCGATGCTGAAGGCCAACGCCATCTTCGCGCCGATCAGCCGCGAGACCGCGCTCGCGGTGAACAATCTTCTGCTGACGGCTGCGGCGCTGGCGGTGCTGGTCGGCACGCTCTATCCGATGGTCGTCGATGCGTTGTCGGGCGAGGCGATCTCGGTGGGGCCGCCTTACTTCAATCTTGTGGTCGGCGCGCTGTTCCTGCCGCTGCTGCTGCTGGTGCCGTTTGGGCCGATGCTGGCGTGGAAGCGCGGCGACATCGCCGCCGCCGCGATGCGGTTGTGGGCGGCGGGCGGCATCGCGCTGCTGGTCGGCATCGTCACGCTGGCGCTGCAGACCAGGGGGCCGTGGATGGCGGCGCTGGGCGTCGCCCTGTCGGCCTGGCTGATCTGCGGGGCGATCAGCGACATCGCCGCCCGCGTGCGCTGGCGCGGCGGCATGGGCGTTGCGCTCGCCCGGCTCGGTGGCCTGCCCGGCGCGGCGTGGGGATCGGCGCTGGCCCATGCCGGCGTCGGCGTGACGCTGCTGGGCATCGTCGGCGCGACCGCCTGGGCCGACGAGCAGATCCGCGCCATGAAGCCGGGCGAACAGGTGACGGTCGGGCCGTATCTGGTGACGCTGGAAAGCGTCGGCGCGGTGACGGGGCCGAACTATTCCGCCGATCAGGCCGTGCTGCGGCTGGAGCGCGACGGCGATCTGGTCCGCATCATGCGGCCCGAACGGCGCTTCTTTCCGGCCAGCCGCTCGACCACCACCGAGACGGCGATCCATACTACCGGCCATTCCGACATCTACGCCGCGCTGGGCGAACGCGGCGAAGGCGTGGAAGCCTGGACCGTGCGCCTGCACTACAAGCCCTTCGCGCCGTTCATCTGGCTGGGCGCGCTGATCATGGCGATGGGCGGGTGCTTCTCGCTGCTCGACCGGCGGCTGCGGGTCGGCGCGCCCTCGCGTCGGCGCGCCGCGCCTGTCGCCGCGCTGCCGGCGGAGTAGGGCGATGCGGCGTCTGGCGCTTTCTCTCGCCGTCCTTCTCGGCCTCGCCTGGACCGCGATGGCGCTGGAGCCCGGCGAGGCGTTGGACGATCCGGCGCTGGAGGCGCGGGCGCGGGCGCTCAGCAAGGAACTGCGCTGCCTCGTCTGCCAGAACGAATCGATCGACGATTCCGCCGCACCGCTGGCCCGCGACCTGCGCCTGCTGGTGCGCGAGCGCCTCCTCGCCGGCGACAGCGACAGCCAGGTTCTGGACCATATCGTCGCGCGCTATGGCGAGTTCGTGCTGCTGCGCCCGCCTGTGCGTCCGGGCACCTGGCTGCTTTGGTTCGGGCCGTTCGCGGCGGTGGCGATCGGCGCGGGCGTCATCGCCTGGCGGGTGCGACGCAAACCGGCGCGCGCCGTTAACCCTGAGCTGACCGAGGACGAGGAACGTCGTCTTCGCGACATCGTGAACGACGGTCGCAATTAAACCGCGTTTTCCTGTCACAGACAGGCCAAGCTAAATGAAATGTCATGGTTGGGTCATGGCGAATTAAGACCTGCCGTCACATCTGTATTCGGGCCGGAAGTCCGGCCTTTTCCTCAGGATGCACTGCCCCATGTCCAATGATGCTCCGCGTACCCCCTGGGACCGCCCGCGCCGCGACCGTGGCCGCGCCTTTTTCGGAACCGCGACGGCGCTCGCCCTCGTGGTCGCCGGCGCGCTCGGCGCCAAGCTGATCGACACCTCCCCCGCCATCGCCGCGACCGCCCCCCTCGCGACCGCGCAGGCCATAGCCCCGCAGGCCGCGCTCGCCCAGCCGGCCAGCTTCGCCGACCTCGTCGAGCGCGTCGCGCCGGCTGTGGTCTCGGTCCGCGTCGAAGGCAAGATCGAGATGACGGCCGCCGACAGCGAACAGATGCGCCGTTTCTTCGAACAGTTCGGCATCCCCGCGCCGGAAGGCGCGCCGGGCGGCGAAGGCCAGGAGCGCAAGAGCGAGGCGATGGGCTCGGGCTTCATCATCGACGCCACCGGCTACATCGTCACGAACAATCACGTCATCGACGGCGCCGACAAGATCACCATCACGCTGAACGATGGCAGCGAGCTGGACGCCAAGCTGATCGGCACCGACCCCGGCACCGACATCGCGCTGCTGAAGGTGGAAAGCTCCAAGCCGCTGCCCTACGTGCCGTTCGGCGACGACGCCAAGCTGCGTCCCGGCGACTGGGTGGTCGCGGTCGGCAACCCGTTCGGTCTCGGCGGCACGGTCACGGCCGGCATCGTCTCGGCCCGCGGCCGCAATATCGGCGCCGGCCCTTACACCGACTATCTGCAGATCGACGCGCCCATCAACCGGGGTAACTCGGGCGGCCCGGCTTTCAACACGTCCGGCGAAGTGGTGGGCGTGAACTCGGCCATCTATACGCCCTCGGGCGGCAGCGTCGGTATCGGCTTCGCCGTGCCCGCCGCGACCGTGACCAAGGTGGTGGCGCAGCTGCGTGACCACGGTTCGGTGACGCGCGGCTGGCTGGGCGTGCAGATCCAGCCGGTGGACAAGGAGACGGCGCAGGCCGTCGGTCTGCCCGAAGCCAAGGGCGCGCTCGTCTCGATGGTGACGGAAGGCAGCCCCGCCGCCGCCGCCGGCTTCAAGCCGGGCGACGTGGTGCTGAAGGCCAACGGCGCCGACATCAAGGACAACCGGGCGCTGGCCCGTTTCGTCGCCGAGCTGACCGTCGGCCAGACCGCGACCTTCGAGGTGTGGCGCGACGCCGCGAACACCACGCTGACCGCCACCATCGCGGCCCGCGACGAGGACAAGATCCGCACCGGCTCCGCCGCGCCCGATCCGTCGGCTCCCGCCGCCACCGAGACGCTTCCGGGCGTCAAGATGGCCGCGATCACCGACGAAATCCGCCGGGCGATGAAGTTCGAGGCTGAAACCCAGGGCGTCGTCGTCACCGATGTCGCCTCGGGCAGCGACGCCGAGCAGAAGGGCCTGAGCAAGGGCGATCTGATCGTCGCCATCGGCAATGCCGATGTGAAGACGATGGATGACGTCGCCGCGGCGGTGAAAGCCGCCAAGGACTCGGGCCGCAAGTCGGTGCTGGTTCTGGTCGAGGAAGAAGGCGTTCGCCGCTATCTGGCGCTGAGCGTCGGCTAAAATCCCGCCTTTTCACGGGGCGGGGGGGGGGGGCGGGGCGGGGGGGGGGGGGGGGGGGGGGGCCGGGGGGGGGGGGGAGGGGGGGGAGGGGGGGGGGGCGGCGGCGGGGGGGGGGGGGGGGGG
>JAPUEF010000331.1 GCA_027492655.1 Alphaproteobacteria bacterium | reverse complement strand
GCTGCGCACGCATACGCGCCCGGTGCAGGTGCGCACCTGGCTCGCCAAGCAGCCGCCGATCCGCGTGATCGGCCCCGGCCGCACCTATCGCAGCGACAGCGACCAGACCCACACGCCGATGTTCCATCAGGTGGAAGGGCTGGTGATCGACGAGGCGACCCATATGGGTCATCTGAAATGGGTGCTTGAGGAATTCTGCAAGGCGTTCTTCGAAGTGCCGAATGTGAAGATGCGCTTCCGCGCCTCGCACTTCCCTTTCACCGAACCGTCGGCGGAGGTCGATATCCAGTGCGACCGTTCGGGGCCGACCGTGAAGTTCGGCGAGGGCGATGACTGGCTGGAGATTCTGGGCTGCGGCATGGTGCACCCGAAGGTCATCGCCAATTGCGGCCTCGACCCGGCCAAGTATCAGGGCTTCGCGTTCGGCTGCGGCATCGACCGGCTGGCGATGCTGAAATACGGTCTGCCGGACTTGCGCGCCTTCTTCGACAGCGATCTGAGGTGGTTGAAGCATTACGGCTTCAGCGTGCTGGAGCAGCCGTCTCTCGCCGGGGGGCTCACGCGATGAGCGCGGCGGCGGAGAAATACGCGGGCGTGCTGCGCTTTACCTTCGGCGACAATCCGGCGCTGGCGGACGAATTGCTGGCGCTGGTGCTGGAGGGCAGGAAGACCGCGACGTGCTGCGCCCTGGCGCAGGCGGAGGCGGAAGACTGGCTGATGCAGCCCGGCGATCTGTCGATCGCGCGCGACAGCACGGGCCGCGAACGCTGCGTGATCGAGACGGTCGAGGCGACGCGCCGGCGGTTCTGCGATGTCGATGCCGCGTTCGCCTTCGACGAAGGTGAGAGCGACCGCACGCTGGAAAGCTGGCGTGCCGGGCACCGCCGCTATTTCGAGCGCAATGGCGGCTGGTCGGACGAGATGATGCTCTATTGCGAACGCTTTCGCGTGGTCGAGGTGCTGCCGTGAAATTCACGCTCTCATGGCTGAAGGAACATCTCGCCACCGACGTGACGATCGAGGAGATCGGCGTCACGCTCACGCGCATCGGGCTCGAGGTCGAATCGATCGAGGATCGTGCGGCGGACCTCACGGCGTTCAAGGTCGCCTATGTGAAGAGCGCGGCGCGGCATCCCAATGCCGACAAGCTGCAGGTCTGTCAGGTCGAGACGGCCGAGGGCGATGTGGAAGTCGTGTGCGGCGCGCCGAATGCGCGGGCCGGCATCAAGGTGGTGTTCGCGCCGGTCGGGGCGATCATCCCGGCGAGCGGGCTTGAGCTGAAGGCGGGGTCGATCCGGGGCCAGCTTTCCAACGGCATGCTGTGTTCGGCGCGTGAGCTGAAGCTCGGCGAGGACCATGACGGGATCATCGAGCTGCCCGAGAGCGCGAAAGTGGGCCAGCCGCTTGCCGACGTGCTGGGGCTGAACGATCCGGTGATCGATATCGCGATCACGCCGAACCGGGGCGATTGCAACGGCGTCGCCGGGGTGGCGCGCGATCTCGCGGCGGCGGGGATCGGGCATGTCGTGACGGCGGAGATCGAACAGGTGGCGGGCAGCTTCCCGTCGCCCATCAATACGCAGGTCGCGACGGATGGCTGTATGCTGTTCGAGGGGCGGCTCATTCGGGGCGTGAAGAACGGGCCGTCGCCGGTGTGGGTGCAGAACCGTCTGCGCGCGGTGGGCCTGCGCCCGATTTCGGCGCTGGTCGATGTGACGAACCTCATCAGTCTCGATCGCGCGCGGCCGCTGCATGTGTTCGATGCGGCGAAGCTGAAGGGCGATCTGACGGCGCGGCTGGCGACGCCCGGCGAAACGCTGCTGGCGCTCGACGGCAAGAGCTACGCGCTGGATGGCGACATGGTCGTCATCGCGGATAGCGAAGCGGCGCGCGCTATCGCGGGCGTGATGGGCGGCGAGGAGACCGGCTGCACGGATGCGACGACCGACGTGTTCATCGAGGCGGCATTGTTCGATCCGATCCGCGTCGCGACGGCGGGGCGCAAGCTCGGCATCAATTCCGACGCGCGTTACCGTTATGAGCGGGGCGTCGATCCGCAGTTCAACCGTTCGGGGCTGGAGCTTGCGACGAAGCTGATCCTGGAGTGGTGCGGCGGCGAGGCCTCGCATGTCGTCACCGCCGGCGCGGCGCCGGACGGACGCCGCACGATCGATTTCGATCCGGCGCTGGTGACGAAGCTGACGGGGCTGGAGATTTCGACGGCCGACGTTCTGAAGTTCGTGGGCGATATCGGCTGCACCATCACCGGCGCGATGCCGTTCAAGGTGACGACGCCGTCCTGGCGTCCGGACCTGCACGGCGCGGCGGATCTCGTGGAGGAGGTCGTGCGTCTCGCGGGCCTCGATACGATCCCTTCGACGGCGCTGCCGCGTCTCAGCGCGGTGACGAAGCCGGGGCTGGATGCGAGCCAGCGCCGGTCGCGCGAGGCGCGGCGTGCGCTGGCCGGGCGCGGGCTGGTGGAAGCCGTGACCTATTCGTTCATTCCGCGCGCGCATGCGGCGCTGTTCGGCGGCGGCGATGAGAGCATGCAGCTCGCCAATCCGATCTCGGCCGATCTCGATGCGATGCGGCCGAACGTGCTGCCGTCGCTGATCGCGGCGGCGGTGCGCAACGCGGCGCGCGGGCTGACGCCCTCGCACCTCTTCGAGGTCGGACCGGCCTTCGCGAGCGCCGATGAGAAGGATCAGCCTTATGTCGCGACGGGCCTTCGCGCCGGTGTCGCAGCGCGCCAGTGGGCGGGCGCGGCGCCTGCGCCGGATGCCTTCATGGCGAAGGCCGATGCGCTGGCGCTGATCGAGGCGCTGGGCGGGCCGGTGGGCAATCTGTCGGTCTGGACCGATGCGCCGGGCTGGTACCACCCCGGGCGCTCGGGCCAGTTGAAGCTGGGGCCGAAGACCGTGGTGGCGCGGTTCGGCGAACTGCACCCCAAGGTGCTGGAAGCGATGGACCTCAAAGGTCCGGCCTCAGCGTTCGAGGTGTTCCTCGACGCGATCCCGCTGCCCAAGGCCAAGGCGACCAAGACGAAGCCGGCGCTGGTGCTTTCGGACTATCAGGCGGTGGAGCGCGATTTCGCGTTCGTGGTGAGCGACGCCGTCGCGGCGGCGGATGTCGTGAAGGCGGCGGCCGGCGCGGACAAGGCGCTGATCGACAGCGTCGCGGTGTTCGACGTCTATGCCGGCAAGGGCGTGCCCGAAGGCTCGAAGTCGCTGGCCATCGCCGTGCGGCTGCAGCCCAGGGACAAGACGCTGACCGAGCCGGAGATCGAGGCGGTGGCGCAGAAGATCGTCGCGGCTGTCACCAAGGCGACCGGCGGAGCACTTCGGGGTTGAGGCCATGTCCGACGCGCCGCTTCCGACGCTGACCGCGCGCTGCGCGTGCGGCGGCGTGGCGCTGACGGTCGAGGGCGCGCCGATCCTCACCGCGGTCTGCTATTGCGATGCCTGCCAGCTGGCGGCCAAGGCGATCGAAACGCTGGACCGCGCGCCGAAGATCACCGACGCGGCCGGCGGCACGCCGCTGGTGCTGTATCGCCGCGACAGGATGACCATCGCGACGGGCGAGGAGCGCATCCAGGATTTCCGCCTCTCGGCCGGGACGCCGACGCGCCGCCGGGTCGCGACCTGCTGCGATGCGATGATGTATCTCGATTTCAGCAAGGGACACTGGGTCTCGATCCATCGTGACCGCTTTGCGGAAGGCGCGCGGCCGCCGATCGAGATGCGCGTTCAGACGCGCTATGTCGCGGAGGGACTGACGGTTCCCGAGGGCGGCCGCGTCTATCGCAAATGGCCCTGGAGCTTCATCGGCCGCCTGCTGAAGGCGCAGTTCGCGATGTGGTTAGGTCGCTAGATCGGTTCAGCGTTTCATTGAATCGCAGAACCGATCCATCTCTTCGTTTTGACGCAATTCCGGACGGAAAACCGCTGCGCACTTTTCCTGGAATTGCTCTGAAGAATCGCGGCGGGCCGAAATCTGCCGGCGGTGCGGTTGAGGCATGAAAAAGGGGCAGCCGCGGCTGCCCCCTGTTTGCGTTTCGCGATGCGCCGTGCTTACGCGGCCTTCAGCAGGTTGCGCAGCACGTAGGGCAGGATGCCGCCGTTCTTGTAGTAGTCGACCTCTTCCACCGTATCGACGCGGCAGAGGACCGGGACGTCCTTCTTCGAGCCGTCGGCATAGGTGATGTTGACGGTCATCGTCATGCCCTGCTTCAGCTCGGTCACGCCGGCGATGTCGATGATCTCGTCGCCCTTGAGGCCGAGCTGCTTGCGGTCCATGCCGTCCTTGAACTGCAGCGGCAGGATGCCCATGCCGACGAGGTTCGAGCGGTGGATGCGCTCGAAGCTTTCGGCGATCACCGCTTTCACGCCGAGGAGCAAGGTGCCCTTCGCCGCCCAGTCGCGCGACGAGCCGGTGCCGTATTCCTTGCCCGCGAAGATGACGAGCGGGCGCTTCTCGCCTTCGTACTTCATCGCGGCGTCGTAGATCGACAACTCCTCGCCGTCGGGGAAGTGCTTGGTCAGGCCGCCTTCCTTGCCGCCGAGAATCTCGTTCTTGATGCGGATATTGGCGAAGGTGCCGCGCATCATGACTTCATGGTTTCCGCGGCGCGCGCCGTAGGAGTTGAAGTCCTGCTGACGGACCTGACGCTCCTGCAGATAGATGCCGGCCGGGCCCGACGCCTTGATCGAACCGGCGGGCGAGATGTGGTCGGTGGTGATGGAATCGCCGAACAGCGCCAGAACGCGGGCCTGTTCGATATTGGCGACGGGCGCCGGCTCCATCCCCATGCCCTGGAAGTAGGGCGGGTTCTTGATGTAGGTGGATGTCATATCCCAGGCATAGGTCTTGCCGCCGGAGAACTTCACCTTGCGCCAGCCGTCGTCGCCGTTGAAC
>JAPUEF010000330.1 GCA_027492655.1 Alphaproteobacteria bacterium | reverse complement strand
TGAAAGCTGCGGCCAGTGCACGCCGTGCCGCGAAGGCACCGGCTGGATGTGGCGCATGATGCAGCGCATGGAAACGGGCGACGCCTCGCTCGCCGAGATCGATACGCTGCAGGACGTGACCAAGCAGGTCGAAGGCCACACGATCTGCGCGCTCGGCGACGCGGCGGCCTGGCCGATCCAGGGCCTCATCAAGAATTTCCGCCCCGAGATGGAGCGCCGCATCCGCGCGCGCGAAACCTCGCTGGCCCAGGCGGCGGAGTAGGGCCATGACGAAGATCATCGTTGACGGCGTCGAAGTCGATGTTCCCGGCGATTACTCGCTGCTTCAGGCGGCCGAAGCCGCCGGCGCGGAAGTGCCGCGCTTCTGCTTCCACGAACGTCTGTCGATCGCCGGCAATTGCCGCATGTGCCTGGTGGAAGTGAAGGGCGCGCCCAAGCCGGTGGCGTCCTGCGCCCAGCAGGTGCGCGACCAGCGCCCCGGACCGAACGGCGAGCCTGCCGTCGTCATCACCAACTCCGCGACGGTCAAAAAGGCGCGCGAGGGCGTGATGGAGTTCCTGCTCATCAACCACCCGCTGGATTGCCCGATCTGCGACCAGGGCGGCGAGTGCGATCTGCAGGATCAGGCGATGGGCTATGGCATCGACGAGGCCCGCACGCGCGAGTTTCGCCGCGCCGTCACCGACAAATATATGGGTCCGCTGGTGAAAACCGTGATGACCCGGTGCATCCACTGCACGCGCTGCGTCCGTTTCTCGGCGGAAGTCGCCGGCGTGGACGAGATCGGCGGCATTGGCCGCGGCGAGGATATGGAGATCACCACCTATCTGGAGAAGGCGATCACCAGCGAGATGTCGGCGAACATCATCGACCTCTGCCCGGTCGGCGCGCTGACCTCGAAGCCCTACGCCTTCAACGCGCGCCCGTGGGAGCTGCGCAAGACCGAATCCATCGACGCGATGGACGCCGTCGGCTCGAACATCCGCATCGATGCGCGCGGCCCCGAAGTTCTGCGCGTGCTGCCGCGCGTGAACGACGACGTGAACGAAGAGTGGATCAGCGACAAGACCCGCTTCGTCGTCGATGGCCTCGGCCGCCAGCGTCTCGACAAGCCCTATATCCGCCGCGACGGCAAGCTGAAGCCCGCGACGTGGGAAGAGGCCATCGCCGCCGTGGCGCTGCGCCTGAAAGCCACGCCGAAAGAGAAGATCGCGGCCATCGCCGGCGATCTGGTCAGCGCCGAACCCGTCAAGGCGCTGAAGGATCTGATGGCCTCGCTCGGGGTCGCCAGCATCGATTGCCGCCAGGATGGCGCGCAGCTGGGCGGCCCGCGCGCCTCTTATGTGTTCAACACGACCATTTCGGGCATCGAGGACGCCGACGCGATCCTTCTGGTCGGCGCCAACCCGCGCTGGGAAGCGCCGCTGATCAACGCGCGCATCCGCAAGGCGTGGCTGCGTCATCCGCTGACCGTCGCCCGTATCGGCGCGCCTGTCGCATTGACCTACGATGTCCAGGAACTGGGCGAAGACCTTTCGCTTCTTGGGAAAATCGCCTCGGGCGAACATGCGTTCGCGAAGACGTTGAAGGACGCCAAGCGCCCGATGCTGATCATCGGACAGGGCGCTTTGGCCCGCGCCGACGGCGCCGCCGTCCTCAACTTCTGCGCGAAGATCGCCGCCGCCACCGGCATGATCGGCCCTGAGGGCGCGGACGGCTGGAACGGCTTCAACGTGCTGCACACGGCCGCCGCCCGCGTCGGCGCGCTCGATATCGGTTTCCTCCCCGGTGAAGGCGGCAGGGATGTCGCCGGCATTCTCGATGGCGCGTCGAAGGGCGAGATCGACACGGTCTGGCTGCTCGGCGCGGACGAAATCGACACCGCGAAGCTGGGGCAGGCCTTCGTCATCTATCAGGGTAGCCACGGCGACGCCGGCGCGCACCGCGCCGATGTCATTCTGCCGGGCGCGGCCTACACCGAGGAAGATGGCCTCTTCGTCAACACCGAGGGCCGGGTTCAGGCCGCCAACCGCGCCGTCTTCCCGCCGGGCGAAGCCCGCGAGAACTGGAAGATCGTCCGCGCGATTTCCGGCGCGCTCGACAAGGCGCTTCCCTACGACACGCTGGCGGCGCTGCGCGCGAAGCTGGCCGCCGACGCGCCCGGCTTCGGCACGCGCGACGTGCCCGCCGGCTCGCCCGGCGCGGACGCCGCGATCTGGGATCATGTCGGCGCAGCGGGCGAGATTTCGTCGGCTCCCGTCGTTTATCCCGTCACCGATTTCTACCTGACCAACCCGATCGCCCGCGCGAGCAAGACCATGGCGGAATGCAGCCTCCAGTATGTCGTTGCGCCGGCCGCTGTGGCCGCGGAGTAGGGCGATGCTTCTCTAAGATCTCCTGAAAGACTGGCTCGGCAATGAATGGGCGTGGCTGATCAGCCAGGCGGTGAGCATCCTTCTGCACATCGTCGTCCTGCTCGTGATGATCGCCTACATCCTGCTGGCCGACCGCAAGATCTGGGCAGCGGTGCAGCTGCGTCGCGGCCCCAACGTGGTGGGCGCGTTCGGGTTGCTGCAATCCTTCGCCGATCTTTTCAAGTTCGCGCTGAAAGAGGCGGTCATCCCGGCGGGCGCGAACAAGGTCGTCTTCCTGCTCGCGCCGCTCATCACGGTGATCCTTGCGCTCGGCGCATGGACGGTGGTGCCGCTGGATCAGGGCATGGTCATCGCCGACATCAATGTCGGCGTCCTCTACATCTTCGCCGTTTCGTCGCTAGGCGTTTACGGCATCATCATGGGCGGCTGGGCCTCGAACTCGAAATATCCGTTCCTCGGCGCTCTGCGCTCTGCGGCGCAGATGGTCTCATACGAGGTCTCCATCGGCTTCGTCATCGTCACGGTCCTCATGTGGGCCGGCTCGCTGAACCTGACGGAGATCGTCAACCAGCAGGCGATCCACGGCTGGAACATCTTCAGCCTGCTGTTCCCGATGGCGATCGTCTTCTTCATCTCGGCGCTGGCCGAAACGAACCGGCCGCCATTCGATCTTCCCGAGGCGGAATCGGAGCTCGTCGCCGGCTATCAGGTCGAATACTCGTCCACGCCCTATCTGCTGTTCATGCTGGGCGAGTACGTGAACATCGTCCTCATGTGCGCCATGACGACGATCTTCTTCCTCGGCGGCTGGCTGCCTCCGTTCAATCTCGAAATCCTCAACGTCGTCCCGGGCATCATCTGGTTCATCCTGAAGGTCTGGTTCGTCTTTTTCTTCTTCGCGATGGTGAAGGCGATCGTGCCCCGCTACCGCTACGACCAGCTCATGCGGCTGGGCTGGAAGGTTTTCCTTCCGCTCTCGCTGTTCTGGGTCGTGGTCGTCGCCGGCTATCTCGTCGCCACCGGCAATTATCCCGTGGTGGGGGCTTCCTGATGGCCTGGCTCGACCGCTCAGCCCGCGCGATCTTCCTGACCGATTTCATCGGCGGGTTCGTCATCGGCATGAAGTATTTCTTCAAGCCGAAGGCGACGATCAACTATCCGTTCGAGAAGGGTCCGCTCTCGCCCCGTTTCCGCGGCGAACACGCGCTGCGCCGTTATGCGAACGGCGAGGAACGCTGCATCGCCTGCAAACTGTGCGAGGCGATCTGCCCGGCCCAGGCCATCACGATCGAGGCCGAACCGCGTGACGACGGCTCGCGCCGCACCACGCGCTACGACATCGACATGCTGAAATGCATCTATTGCGGCTTCTGCCAGGAGGCCTGCCCGGTGGACGCCATCGTGGAGGGTCCGAACTTCGAGTTCGCCGCCGAAACCCGCGAGGAGCTGATGTACGACAAGGACAAGCTGCTCGCGAACGGCGACCGCTGGGAACGTGAGATCGCCCGCAATCTCGAACTCGACGCGCCGTACCGCTGATGTTGATCCTGGCCGCCTTCTACCTGTTCGCCGCGATCACCATCGCCTCCGCCGTCATGGTCGTGACGGCCCGAAATCCGGTGCACTCGGTCCTCTTCCTCATCCTCGCCTTCTTCTCGGCGGCGGGCCTCTTCATGCTGGCCGGAGCCGAATTCCTCGCGATGATCCTGGTCATCGTCTATGTCGGCGCGGTCGCGGTGCTGTTCCTGTTCGTGGTGATGATGCTCGACATCGACATCGCCGAACTGCGCCAGGGCGTTCTGGATTACGTGCCGCTGGGCGCGCTCATCGGCCTCATCATGCTGGTCGAACTCGGCATGGTGCTGGGCGTCTGGGCCTTCGCGCCGGATGCCGCCAAGGCCATCGCTACCCCCGCCGCGCAGGGCGTGCAGAACACCGTCGCGCTCGGGCGGGTCATCTATTCGGAATATATCTACGTCTTCCAGGCCTGCGGCCTCGTGCTGCTGGTCGCCATGATCGGCGCGATCGTGCTGACCCTGCGCGATCGTCCGGGCGTGCGCCGCCAGTCGATCGCCAAGCAGGTCGCCCGCCGCCGCGCCGACGGCGTCGAGCTGAAAGACGTCAAACCGGGGCAGGGCCTGTGATGACCATCGGCGTCACCCACTATCTCGTCGTTGCGGCGATCCTGTTCACCATCGGGGTGCTCGGCATCTTCGTGAACCGCAAGAACGTCATCATCATCCTGATGTCGATCGAGCTGATGCTTCTGGCGGTGAACATCAATCTGGTGGCGTTTTCGGCACAGCTCGGCGATCTCGCCGGCCAGGTCTTCGCCATGGTGATCCTCACCGTCGCGGCGGCCGAGGCCGCCATCGGCCTCGCCATCCTGGTGGTCTTCTTCCGAAACCGCGGCTCCATCGCGGTGGAAGACGTGAACGTGATGAAGGGCTGACAGACCCATGCTTTCAGCCGTCGTCTTCCTTCCGCTGCTGGGCGCGCTCGTCGACGGCTTTTTCGGCCGCTTCCTCGGCGCCCGGATGGCCGAGATCGTCAC
>JAPUEF010000329.1 GCA_027492655.1 Alphaproteobacteria bacterium | reverse complement strand
CAGCTTTTTCGTATCGGCAATACTGCGAAGACTTTCACCGTCACCAAGGCGATCGCGCACCGCGCCCGTCTTCAGGCCGAGCATTTTGGGGAGCGACCAAATCTCCCCGTAGTGATCGATAGCGACGAAGCTTCGCCGATCGCCTTTTGCTAGGAAGAAGCCACGCTCTTCGAGCGCGCTAGAGAGCGATTTCACATTGTCGGATTTCGCCCACGCATCTTGGATTGATTGCTTAATCCATCGTGGATCGGCACTCTGCCTCTTGGCCTGTTGCCATTCGACCAAAGTGAAATTGGTCGGGTTACGCTCGGCGGCGTTCGCCAGGCCGCGCGGCATTTTCCAGCCGTGATCCAGATAGAGATTTCTGGAGACATCCATCAGCTTCGCCTTGAAGTGCGAAAGCTGACGGGCCGTCATCGTCTCGGGATCAATCCGGCTCCACGCGCAGTGCGCATGACGCCGCCCCTCCTTCTCGTGAAACACGATGGCGCGGGACTGGCCTTGCAGACCTAGCTTCTCTTCGACGCGATCGATCGTGTTGACGAACTCGTCGATGCTGACGCTTTCACTCGCTGGAGGGCTGAGGCTCAGCGAGAACAAGTACTGCGAGCACTTCGTGCCGCGCGCGATGGCTTCAACTTCCTGAAATGCGCCTTTCAGATTGTCCGAGGCAAAACCGCGCAGCTCGTAAACAAGGACATGTTCATTGTCCTTTGTGTTCATGAGGTGAGCGGCCAGGTTCGCGCCGTTTGCCCGCTGCGAGCCTTTGAGGATCATGGCGCGCCCTCCGGCTTCAGGCCGAGGGCTGTCACAAGCAGGCGGCGGATTTCTCGGATGTCGGCTAGGGCTTCGGAAAGCTCCGCTTCCAACTCCGGCGTCACTGGCAACGCGCCAATATTGGCCAGGTGCGCCAGCTGGTTCAGGTTGCTGGACAGGCGGGAGCGTCCCAACAACGCAAGAGCCTGTCCCAGCGACTTCCGGTCTTCCACCGGCAGACCGGAACGGCGGGTCCGCAAGGCCGCGCCGTCGCCCAAGAGCTTTGCTCTTATATATGGGCCGAGCGGCGAACCGGCGGCCTCCGACAGCAGCCTCTCGCGCTCCGGCGCGCTCAACCTGAGGCTGAACGGCTTTACGTCCCTGCTATAGGGAAATGTAGGGGTGCCGCTGTGTGTCTCTAAGGACATGGCGGCACCGGAGGCTCAAAGTCCTCTCGGTGCTTAAGAACCGTGTACCAGCGTTCCAATTCAGTGATAAGCTGGTTCGAGGTATCGCCATCAAGGCGCACCAACGCTGTCAGCGTTTCGCACGCGCCGGTTTGTTTACTGGAAGACTGCACGGCACTAGGGTTCCTGCGCTTTTGCTATCGGGGGCCATCATGAAGATCATTTTCAAGACCGTGCTGCTGGGCGTCGCGCTTTCCACGCTCGCAGGGTGCGGCGGCTATTCCACGAAGGTCGAGGATCTGGTCGAGACCTGCTGGGCGCCGCGCATAAAGAACCAGAACGGCCTCAGCGATATCAAGCTGGGCGAGGTGAAGGTTCTGGAAGAAGAGCTTTCCGCTGCGGACAAGCAGAACGGCTTCACCTGGGCAGCCTCTGTTCTCATCAAATACTCTTATCGCGAGAGCGCCGATGGGCCGTGGCGGGATGGCTCGCGCATGCCGTCGGCGTCCGTGCGCGAGGGCAAGCTGCGGCTCGAGCGAGCTGATGGCATCACCTGCGAAGCCGACGCCTGAGGCGCTTCGGAAGCAGGCGAATTGCGGCGGACAGGACGCCATGAGCGGCGCCGAGAGGGGCGGGGCCGGCTGTTGCGCTGACGCCCCGTCAGGGCCGTAATATGGCGGTCTTGGTATTTTGCGTGTAGATGCACTATTTAAGGTGCAGGCGCCTGACTTATCTAAGCATCGAGGAGAGCAGCTATGAGTGAAGCCTATATCGTCGCCATCGCGCGCACGGCCGGCGGCCGCAAGGGCGGGCGTCTGAAGGACTGGCACCCGGTCGATCTGTCGGCCCAGGTGATCAACGCGCTGGTCGACAAGACCAAAGTCGATCCCGCTCTGATCGACGACGTGATCTGGGGCTGCGTCGGCCAGGCCGGCGAGCAGGCGGTGAACGTGGCGCGCAACGCCGTGCTCGCCTCCAAGCTGCCGGAAAGCGTGCCCGCGACCAGCGTCGATCGCCAGTGCGGCTCGTCGCAGCAGGCGCTGCATTTCGCGGCGCAGGCCGTGATGTCGGGCACCATGGATGTGGTGATCGCGGGCGGCGTCGAAAGCATGACCCGTGTGCCGATGGGGCTGGCGGCGGCGCTGCCGGCGAAGAACGGCTTCGGCTTCTACAAGAGCCCCGGCATGGAGGCGCGTTATCCGGGCATCAATTTCAGCCAGTTCGACGGCGCGGAAGCGATCGCCAGGAAGTACGATCTGACCAAGGACGTGCTGGACGAGTTCGGCTATCACAGCCATCGCAAGGGCCGCGAAGCGACCGAAGGCGGCGCGTTCGACGGCGAGATCGTGCCGGTGGAGATCACTGATGCGGAAGGCGCCAAAGTTCTGCACGCGGTGGACGAAGGCATCCGCTTCAACGCCAGCCTGGAAGCCATGAAGGGCGTGAAGCTGATCAACGAGAATGGCGGACGCCTGACCGCCGCGACCTCGAGCCAGATCACCGATGGCGCTTCCGGCGTGATGGTGGTGAACGAACGGGGCCTGAAGGCGCTGGGCGTGAAGCCGCTGGCCCGCATCCATCATCTGACGGTGATCGGCGCGGACCCGGTGATCATGCTGGAAGCGCCGATCCCGGCGACGGAGCGAGCCCTGAAGCGCGCCGGCATGAAGATTTCGGATATCGACCTCTACGAGGTGAACGAAGCCTTCGCGTCGATCCCGCTGGCCTGGGTTCAGGCGATCGGCGCGGACCCGGAAAAGCTGAACGTCAATGGCGGGGCGATCGCGCTGGGCCATCCGCTGGGCGGATCAGGCACCAAGCTGATGACGACGCTGGTCAATGCGCTGCACAAGCGCGGCAAGCGCTATGGCCTGCAGACCATGTGCGAAGGCGGCGGGCTGGCCAACGTGACGATCGTGGAGGCGCTGCACTGAGCGGCGCTCTGTTGACGTGATGCGGAACGGCGGCCTGCGGGCCGCCGTTTTCGTTTCGGCTTGTCCGCGTCAGGCGGCGCGCAGAAATGTCTGACGCTGGAAAGCCTGACGGACATGTTCGGCGATGCGCGTGATGTCCTGATGCAGCCGGTGCACGGCCGAGACCGGCACGCCGCCCTGGCCGAAGCTGCGCTGCGACATCTCCCAGTGCGAGAGGATATGCTCGGCCATCGCCCGCAGCGCCATGAAGTGGCTGACGCTGGCGGGAAGATCGGAGAGGAACGCGCCGAGGCTGTCGAGACGTTCCGCCGCCACCTCGGCCCGGCGTTCGCGGCCGAAAGCCCGCGCCGCCTCCAGCACGTCGGCCAGCAGGCTGGTCGCGATGGCGAGAATGTCCTCGCGCGCCTGCCGGGCGCCGCTCAGCTGATCGCCGCCGATTCCGTAGAGGGGCAAGGCCATCAGCTCGTGCGCCCGCGTCGTCATGCGCTGGCGCAGTTTCGGCAAGCCGGCCTCGCAGCGCATCGCGGCCTTCCAGGCGTCCACCGTGACCTGCCAGCCCGACTCAGCGATGCCGATCTTTCCGAGGAAATCCCTGGCGGCGGTGTCGAGGCGGGGGCCGAACATGGCGTCGACGAAGCGCGGCACCCGTGTCTGGGCGCCGCCGGCCATCATCACCAAAGGGGTGAGTTCGGCGAGGAGATAGGCGCGAAGCGCCGTATCCTCGACCAGCGAATCCTGAATGTAATCTTCGGCGATGCCGTACATGCCGCCGCCGAACGCCGCGTTCAGCAAATAGGGATCGAATGTCGGCATCGCCTCGAGCTGGGCGAGGATGAGGGCGTCGGTCGCGGGCTTCTGAAGGGTCGGGCCGTCGGCGATCTTCAGGCCCAGCCAGCGCAGCACGGTTTCGCGGTAGGCGCGTTCGCCGATCATCACGGAGACCGCACCCGCCGCGAAGGTCGCGCCGTCCAGCGGGATCAGCAGCTTGGTGGCGATGGCGGGGGGATTGTCGAACAGCGCCTCTTCGTGCTCACGCACCGAATGCTTGACGATCGCAGCGCGGCTGAGCCCCCGGGATTGGAAAAAGCGCCCGGCGCGCGGGTTCTCTGCGGCCATCAGATTTGCGGTCGCCAGATTGAGATTGAGCACCCGCCAGTTCGACGGGGTGGCCGCGAGCCGTTCCAACTGATGGCGATGAAGGGTTTTGAGGATCTGCATGGCGGGCCGGAAAGAGCACGCAAATTATGCAATTGCACGCTAACGAGCGGTTCAGGAATACCGTTAACGCGCCGTTTTCCGGGGGCGGTGCTGCCGGGCGAGCCTGAGCCGCGGCCGATCTGTCGTTGCAAGCGCTTTGCGCCCGCCGGCCGCGACGTGGCATTTCGCTGTCGCGGGGGCTATCAGTTTGAGGAGACAGGGACTGATCCCGGAGCGGGTTTTCCCGGCGCGGGCTTTGCGTCCCTGACATCGCCGGACGTTTCCCGACAAGAAACGAGCAAATGAGGAAATCCCATGCGGTTCGGCGTCTTTTACGAGCTTCAATTGCCCAAGCCCTGGTTGCCCGGCGACGAAGCACGGTTGTTTCACGAGGCGCTGGATCAGGTGGAGCTGGCCGACCGTCTTGGCTTCGACCATGCCTGGGAGGTCGAGCATCATTTCCTGGACGAGTATTCGCATTCCTCCGCGCCGGAGGTGTTTCTTTCGGCCGCTGCGGCGCGGACCAAGGCCATTCGCATCGGTCACGGCATCCGGCAGGTGATCCCCAACTACAACCATCCGGCGCGGACGGCGGAGTGCCTGGCGACGCTGGATATCATCTCGAATGGCCGCGTCGAATTCGGCATCGGCGAAGGGGCGACGCGGCTGGAACTGGGCGGTTTCGCCATTCCGGCCCGGGAGAAGCGCGCCATGGCGCTGGAGGCCGGCCGCGTCACGCCGCAGACCGTCATCAACACTTCG
>JAPUEF010000328.1 GCA_027492655.1 Alphaproteobacteria bacterium | reverse complement strand
CTGCATCCCGGCGGGGCCGTCACGCCGGCCGACGCGGCGACGGCCGCGCGGATGAACCCCGCAGAACCTGAAACCATCGATCAGCCGCCAGCGGCGGCCGAGGAGGCCTGACATGGCGAGCATCAAGCAGCAGTTGCTGCTGCAGAAGATCCACACGACCGACGCCGATCCGGTTCCGGTGGGCGCGAACGCGCTCCTGGTCGAGGGGCTCGATATCGCGCCGCTCGAAATGGCCATGAACGAGGTGGACTATGCGCTGGGCGGGTTCTCGAAGGAGATGGGCACGCCGGGCGAGTTCAACGCCAGGGTCCGCTTCAATGTCGATTTCGGTCCGTCCGGCACGGCCGACGTGCCGCCTGGTTTCGGCCCCAGCTTGCGGGCCTGCGGTTTCCAGGAGCTGATTACGCCGGCGACATCGGTGGGCTATGCGCTGGTCTCTGAGGGATTCGAAGCCGTCGCCTATTACGGGTGGGTCGGGAACACACTGCACAAGGTCATCGGCGCGCGCGGCACCGTGACCCTCGACGTGCCCGCCGGCAAGCCGCCCAAGCTGCAGTTCGACATGCTGGGCCGGTTCGTCGATCCCGGCGATGTCGCGCTCGCCACGCCCGCCTATTCCGGCCTGATGGCGCCGAAGTCGGTGAGCAAGGCGAACACGACGTTCCGCGTGAACGCCGGCGCTGACCGCAATCTCGTGCTGAACGCGTTCAATCTGCAGCTGGGCAATTCGGTCGTGTTCCGCGATCGGCCGCACTACGAGGCGATCGACATCGACGATCGCAACCCTTCGGGCTCGTTCTCGTATCACCAGGAGCAGCTGTCGCAGTTCAACGCGTTCTCGATCGCGAAGAATGCGACGCCGTTTCTGATCGAGCTGACGCACACGGTGGCGGTCGGTCATGCCGCCAAAGCGACCATCGCGGTCGCCCAGGCCGGACGTCCGACCTACGGCGCGGACGGCAATCTGCGCCTCGTGACGTTGCCGTTCAACGGCCGCCGCAACCCGTCCGGGTCCGACGTCGCGTTCCTCTTCACCTAACTTCACGCGGCCCTGAGGCCGCCATCAGGAGACACTTATGGCCCAGTTCGTGATGCCGAAATCCGGCGCGCCCATACTCGTCTGGTGGCCCGCCACCATCAACGAGCCGCACGACGACGGCGTGGTGGAGGCGAAAACGATGCATGTCCGCTTCCAGATCGTCACCGACGAGGACTTGCAAACCCTGCTACGGGAGGGCGGCGTCGCCGCCGTGCTGGGCCGCGTCGTCGCGGGATGGAAGCTGAAGGACAGAGACGGCGCGGACGTGCCGTTCGACCACTTCGGCGAGATCGCGGCGATCCCGTTCGTCCGCGAGGGCCTGTTCGCTTCCTATCTGGACTGCTCGCGCGGGGCGCCCCGAAAAAACTGATCGCCATCGCGCGCGCCTGGGCGGGGCCGCGCGATCCGCACCCCTCCGCGCCGGACGCTGCGATCAGCGCGCAGGCAGCGGCGTTGGGGATCCCGCCCGAAATGCTGGCGCAGATGCTGGCCGACGCAACCCCTGACGAGGCGGAGGCCGACGATGCCGGCACGATCGAAATCCTTCCCCCCAATCGCGACGCCGTCCGCGTGTTCTTCGCCATGGCGACGCAGTGGCGAAGCGTCGCCGTCGTCGCCGGGCCGCACGCCATGATCGTGAAGACCGCCCTTGATTATGGCGCGCTGACCGCCGTGGCTGCGGCGCTGAACGTCGCGCTCAACGAAGACCTGCTCGATCGGCTGCAGACGCTGGAAGGCGAAGCGGCCGCCGCGCTGGCGGAGGCGCGGCGTTGAGCAATTTCACGGTTTCCGCGCGGATCGACGGCAACGCCAAGGGCCTGGTGCAGGCGTCGCGCGACGCCAAAGGCGGATTGGATCAGATCGAGGCGGCCGGCAAGGCCGTCACCGCGTCGCAGCGGGATCTTTCGGCCGCCACCACCGCCGCCGCCGAAGCATTGGGTCGGGGCGGCCGGGCCGCGATCGAGCAGGCCGGCGCACAGCGGGACGTCGCCACCGCGACCACGATGGCTGCTGAGGCGCTGGGACGTAGCGAACGGGCCGCGATCGAGGCGGCCGGCGCACAGATCGAGGCCGCCGCAGCGGCGCAGATCGTCGCACAGCGAGCTCGGGATGAGGCGGCGGCGCTGGCGGCGGCGCAGCAGGCCGCGCGCGAGGCGGCGGCCGTCCTGGAGGCGCTGGCGCGCGGCGAGCTGCAGGCGGCGACCGCCACCGATGTTCATGCCAAAGCGCAGCGCGCAGCCGCGACGGCCGCCAACACGAACGCGCGGGCCCAGCGGGACGCCGCAACGGCCACGTCCTCCGGCCTGACGCGGAACCAGGCGCAGCAGCTGAGATATCAAGGGTTCGATATCGCCACCTCGCTGGCGGGCGGCATGAACCCGGCGCTGATCGCGATGCAGCAAGGCCCGCAGATCCTGCAGGCTTTCGACGGCCCGCGCGACGCCGCGCAGAAACTGCTTGGGGCGCTCGGTCCGCTGCGGCTCGGCATAGTCGGTGTCACCGGCGCGCTCGCTGCCGGCGTCATGGCCTCGGAGAGCTATGCCGCCTCTGTTCGCCAGATCGATGTCGCGTTGGCTCTACACGGCGACAGGCTGAATCTGACGCGAGAGGAGTATCTGCGGCTGGCCTCGGCCAGCGCCGAAGTGGCCAGCGTCAGTGAGCGCGAGGGCCGCACGATGCTCAGCGCGATGATCAATGCCGGCGTGCAGTCCCGAGACGCACTGATGATGGCGAGCGAGGCTGCGCGTGGCTACGCGGTTGCGACCGGACAGGATGCTTCGGAGGCCGCCGCCGCGCTGGCCGAGAAGCTGAAGACACCCGCAAAATCTGCGCGTGAATTGGCTGGCGAATTCAATCTGCTGGACGAGGCGACGGTTCGGCAGATCGAGTCCATGGAGCGCCAGGGTGACGTGATGGGCGCCCAGGTGCGCCTGGCCGGCGCCATGAAGGGCAAGTTCGCGCCGCTGGCCGATGAGACCAGCGGATGGGCGCGGGCCTTTGAATGGCTCGGCAATGCCGCCAGCAACGCATGGGACGCCGTAGGCAATTTTCTCGCGGGTTCGCCCAAGTCGAACACGGCGGCGCTGGAAGCGGCGATAGCCGAGACACGCCAGCAGCTGTCCGGAATGGGCTGGAGCGATGACGGGCCGGGCACGGGCCGGGCTCAAATCTCCAATCCCGAAGAGATCGCCGCGCTCGAGATCCGGTTGAGATACCTTACCTCTGTCAAGTCGGCCGTGGATGCGGTGGGCGTGGCGATCGAGAAAGCAGATGAACGGGCGCGCGACAGCCGCATCATCGGCGATATCGAGCGCGAGTATCGTCCCGAGTCCACCCAGCTTAACGCCATCACCGACAAACTGAAGCTCGTCGACGCGCAGCTTGCGAAAACCGATCTGTCGGCCGAGGATCGGAAAATCGCCGAGAGTGCGCGCATCGGGCTCCTGCAGCGCCGCGCGGAGATCCAAGAGCGTCTGGCGAAGCAAGGCGACACAGACGGCGCGAAAGAAGCGGCGCGCCTGCAGGAGCGCCTGACGTTGCAGCGTCAGGATCTCGATCTACTCCAGCAGATCGTGGCGGCCCGCGCGAAGGGCGACGACGATGCGGCGCGCCGTCTGCAGGGCCAGCGCGATGCCGCGCGGCGCGGCTTCGATCTTTCGACGCCGGACGGACAGGCGGCGGCCGAGATCGAGGCGCGCTCGGACCAGCTGGCCGCCGCGCTGAAGGCGATGGATGATGTCGAGGCGCGGATGGCCCGCCTCAACCCCAATGTGACGCTCGGCGCGAACGGCGCGGCGCTCGCGGCCGATCTGCGGGCTGCGGCGCGGTGGAAGAGCGAGACGATCGCCGCGTTCGAGGGATCGGAGGCCGCCGCGCGCGCCTACGCCGATCAGGTGGATATCGTCTTCAACGATATGGTCGCGTCGGCCTACGAGGAGGATCTGCGCCGGCGCACAGATTGGGCCGCCGGCGTGGAGCGCGCCTTCATCGACCTGAAGCGCGAGGGTCAGGATTTCGCGAGCGTCGCCGAGAGATCCATCAAGGATGCCTCGGCCACCATAAAGGACGAACTGATCTCGGCCGCCCTGTCGGGCGAAGCGAGCTTCGACCGCCTCGGCGACGCCTTCGCGCGCATGATCATGGAAATGGCCTATCAGAAATATCTGGCCAGCCAGGTCGAGGGCGCGGTGGGCTGGGCGGTGGACATCATCGGCAGCGTCTTCGGACTCGGCGGCGGCGCGGGCGGCGGCGGGAGCATTCCCAAAACCACGGCCCCGGTCGGAAAGCGGCACGGCGGCGGCATGGGGCATGAGCCCTTCACGTCGGTCGTCAGCCTCCCCAAGCATCACGACGGCTGGATGGGCCGGCGCGGCGCGACCGGCGAGCACGATGCGACGATCCGCAACGACGAAGGCGTCTTCACGCCCCGCCAGATGGACAACGCGGACCGGCTGATCGAAGCGATGGCCACCCGTCCCATCGTCGTCAACCTGGCCGATGAACGGGCCGCGCGCGCCGACGACGCCGTCGCGCCGAAGGTGACGGTCAACGTGTATGGCGCGCCGGGCGGGGCGCAGGTGGAGCAGCGCCGCGACCAGAATGGCGACATGACGATCGACGTCATGCTCGACCAGATGGAGGAGCGCATGGCCATGAAGATCGGCCAGGGTCGCAGCCCGATCAACGCCGCGATCGAGGGCGTCTACGGCGGCACAAGGCAGGTGGCGTGATGGCGATCGCCGAATGGCCCTGGCCTCTTCCGTATCAGAGCGAGCGCGCGGCCATGAAACCCGTACCGCCCGATCTGCGCCGCCGCACCGAGTTCGACAGCGGACCCGCGCGCGTGCGTCGCGGGGCGCTGGTCGGGCCATGGAAGCATCCGGTCCGCTGGCCGTTCACCACCGACGAATACGAGCTGTTCCTGACCTTCTGGCGGGAGTCGCTGGCGGAAGGATCGGCCTGGTTCAACATGCCCATCCTCATCGGCCCAGCCTACGTCACCTGCGAGTGCCGGTTC
>JAPUEF010000327.1:4885-5095 GCA_027492655.1 Alphaproteobacteria bacterium | reverse complement strand
GTCGAACAGGTTCGAGGCGCCGACATAGATGTTGACGTTCTGGGTCGCCTGGAAGCCGACCTCCAGATCGACCTGCCACTTGCCGCTATAGGTTTGCGCAGGCTCGTAACCGCCGCCGAAATTGAAGACCCGGGTGGCCTCGCCGTAGTGGGTGAGGCGGCCCAGAACCGACCAGACATCGTTGGTCCAGTCGGCGGTCAGGATGAATTT
>JAPUEF010000327.1:3807-4875 GCA_027492655.1 Alphaproteobacteria bacterium | reverse complement strand
GTTCGCCTCTTCCACGCCGATCACCACGACACCGCCGAAATTGCGGATCGCGGTGATTTCGGTGTCGGCATAGGAGTAGGCGGCGGTGAGGTTCAGAACGCCGTCGAACGTGTTCTTGAAACCGTAGGTGGCGACGACATCGACGCCTTCGGTTTCGGTATCGACGGCGTTGGTGAAGAAGTTCACCGCCGTGATGTTGCGCGCGTCGAACAGCGCCTGAAGCGCCGGCGAGACGGTGGCGCGATCGACGCGCTCCGACAGCGTGATGCGGTCATCGACGGCGATATGATAGCCGTCGATCGAGAAGCGGAAATCGCCGCGCGACGCGGTGAAGCCGACCGAGTAGTTCACGGCGCTTTCGGCTTCGAGATCCGGCGCGCCGAGGGCGCGGGCGAGCGGATCGTCCACCTGCAGCGTGCGGACGCTCTGGAGCTGCCCCCCGGGGCCGAAGCTGAGCGAGGACGTGCCGTAGCCGACCTGCACCAGCGAGGGCGCGCGATAGGAGTTCGAGACCGAGGCGCGGAACGCCAGGCCTTCGGCGAACTCCCAGCGCAGGGCCGCCTTGCCGGCGAGCGTGCTGTCGAAGTCGCTGAACTTCTCGTAGCGGCCGGCGATGTCGAGCAGCAGCGTGTCGGTCAGCTGGAGCGAAAGCTCGGCATAGGCGCTGAACACGTCGCGCGAGATGTCGCGGGTCTCTTCGGGACGGAGGCCGCCGCCCGCCTGCGCTCCGACTGCGAGAGTGGTGAAGGGGCCGGCGGCGTAGGACGACGGGTCGCCCGCCTCGCTGCGGAAGCCTTCGTTGCGGTATTCGAGGCCGAGCGCCAGCGTCGCGGGAGCAGCGAGGCCGAAATCGAACTCGCGCGTCACGTCGATATTGGCGGTGAAGAGATCGATCTCGTAAGCGCCGGTGAAGAAGCGGGTGGGGCTGGTGGGGCCGAGCGAGGGGTTCAGCGAGTTGTAGACGCCGGCCTCATAGCGGTTGTGGCCATAGTTCAGGCTGGCGTCCCAGCCCCAGGCGCCGGCATCGCCGCGGAAGCCGCCGGTGAGCGCGATGTCCTCGGTGTCGCC
>JAPUEF010000327.1:0-3797 GCA_027492655.1 Alphaproteobacteria bacterium | reverse complement strand
AACGGGGCGATAGCCGAGCGGATAGACTGCCGGCACGTTCTGTGCGCCGACGGGGTAGCGGAAGAAGCCGGAGCCTTCGGCGGCGCGCTGCGAGTAGGTGCCGAAAGCGTAGAATTCGGCGTTGTCGCTGACCGGCGCGGCGCTGTTGAACCACAGGCTCCAGTCTTCCGAGCCGCCGTCGCCGGGGGTGAAGTTCACGCGGCCGCCGACGAGCGGGCCGTTCGCGGGATCTTCAAAAAACGGAACCTGGTCGAAACCGCCGCGAATGGTGCGCGAGCGGTCGCGATATTCGAAGCCGGTGCGCAGGAATGCACCTTCGACGCCGAGCGGGATGCCGACCTTGCCACGCAGCACCCAGGTTTCGCCGTCGCTCAGGTCTTCGTCGGTAGGGTCGAAATGGGTGTCGTGGATGCCGTAGGAGGCGTCGATCTCGACGCCGGTGGGGGCGTCGTCGAGGATGACGTTGATCACGCCCGCGATGGCGTCGGACCCGTAGAGCGCGCCGGCGCCGTCGCGAAGGACTTCGATGCGCTTGATGGCGTTCGAGGGGATGGCGTTGAAATCGACCGGCGCGGTGCCGCGCCCGGTCTTGGATTCGACCGTCGTGACCGACGTGGTGTGGCGGCGCTTGCCGTTCACCAGCACCAGAACCTGGTCGGGGCTGAGGCCGCGCAGCTGGGCCGGGCGCACGATGTCGGCGCTGCCGGAGTTCGACTGGCGCGGGAAGTTGAACGACGGGACGATGTTCTGAAGCGCCTGCCCAAACTCACCGCCGAGCGCGCCGGATTTGTCGATGTCGGCAGCGGTGACGATATCGACCGGAACAGCGGTGGAGGTGGCGGTGCGGCCGCGGGCGCGCGAGCCGGTGACGACGACCTCTTCTTCGCCCGTCGCGGCGCTGGCCGCAGCGGATTCATCCGCCGCCTGGGCAGGTTCCTGGGCCAGAGCCGGCGTCAGGGCCAGCAGAGCCGCCGCCGCGCCGCCCGCAAGAAGGAAAGATCGAACCGATACCGAACGCATGACGCCCCCGTACTGCAACAGTGTGATGAATTGGTCGCAGGGGAATGGACGGCGGCGCGACGGCTGTAAAGCAGGCTCCGCTAAAGCGTCGCTAAAGCGGCACCAAGGCCAGGCCGCCAAACCTGAGGTTTCCGGGGTTCCGGCGGCTTGTCAGCAGGGCGTGGCGGGTGCAGGCTGTGTTCCCTAAGGTCAACGGGCGCCGCCTGAACAAGTCGTCCGCAGCCTGCCTTCTAATGGGAGGGCCGCGAGACTCGCGGTGTTTTGCTTATGACCGTTGCGCTGATTCTGAAGTCCAAGGGTTCTGGGGTCATTTCCGTCAATCCGGGCGACAGCCTGGCATCCGTCGTCGAGACATTGGCATCGCGCCGGATCGGTGCGGTTCTGGTGATGCAGGGCGATGGCCGCGTCGTCGGCGTGTTGTCCGAGCGCGATGTCGTTCGCGCGCTGGCCCAGCACGGCGCCGGCGCGCTGAATATGCCGGCCACGGCGTTTATGACCGCAGAGGTCGTCAGCGCCCGGCCGGGCGACGCGATCGAGCGCGTCATGGAGAAGATGACGCACGGCCGCTTCCGGCATCTGCCGATTCTGGACGAGGGCCGGCTTGTCGGCATCATCTCGATCGGCGACGTGGTGAAGCGCCGGATCGACGACGCGGAACATGAAGCGCAGGCGCTGCGCGAATATGTGACGCAGGCGGGCTAGGGAACATCTGCTGCCGCCGGCCGTTTTCTCTGCGTGCGTGACACCGCACGGAGGACAAGGCCATGCTGAAACGATCTCTGGCGATTCTGGGCCTGGCGCTGGCGTTGGGCGCAAGCAGCGCTTTTGCGGTCGAAGGCAAGGTGAGCCGCGAGCGGCTCGACAGCATCATGTCGGCTTGGCCGGACGACGTGCGCGCCAATGCCGAGAAACTCATTGCGCAATACGGCATGCCGGACCGCGTGACGGCGACGATCCTCGTCTGGGACGTGGACGGCGCGGCGCAGCAGCAGGCGATGATGAAGGCGATCAGCGAGCGGCCGCAGAGCGCGGAAGCCGGCGCCGCCGCCGTTCCGTATCTGCCGAACTAGTTGCGCGAGCCGCGCAGTTCGGTGGCGATGGTGTCGGCTTCCGCCGTTTCGACAGGCGCATTCAGCGGCGTCTTCGCCATCAGCTGATCGGTCTCATTTCGCGAGCGTTCAAACGCGGCGAGGACTTTGCCGGCCAGCGGCGTGTTGGTGTCGAGCTTCACGCCCTTCGGATTCACCTGCTCGCCATTGATGACGATCTCGTAGTGCAGATGCGGGCCGGTCGATTGACCGGTCGAGCCGACATAGCCGATCACTTGACCCTGGCTGACGCGGACGCCGGCCTTGATGCCACGGCCATAGCCCGACATGTGGCCATAGGCGGTCTCGTAGTTATCGGTGTGTCGGATCTTCACGTAGTTGCCGTAGCCGCCGGTGCGGCCCGCAATCTCGATCACACCGTCGCCGCTTGCGAGAATGGGCGTCCCTTCGGGGGCGGCGAAGTCGATGCCCTTGTGCATCTTGGAATAGCCGAGGATCGGATGCTTGCGCATACCGAAGCCGGACGAGACGCGGGCGCTCTCGATCGGCGTGCGCAGCAGCGACTTCTTGATGCTCTTGCCGTCGGCCGTGAAGTATTCGGGATCGCGGCCCGGCTCGCGCTGATAGCGGTAGAGCGGCATGCGCTCGCCGTTCAGCGTCAGCGCCGCGAACAGGATGTCGCCCGATTTCACCGGATTGCCGAACTCATCGAAATAGCGCGTGAAGAAAACCTCGAAGCTGTCGCCCGAGTGAATATCGCGCTGGAAATCGACGTCGTACGAGAAGAGATACATCAGCTGCGAGGTAACGCGGTCGGGCACGCCGGCGGCGGCGGCCGACATGAACAGGCTCGCATCGATCACGCCGCTGGCGCGGTAGAGCTGGGCTGAGAGCTTTTTCTGAATCGTCTCAGCGCCATAGACGCCGTCGCTGCCACGTCGTGCGACGACTTCCTTGTCGACGTCAGGCTTGAAGGCGAGCGACATCAGGCGGACGCGGCCCGGCTGGTCTTCCAGCAGATCGCGGCCCTGCGGCATCGGCAGCGCGGCGGCGCGTATCGGAGCGGGCTTGGCGTCGGGCACGCCCAGCGTGACGGTCAGGCGGAAGCCCTGACGGATCTGGCGTGGATCGTACACGGACGAAATCGCCTTCACGGCGGCGAGCGCATCGTCCTTCGTCGCACCCGCAGCCTGAAGCAGGCTGGAGAGCGTGTCGCCTTCGGCGACGGTCAGAACCTGGGTGTCGATGCCGGCATAGCGGCGATCGTCAGGGCCTTCGATTCCGGCATAGAGCGAGCCGATCTCGTCGCCGAAGCGTTCGGCATCGTCGAGGGCGGGGCGCTGCGCGCCGGCGATCGACAGATCGGCAGTGGCGACAAGACGGGCAGGGCCGGTCGGGGCCAGCAGCGCCCATGTCAACGTGAGGCCGGCGATCGCCACGGCGCCGGCGGTCCCGGCGGCGGTCAGCCAGCGTCGATCGGCGGCCGGTTTCGGCGCGGGCGGCAGGCGGTTTTCAAGCGAAATCAGCGCCAAGGCGAATCTGTCCTGAGCGATTTGAGGCTCTCTGAAGCGTATCTCTGGAGGATGCCGGTTGGTAAAAGGTTAATTTCCGCAAACGATGTTGAACGCCGCGTTTAAGAAGGGCGGTTTTCCGCGCTGCAACGAAAACGATTTTCGAAATGAAAGATGCTTGACACCGAAGCGTCACAGGCATAGATACCGCCTCCCG
>JAPUEF010000326.1 GCA_027492655.1 Alphaproteobacteria bacterium | reverse complement strand
CGATCTCCAGCACGGAAATGTCGAACGTGCCGCCGCCAAGGTCATAGACCGCGATGGTGCCCTGCTTCGACTTGTCGAGCCCGTAGGCCAGCGCCGCGGCGGTCGGCTCGTTGATGATGCGCAGCACGTCGAGGCCGGCGATCTTGCCGGCGTCCTTGGTCGCCTGACGCTGGGCATCGTTGAAATAGGCGGGGACCGTGATGACGGCCTGCGTCACCGTCTCGCCCAGATAGCTCTCGGCGGTGTCCTTCATCTTCTGCAGCGTGAAGGCGGAGATTTCCGACGGCGAATATTTCTTGCCGTCGCGGCCCTCGATCCATGCGTCGCCCGTGTCGGACTTCACGATCTTGTAGGGCATCAGCGCCATGTCCTTCTGGACCATCTTGTCGTCGAAACGACGGCCCACGAGGCGCTTCACGGCGTGGAAGGTGTAGCTGGGGTTGGTCACGGCCTGGCGCTTGGCGCTCTGGCCGACAAG
Organism: Alphaproteobacteria bacterium; assembly: GCA_027492655.1. Taxonomy (GTDB): domain Bacteria; phylum Pseudomonadota; class Alphaproteobacteria; order Micropepsales; family Micropepsaceae; genus JADZAI01. Next base: position 4,651 of record JAPUEF010000326.1, on the reverse strand, counting down.
GCGCTGCCCGTCGTCGGTGAAGGCGACGATCGAGGGTGTGGTGCGGGCGCCTTCCGCGTTTTCGATGACCTTGGGCTTTCCGCCCTCCATGACGGCGACGCACGAATTCGTGGTGCCGAGGTCGATGCCGATCACTTTGGCCATATCAGTTACTCGTCCTTGTTTCCGGCGGACGGATCGTCGGGCCTCCGAACTGAAGCGCCGCGGTCGTCCATCCCCTCTGGGTTGGTCGCTTGAGCCGGGGATATGCCGTCACGCCCGCCCGAATCCAAGCCCTCAAGGCCCAAGATTTATGGCGCGGTTGTGGGGAATAACCCTGCACTGCGTGGGTATATGGGGTCGCCAATCCTGCCTGCAAGCAAAGCCCACGGGATTCCTGCGGGTTTTTAGCAGGGGCCGCGCGCGGCGAAATCCCGCGAAGAGACGCCGCTTCGGGTCTCGTTCCGCCCCTTCGCGCCGCCCGGCTTCTCGCTTAAACTGCGCCGCGCAGATGATGTCTCAGGGATCGGTTACGACATGAAGTGGGAAGGCCGCCGCGAAAGCTCGAATATCGAGGATCGGCGCGGATCGGGTGGCAGCGGCGGCGGCGGCTTCGGCGGCGGTCTTGGCGACATTCTGGGCGGGGGCCTCGGGCGGCGCGGCCGCATCCCGCTCCCCGGCGGCAGCGCCGGCGTGCGCTCCGGCGGCATGGGGCTTGGCACCATCGTCATCATCGGCCTCGTGATGTGGTTCGTCTTCGGCATCAACCCGCTGCAGATTCTGGGCGGCATGCTGGGCGGGGGCATCGGCGGCGGCATGGGTCCGTCCAGCAGCTACACCCAGTCCAGCTCCGCCCCGCGCATGACCGCCGAACAGCAGGACCGCGCCTCGAAATTCATCGCGGTCGTGTTGGCGGATACCGAGGATGTGTGGACGGCGCTGTTCCGCGCCGCCGGCCAGACCTACCGCCAGCCCACTTTGGTGCTCTATTCCGGCGCCACCGACACCGCCTGCGGCACCGGCCAGTCGGCGATGGGGCCGTTTTACTGCCCCGGCGACCAGAAAGTTTACATCGACCTCGATTTCTTCAACGAACTGGCCACCCGTTTCGGCGCGGCGGGCGATTTCGCGCAGGCCTATGTCCTCGCGCACGAGATCGGCCACCACATCCAGACCCTCACCGGCATCTCCAGCCGGGTCGCGCAGGCTCGCTCGGGGGCCAGCGAGGAAGAGGCGAACGCGCTCTCGGTGCGGCAGGAGCTTCAGGCCGATTGCTATGCCGGCGTCTGGGCTTTCCATGCCCAGCGCACGAAATCGATCCTCGAACCCGGCGATCTGGACGAAGCGCTGCGGGCCGCCTCGGCGGTCGGCGACGACACCATCCAGCGCCAGGCGCGCGGCGTCGTGGTGCCGGAAAGCTTCACCCATGGCTCGGCCGAACAGCGCAAGCGCTGGTTCAAGCAGGGCTTCGACACCGGCTCCGTCCAGGCCTGCGACACGTTCAGCGTGGCGAACCCCTGACGGGGCTTCGCGCAACCTGATGAACGCCTGACGGGACGCCGCGCTGCGCCCTTCAGGCCGCGCGCGCCGTCGCCGTCGCGGCGCCCGGCAGACGCACGCTCACCGTCGTGCCCTTGCCGAGGCGGCTGTCGATCGCCGCCTCGCCGCCATGCAGCGCGGCCAGCGCGCGCACCAGCGAAAGCCCAAGCCCGGTGCCGCCGTCGCCCGCCAGATAGGAATTGTCCAGCCGTTCGAAGGGCCGGAACAGCCGCGCCTGCCGCTCGGTCGGGATGCCCGGCCCGTTGTCGCTGACCATCAGCACCACGTCCCGGTTCTCGGCGCGGATTTCCAGCACGATGGCCGCGCCCGCGCCGGAATACTTCACCGCATTGCCCACCACGTTCAGCAGAATCTGCGTCACCGCGCGCGGATCGGCGATCATCAGCGCTGGCGCTTCCGACAGCGACAGCGTCAGCGATTGATTGCGCTCGTCGGCGCGCGGCTTCAGCAGGCGCATCACCTGCGCGCCTATATCCCCCGGCGACATGGTCTCCGGCGACAATTCCATGCCGCCCGCCTCGATCTTGGAGATGTCCAGCACATCGTTGATCAGCGACAGCAGATGCGCGCCCGAAGCGTGGATATCGTCGGCATAGCCGCGATAGCGCACGCTCAGCTCGCCGAACGTGCCTGACCGCATCAGGTCGGAAAACCCGATGATCGCGTTCAGCGGCGTGCGCAGCTCGTGGCTCATATTGGCCAGGAATGCCGATTTCGACGCGCTCGCCGCCGCGGCCCGCGCCCGCGCTTCGGAAAGGCTGGCGGCCAGCGCATGCTCGCGCAGCCGCATGACGATCACCTCGTTGATCTGGCGGCTCAGCTGCCCGGCGGCATGCAGCAGGAACGCCACCCAGAACGGCGCCAGATAGAACAACGCCTTCGACAGCGCGTTTTCTTCCAGCCAGGTATTGGGCAGCGCCACCAGAAACAGCCCGGCATAAGCCGCCATCAGCACGCGCGAACACGCCGCCAGCCGCACCACATAGACCAGCGACAGGCTCACGATCACCAGCATCACGAAGACCTGGTTGAAAATCTGTCCGGGCACGATAGCGACCCAGGTGTAAGCCCCCCACAGCGCCCCCGAGGCGAAATACAGCGCGCCATAGACGCGCCGGCGCGACAGGCGCTCGTCGTCCACGCCGGCGGGCCAGCGCCGGGCGACGATCACGAACGACGCGGCGATCGCCGTCTGCGCCGCCAGCCACAGGAAATGCCACCAGGTCAGCGGCCCGCCGATCGAGCTGATGCGCCCGTCCACGGTGAACACCAGCACGATCGACGCCGCTAAAATCTGCGCTGCCGATCCGCGCAGATTAGCCGCGATCATGTCCAGCTTCGCCGTCTCCGCAGCGCGCTGTCGCGGTGCTGCGGCTATGCGTGCGGCGTCAGGCATCAGGTTCCCCATAGGGGGGAACACATACGGTATCGCCTTTGAAACGCGGTGAAGCCGACGGCGCGGAATTTCAGCCCGCTCTTAGGACTCCGTTAAATCCGGAAATCCCGGGTCCTTCCGACCGTCACCTGCAAACCATCGCCGCGCCCTGCCGCTCAGGCCTTGGTGTCGAACGCCTGTCCCGGCGGCGGCGCGGCCGGCCCGGCCTCGCCCTTCGCCACCACCACCATGGCGGCGCGCAGCAGGCGGTCGGCGATCATGTAGCCGGGCTGGATCACCTCCACCACGGTGCCGTGCGGCTGCCCGGTGCCGGGCACTTCGGCCATCGCCTGATGGAAGTTCGGGTCGAACTTCGCGCCTTTGGCGTCGATCTTCTTCACGCCGTTCTTCTCCAGCGCGCTCATAAGCTCGCGCTCGGTCAACTCCACGCCGGTCAGGATCGCGTCCACGCCCGGCTCGCTGCGCTGGGCGCTTGCCGCGTCGATGGCGCGGCGCAGATTGTCGGCCACCGAAAGCAGGTCGCGCGCGAATTTCGAAGCGCCGTACTGGCGCTCGTCCAGCAGCTGCTTCTCGGCGCGCTTGCGGATGTTCTCGGCTTCGGCGACGGCGCGGATGCGCTCGTCCTTCAGCCGCTCGATCTCGACCTGCATCTCGGCCAGCACGCCGGCTGCGATCGCGTTCTGGTCCAGCGCGTCGTCGTCGTTGAAATGGTCGTCGGACATCAGGGCGATCCTTTTACAGTTGGCCGGGCGCGCCGATCAGGCGTCCCAGCATCCGCGCGGTGTAATCCACCATCGGAATGATACGGGCATAGTTGAGACGGGTCGGGCCGATGACGCCGATAGCGCCGACGATGCGGTCCTTGGCGTCGCGATAGGGCGCGACGATCACCGACGACCCCGACAGCGAGAACAGTTTGCTTTCGGCGCCGATGAAAATCGAAACGCCGTCGGCGGTGCGGGCCAGATCCAGCAGCTGGATCACGTCCTCCTTGCGCTCCAGATCCTCGAACAGAAGACGGATGCGCTCCAGATCGGCCGCCGCCGTCACGTCGTCCAGCAGCCGCGCCTGGCCGCGCACGATCAGCGATCGTTGGAAGGCGTCGCCGCCGCCGCTCCAGTCGGCGATGCCGGCCTCGACCAGCCGCGCCGCCAGCGCGTCCAGCTCGGCGCGGCGCGCCTCCAGCTCGGCGCGGATCAGCGTGCCCACCTCGTCCAGCGTGCGGCCGCGCAGCCGGAGCGACAGGAAATTGGTGGCTTCCACCAGCGCCGAAGGCGGCAGACCCATCGGCGCGTCGATCACCCGGTTCTCCACCGAACCGTCCTCGGCCACCAGCACCACCAGCGCCTTGCCCGGCCCGGCGGCGACGAATTCCACATGGCGCAGCGTGCGCTCGCGCGTCGGCGTCACCACCAGGCCCGCGCACTGTGACAGGCCGGACAGACGCGAGGTCGCCTCGCCCAGCATTTCCGTCACGCCGCGCCCCGATCCCGCGACGCGGGCCTCGATGACCCGGCGGTTGTCGTCGGTCAGCGCCCCGACCTCCAGCAACCCGTCCACGAAGAAGCGCAGTCCCGCCTGGGTCGGAATCCGCCCGGCGCTGGTATGAGGCGCGGAAATCAGCCCCGCTTCCTCAAGATCGGCCATCACGTTGCGGATCGAGGCCGGCGACAGCGACATCGGCAGGCGCTGCGACAGCGTCCGCGACCCCACCGG
>JAPUEF010000325.1:4882-5139 GCA_027492655.1 Alphaproteobacteria bacterium | reverse complement strand
GCAGATCGCCGGCTATTCGCGCTCGGCGGAAAGCCGCGCGGCGGCGTCGCGCGTCGGCTTCTGCGACAGCCTGCACGACGACATGGCGACATGCGCCCGCGACGCCGATATCGTGATCCTGTGCCTGCCGATCGGTGCGCTGGGGTCTGCGGCGGCCGCGGTGGGGGCGGCGCGGGAGACCGGGGGGCACGGCACCGCCGTTGGGTGGGGTGAGACGGGGGGGGGGGGCGACCCCCCCCCCCCAAAAACCGCCGGGG
>JAPUEF010000325.1:0-4872 GCA_027492655.1 Alphaproteobacteria bacterium | reverse complement strand
CCGCGATCGCGCCGGCGCTGAAGCCGGGCGCGATCGTCACCGATGTCGGTTCGGTGAAGACGGCGGTGGTCCGCGACGCCGGCCCGCATATCCCGGACGGGGTCCATTTCGTGCCTGGCCATCCGATCGCCGGCACCGAGAATTCCGGCCCGGAGTCGGGCTTCGCCACGCTGTTCGACGAACGCTGGTGCATCCTGACGCCGCCTCCGGGTACGGATGCCGCAGCGGTCGAGCGGCTGTCCGCGTTCTGGCGCGGGCTCGGCTCGACGGTCGATATCATGGAGCCGCGCCACCACGACATGGTGCTGGCGATCACCAGCCACCTGCCGCATCTCATCGCCTACAACATCGTCGGGACCGCCGCCGATCTGGAAGATGTGACGCAGAGCGAAGTCATCAAATATTCGGCCGGCGGCTTTCGCGACTTCACCCGCATCGCCGCGTCCGATCCGACCATGTGGCGCGATGTGTTCCTGAACAATCGCGAGGCGGTGCTGGAGATGCTGCAGCGCTTCACCGAAGACCTGACCGCATTGCAGCGGGCGATCCGCTGGGGCGATGGCGATTCGCTGTTCACGCTGTTCAGCCGCACGCGGGCCATCCGCCGTTCGATCATCGAGGCCGGTCAGGAATCCGCAGCGCCGAATTTCGGCCGCGACGCCAAAGGCTGATCAGTCGAGCCGCTCAAGTCCGCTGAGCGCGAAGGGGCCGAAGGTGACGAGGCCGTCCTTCAGGACCAGCGCGACCGGGGTGCCGCCGGGGGCGTCAGGGAGGGTGAGGCCGCCGCCGTTCTCGATGACGCCGTTGACGCTGAGCGCGTCGATCAGCTGACGGATGCCAATGATGCGGAAATCCAGCAGGCCGGCGGGGCGGTTGGCCGCGTCGAGGGTGAGTTTTCCGGTGCCTTTGGCGCTGACCTGGCCCCAGTCGAGGTCGAGGCGGGCGATTTCGGCGGCGGTGCCGCTTTCGCCCATATAGTTCACCAGCGTGTCGCGGTCCGGGGCGCGCCACCCCTTGGAAAACGGCGGCAGATCGGTGAGGCGGGCGGCGAAACGGATGGCCGAAATCCTGGCTCCGAGGCGCGGTTCCGGGGTGGGCGGCAGGTCGATCCGGTCGGCGGAAAAGGCGATGTCGAAGGTCTCGCGGCCGCGCGCGGAGCCGGCCACGAAGCGCGTGTCGGCCTGCAGGCGGGCGGCCCCGAAGGCGTAGCGCGCGCCGGTCTCGCGGACCCCCGAAACGACCGCTTTACGGGCCTCGATGTCCGCGCCCTGGAATGCGCCGTCGAAGCCGAAACGGATGCTGGCGAGCATCAGTTCGGGGTGGATGTCGGTGGCCGCGGCGCTGCCGCTGTCGTGCCAGGCGAGACGTGCGGCGCTTTCGGCCCGCACCAGAGCATGCGTCGGACGCCAGGGCATGACTTCGATGCGGACCTTGCCCGCCTCGAAGGCGATGTCGCCGGCTTTCCATGCGACGCCGGTGAGATCGACGCCGATGCGGATGGGATATCCGCCCCATTCCGCCGAGGTGAACGTGAGCGTGTTGCCGCGCGCCGTTTCGGCGGCGACGGCGTCGGCGAAGGCTTTCTTTGCGGTGTCGAGCGCAACGAACCAATAGGCGGTATATGCCCCGAAGGCCGCGAGCAGCAGGGCGATCAGAACGTAATAGCGTCTCATGCGTCCTTCACGATCCTGGCCACGCCGCCGATACGGGCGAGGCCTTTCAGCGCCGCAGCCTCGCGCGCCTTCAGGGCGGCATCGGCCTTCACGCCGTCTTCACGCCAGATCTTGCGAAGTTTCAAGGTATTTCCGGGGCGGTCGGCTTTGGCGTCCACGCGGCCGGCGAAGCGGTCGCCGTCGAGCAGCGGGAAGACATAGTAGCCGTATTTGCGCTTGGCCTCGGGCACGAAGATTTCGATCGTGTAGTCGAAGCCGAACAGGCGCTTCAGCCGCTTGCGGTCGCGGATGGCGGGATCGAACGGGCTGAGGGCGCGCATGATGGCGGGCGGCGGCGCGGCGGCGTCGCGCAGAGCCTCCACATGGGGCAGCGCCAAGGCGTGCGTGGTGCGGCCATCGGCGCTTTCGACGGCCACATCGAGGAGCGTGCGGCGGTTGCGGGCGATCCAGCGATCGACGTCCTCGAGCGGGATCAGCGCCCAGAAATTGGCGATCTCGCGCGCGGTGGCGAAGCCCAGGCGCTCCAGCGCGGCGCGGCAGGCCCAATCGACGGTCGCCGCCTTGGGGTAGTCGGTCGCGCGATGGTCGTCGGGGATCACGCGGTCGGCGAGATCGTAGATTTTCTCGAAGCCTTCGCGCCGCGCGATGGCCAGCGCCCCGGTGTGCCAGAGGGCCTCCAGCGCCGTCTTGGACCGGCTCCAGCCCCACATTTCCCCGGTGACGCCGGGGTCGTCGAAGGCGCGGGCCGGAAGCGGGCCTTCGGCAGCGATGCGGTCGAGCACCCGCTTCAGGATGCGCTTCGAACCCAGCCGCTCGGCCCACCAGCTGCGGTCGGCGAGCTTGCGGCGGGTGGCGGCGAAGCGGCGCTTCCAGTGCGGATAGAAGGCCATCGGGATGACTGAGGCGTCATGCGTCCAGTGTTCGAAGATGGCCCGCGCATCGTGCTGCAGGCGGGCGAGTTCGGCGGGACGATAGGCGTCGTCGCGGCTGGCGAGGATGTGGTGATGGGCGCGGGCGACGGTCTGGATCGAATCCAGCTGGACGAATCCGAGGCTTTCGATGGCCGCCATGGTGTCGTGCGGCGGACTGGCGGGGTCGTGCCCCAGCCCGTGCACGGACAGGAAAATCCGCCGCGCGTCGGCGTTCGTCAGATGAAGCGCGGCCCGCGTCATGCGCCGGGCGCGAGCGCGGCGGTGGCGGCTTCGATGTCGCCTTCCAGCCGGGCCATGAATTCGGCCCGCTTGAGGCCCGGCGCTATGGCGGGCAGGAACTGGATCACGATGGTGCCGGGATAGCGTTTCCAGCCCCGCCAGAAATATCCCGAGTTGAGCGCGAAGGGCACGCAGCGCACGCCCAGCTGGGTGTAGAGCGCCGCGACGCCGGGCTTGTAGTCGGTCGGCGCGCCCGGCTTCTTGCGCGTGCCCTCGGGAAAGATGGCGATCGAGCGCCCGGCGGCGATGCGGTCCTTGCCCTGCTTCAGCAGCGAGCGCAGGGCGGTCGCGTGGGCGCCGCGGTCGAGGGCGATCATGCGGGCTTTCAGCGCGTACCAGCCATAGAGCGGCACGCGCAGAAGCTGGCGCTTCAGCACCAGCGCGGGATCCTTCACCACGACCGGCAGCGCGACGGTGTCCCACATCGCCTGATGCTTGCCCGCGATCACCGCAGGGCCGCCGGCGAGATGTTCCATCCCCCGGATTTCGTAGCGCAGGCCGCAAATCGCCTTCAGCCCCCACAACGTGGCGCGGCCCCACAGGCGGATCCCCCCGACGGTCCAGCTTCGCGGCGCGAGAAGTGCCGGCAGGAAGCTGATCGTCATCGCCGCCGAGATCAGCGCGAAATAGAGCTGGAAGAGGATCGAGCGCAGCGCAACCATGCGGGAACCGTTCAAAGACCCGTCATGGCGATGAGCTTGCCGCCGCCGATGCGGGCCTGGGCGGCGATGTATTTCACATACTCGCCGGCCATCAGCTTCAACGTGGCGGGATCGCGCCATGCGCCGGCTCTGGTGAGGGCGCCCGGCATGATCGGGTAGGGGATGAGGGCGATGCCCTCCATCTGGCTGCCGAGTTCCAGCAATGCGCGGGGCATGTGATACGAGGCGGTCACGACGATCACGCTGCGGAAGCCCTTGGCTTTGGCCCATTGCGCGGCCTCGGCGGCGTTGCCGGGCGTGTTCTGGGCGTACCAGCCCAGATCGACGCAGCAGTCGAAGGCGGCGTTGGAATTGGGATGCTGGGCGCGCAGGGCGGCGCGGCTGGTCGCCTCGTGCAGGCCCGAGATCAGCAGGCGCGAGCCGTGGCCGGTCTCCAGCAGGCTGAGCGCGGCGTCGATGCGGTCGTCGCCGCCGGTCAGCACCACGATGGCGTCGGCCAGCGGCGCTTCGCGCGGGCGGGTCGGCAGGGTGGTGACGAACGCCGCGAAACCGCCCGCGAAGGCGGCGAACAGGATCACCGTCAGCTTCACGATGCCGAGCAGCCAGCGCCGCCGCCGGCGCGGCGGGCGAGGGGAGAGGGTTTCGCTCACGCCCCAGTATCGCACTTGCCGGGGCATTAGGGAATCCGCCGGATCCGGCCCTTTCAGGCCTCCGCGATGTAGCGGGCGACCTCGATCCGGGCGGTCAGCATGGCGATGAGGGCGGCCGAGACGGGGACGAGCGCGAACCACAGAAGGTCGGCCCAGCCGGGCGCGAGGGCGGGCAGGAACAGGGCGTCGGCGCTGCCGATGACGGCGACGCCGAGGACGAAGAGCGCAGCGCCCGCGAGGCCGGTGAGGCCCGCCTTGCCGCCCAGCAGGAAGAAACGGCCCTGAACCTGCCCGGCGATGAATCCGGGCTTCGCGCCGGTGCGGTGCAGCACATCGACGACATCGCGATGGGCGTTGAGCGCGGCCCGCACCGCGAACACCACCGAGGCGGCAGCGGCGAGGGCGATGAGCGCCAGCACGGCATAGGCCCCCCATCCAATGGTCGCGGAGGCGGCGGTGAGGCCGGCGTTCCAGCGGCTGTGATCGTCGAAGCCAGCCCCCGGCGCGGCGGCGGCAAGATCGGCCTTGAGCTTTTCCGCGTCGAGCGCAATGGCGGGATCGAGCGTGACGGCGATGACTTCCGGCACCGGCACGGCGGCGAGATCGACATCGCCGAGCCACGGGCGCAGCAGTTCGGCGCTTTCGGCGGGGCTGAGCCGGCGGACCGAGGCGATGC
>JAPUEF010000324.1:1084-5175 GCA_027492655.1 Alphaproteobacteria bacterium | reverse complement strand
CCGAAGCGGCAATCTTTTGATGGCTCAGGCAATTGCAGAGCGGTCAGCCCTGGCGGTTAAATTTTCTCTGCAAATTCAGGAAAGCGCTGTCGAGCTAGTGCATGCGTTCGAGAATATCGCCTCTGCCTTCACGGCTGAACAAAGAAAGACGATCTACAATCGACACCAGCTTGATGATGGCGCTGCCCGGATCGTTATGCATGCCATCACTGAAACGTATGAAGCTTGGCAAGCTAAGACACCAACGGGCTATCGGCCGCAAAACCTGAGGCAACTGACAGACGACTTTCAGTTCCGCCATGCAGTGTCATTCGTCATGTATGCACTCGAATGGATAAGACGAGGCAAGCCAAATGCCGCCTCCCCCGAGAAGGTCCGAAATAATCATTTCGACATTCTGATCGCAACCTACGGCACCTATTTCGACGGGGTCATCTCGGACGACAAGCTGCTCTTAGAGATACATAAGCAAGCACGTAGTCTCCTAGCGGACATTGGTGCCCGGATACGGTAGGCCGTCGACGTCCCCTCAGTCACCTCGGCGCGAAGTGATTTTCCGTGCAAACACCATTCCGTTGTCTACGTGTAGCGCGATTTTGCGCGCCAGTTTGAAGCAGCAGAGGCCTCCCCGTTCACGACCATTCCCGGTCATCGCAAGCCCACTGAGCAGCGCGAGTAGAGCAACCAAACATTCGCCGTCTCTAGAGGGTCATAGCGGACAGCAATCGCAGCTCTCCCTTGACGACGAGATCGATGTATCTCCAAATGCTTAGGCACTCACAAAGAACGGTGCCGGCTTAGGCCGATATAAGACTGACGGCGGACTCGGTCCAAACGTCGAAGATAGCGAGAATGGCCCCGGCTTAAGCCGCGCTGCGCCGCCATGACAACTCCCAAGTCAAACCACAGCCTCGCGCTCGCGCGCGAGCTCAGCCTCAATTGGAGGACGGCATGCGCTATGCCATCGTCAACAATCAACGTGCAGAATCCACGCCGGGCGCGACCGGCACATGCCCCACCTGCCACAGCCCCGTCATTGCCAAATGTGGTGACCTCCGAGTCCACCACTGGGCCCATCGCAGCAAGAAAGTCTGCGATCGATGGCGGGAGCCGATGACGGCATGGCACTATGGATGGCAGGACAAATTCCCGAAGGATTGGCAGGAAGTCACCCGGCTAGGAGAGGCCGCTGAACAGCATCGCGCTGACGTTTACACCGACCGCGGATTGGTAATCGAAGTTCAGCATTCGTCTCTGCGCGCCGACGAAATGGCAGCACGTGAACGCTTCTATCGAAACATGGTGTGGGTCGTGAACGGCGCTCGGGTACGCGGCGATTTGCGACGCTTCCTCAAAGTCATTCGTTTATTCCCTCCGCCATGGGGAAGGGCTTTCTATGTCGTTCCGACTCCCGAGAAGATTTTCCCGCAGGCATGGCTGAACAATCGTGCGCCAGTCTTTTTTGACTTCGACACAGGGTGGAAACTGACAGAAGCAACACAACCAGTAGTGCGGCCACTATGGTGCCTGTTGCCGGGGCGGGTATTTCGCAAGGCAGTGGTTGCTTGCATTTCGCGCGCCGCGTTCGTTCGACGCGCGAACGAGCGACCGCAGGTGCTGGCTGTTTCCGAAATCATGCGGCGCATCGAGGCGCGTTTAGCGCCACACGAAAGAGAGAAGTATCTGGCGGCTAAACTACGCGCGCGTCAAACGAGCAGCTCACATCAAGTCGCAGCTGCCTTCGCCCAGATCCAGCGGCGCGCAAGGAGAACGCCGAGGATGCCATAGGATCCTCGCTCTGGGGACGCGCGTTCGTTACTCGGACGGCTGGATGCCCGCCCGCCTGCGCGGGCATGTCAGGTGTGGCGGGCGTGGTGTCGCGGGCAGGCGGTCGGCGGTTCAAATCACCTTGCTGCTACCAATTTCTGAAGTCGTCATGGTCCGCTTTTGCGGGCCATGACGTGTTGGGGCGCCCTCCCCTCTACTGCTGGCAGCTGACGCCCAGGGGGGCGGCGGCGAGGAAGATGGTGTCGGGCTTGACCGGGGCGAGCGTCGTGCGGGCGGCGTCGTTGTATTTGCCGTCGCAGTTGAACTTCGTGTCGATCAGGTAGTCGTCGCCCTCGGCCTCCATCGCCTTTTCCCAGGCCATCGAGGCGTCGATGGAGACATCGTCCACCAGGCGCTTGCCGAGCGTAACGCTCATCATGTTGTCCGCGCGGCCGCCCTGCCACGCCGCATAGACCGACGGGTCGAAGGCGTTGCCGCAGAGCTTGAGGCAGTCGGCCTGATAGGTGACCTGGGACGCGACGGCCCTGTCGAAGGACGCGAAGGTGAGATCGGCCAGCTTCGGCAGGCCTTCGGCGTTGGGCATGAAGGCGGCGAGGTCGAAGGCGCAAGCCTCGCTGACCGGCAACTCGAAGCCCTCGATCTTGCCGCCGACGTCCTGAACCGCGAACGCGCAGCCGTTCAGCCTGTAGGTGCGGCGTGGGCCTTCGACCCGGAAGGCGGGGCCGATCTGGGCCTCGAGCCATTTCACCTCGGCGCCTATGGTGTCGGGCGTCACGATCGCCTGAACGGCCGGCGCGGGGGAGCCCTGCGCGGTGGCGGTGAGCGCGGCGGCGATGAAAATGGCGGGGCGGGTCATGAAACCTCCGTGCTTGGCGGGCCAGACTAGCCCTCGATGTGGACAAAATGCGGCAAGGTCACGTTCGGTTCACCCGCGCACGGGATCGCTTGCCGCAAGTGCGAAGCGGCGTGCTATCCTGAACGTCAGGGATTCCCATGACCGAACAGACCGACGCGCGCCGGCTCGCTACAATTGTGTCCATCGATATCGCCGGGTTCAGCCGCGCCAGCGAGCTGGATGAGGTGGCGGCGGCCCGCAGCGTCCAGCGCCTGCGGGCGCTGGTCGCGGAACGGGCTGCGCCGCACAAGGGCCGCATCTTCAACACCGCCGGCGACGGCGTGATGCTGGAATTTCCGACCGTCGCCGACGGCGTAGCGGGCGCGCTGGATATCGCCGAGGGCGCTGACGCGGCCCGGCCGGACGGGATGCCGCCGATCCGGCTGGGGCTGCATGTCGGCGACGTGACGGTGCTGCCGAACGGCGACCTGATCGGCGCGGGGGTGAATGTGGCGGCTCGGGTGCAGCAGCGCGCCGAGCCCGGCGAGGTGCTGACCACCGGCGACGTCAAGAACCTGTTCGCGACCCAGTCGGCGGCGCAGTTCACGCGCTATGGCGGCGCGCAGCTGGATAAGATGGCGCGGCAGGTGGATCTGTTCGCCATCGCCCGCCCCGGCGTGAAGGTGCGCAAGACCTGGGCGCAGCGCCTGCGCCACGACCGCTATCGCATCGTGCAGGCGGGGATCGCGGCGCTGCTGGCGATCACGATTACGGCGGTGCTGTTCGCGGTATTCCCGCCGGGGAAGTCGGACGGACGCCATCAGGCGGCGGCGCCGCGTCAGCCGGTGGTGGCGGTGCTGCCGATGGAGAATTTGAGCGGCGATGAGAGCCTGAACTATTTCTCCGCCGGGATGACCGAGGAGATGCGCCATGCGCTGTCGCGCATCCAGGGCATCCGCGTGGTGTCGCGGGCGGCGGGGTTCGCGGGGAGCGAAGCGGACGGGACCACGCATGTCCTCTCAGGATCGGTGCGCAAAAACGGCGATCAACTGCGGATCTCGGCCCAGCTGACGCGGGCCTCCGGCGAGGTTCTGTGGAACGACAGCTTTCAGCGGCCGCTGTCGGAGACGCTGTCGGTGCAGGACGAGATCGCCGGGCGTGTGGCGCGGGCGCTGAGCGTGGTGGCGCCGGAATCGGCGCGCTCGGCCCATATCGATCCGCGGGCGTTCGAGCTGTATCTGCGCGGGCGCGATCGCTGGCGCACGGGCGGCGAGGATTCCATGGTGCCGCAGAGCGCCATCGCCGATCTTGAGGAAGCGACGCGGATCGCGCCGGATTTCGCGCGCGCCTGGGTGGGGGGGGCCCGCGCCGCGGCCCACCAGCCCAACAGGTTTTAACGCGCGGCGCACGAAGCGCGGATCGAGACGGCGCGCGCCAATCCTATCCGTATCCCCGAGACTGAGCGCGC
>JAPUEF010000324.1:0-1074 GCA_027492655.1 Alphaproteobacteria bacterium | reverse complement strand
ATCGCGCCGGATTTCGCGCGCGCGTGGGGGGCGCTGGCCAGCGCCTATGCCCAGAAGCAGAACTGGTTTGACGGCGAGGAACAGGATGCGCTGATCGAGAAGGCGCGCGCCGCCGCCCGCAAGGCGCTGAAGCTGGATGACCGTCTGGGCGAGGCCTATCTGGTGTTGGGGCGGTTCGACCCTTCACCCGACTGGAACGTGCGCGCGGAGTTCTTCGCGAAGGCCATCGCCGCCGAACCGAACGACCCTGACGTGCTGATGCTGCACGCCGCGTTCTGGCTGGCCGAGACCGGCGCGACGACCGATGCGAAGCGGGAAACCGCGCGCGCCTATGAGATCGATCCGAATTCGGACCTGATCGTGTCGCACTATCTCGATCTTCTATCGGCGACGAACGATGTCGAGGCGATCGAGAGCGTCGTGACGGCCGCCGGGCCGGATTCGCCGCTATACAGCGCCTATTGGCAGCTGGTGATGACGAGCCGGATGCAGGCGGGCGATTTCGCGGGCGCACGCAAGGCGCTGGCGAACGTGTCCACCGCCTTCGACCGGATGAAAGCGAAGTATCCGCACGCCAAGCTCGATCAGGCCCGCGACATGCTCACCCGCATGCTGGATTCGGTGGAGAAGAAGGATCAGGCCGCGCTGGCCAAGCTGGCGAACGATATCCAGGCCGATACGAAATACGGTCAGGCGGCGGCGATGACCGTGCTCGGCAATCTTGAAATGCTGGGGCTTCACGACAAGGCGCGCGCGGTCGCCGAAGAGCTGTATCTCAACAACGGCTATCGCCCCCTGCCCGGGACCGACATCGAGTTCGTGCCGCAGGTTTATGCCAATGGGCGCGCGCCCCTCTCCATTCTGATGGCGCATTACATGGCGGCGTTCCGCACCGATCCGGTGGCGTGGCGTATCTTTGCCGCCAAGGGACTGGTGAAATACTGGCAGGATTCGGGGCGCTGGCCGGACTTCTGCGGCGAGATCGGTCTGGATGTCTGCAAGGCCGAGGCCGAGAAGGCGACAGCCGCCCAGCGGACGAACTAGGCTTCAGCCGCGGCCGCGATAGCCGGGGAC
>JAPUEF010000323.1 GCA_027492655.1 Alphaproteobacteria bacterium | reverse complement strand
CTCTTTCGCGTTGAAGCAGTCGGCGACCGTCCAGTGCGGCACGGCGGCGATCTTTTCCTCGGAGACTTTCAGGCCGCGCAGCGACTTGCAGTGCTGGGAGAAGACGAACTGGCTGCCTTTGTTGAAGCCGGCGCGGGTCTGTCCGAGCTCGCGTAGGACCGGATCGATCCTGCGGTCGGGGCTGCGATAGAAGGCGAAGCCCCGGCAGGCGTGGTCGAAACATTCCGGCACCAGAGCGAAGACGGTCCACCAGTCGCCCGGCGTGCCGGTGGTGGTGCCGGGTTCGGCGACGGGATCGCGCGCGCCGAAAAGAAGATCGTACATGCGCCGGACGGTCTTGTCCGTCACCTCGGCGCGCGGCACCTGACGAAGACGAGGCATGCGCTTAAGTCTCCGCCGGCTGGGCGGCGCGCATCGGCGCGTGGCGTACGTCCTCGGCGGTGAAAGGGCGCGTGCTGGCGGCCAGCTCCATCATGATGCCGTTGGGGTCGGTGAAATAGACCGAGCGGACGAAGACGCCGGGATGCAGATCGCGCGCCACGCCCATCTGGCTGTCGTCGTGATTGACGACGACGGGCAGGGTCGGAACGCCGGCGTCCTGGAGCTTGCGGCAGTATTCGTCGAGCAGGTCATCGGGAACCTCGAAGGCGATGTGGTTCATCGATCCGACGGCGCTCATGGGTTCTTCGGGGAATTTCTTCACCGAGGCGACGCCCGGCGCGGCCTTCGGGCCGTTCGCCCACCAGAAGAAGGCGAGCAGATTGCCGCCGCCGCAATCGAAGAAGAAATGCTGGCCGCCATCGGGCAGAGCCACGGTCTTGACCAGCGGCATGCCCATGACGCCGGTGTAGAATCTTACGGTTTCTTCCATGTCGCGGCAGACCAGCGCGAGATGATGGATGCCCGTTATCCGCATGAACGCCTCCCGTCGCCTTTTATAGCTTATGCCGGGAAGCCTAAAGCAGACGGGAAGTCCGTCAACCGGAGCGATGGTCCCGGCGGCGGCGATCCGCCGCCGGGCGAACGGGCGTCATCCGCCCGCGTGGCTTAGCGCCTGCTCCAGATCGGCGAGGATGTCGTCGATGTGCTCGATGCCGATGGAGAGGCGGACATAGCCGTCCGACACGCCGGTGGCGCGCTGTTCGTCCGCCGAAAGCTGCGAATGGGTGGTGGTGGCGGGATGAATGGCGAGGCTGCGGGCATCTCCGATATTGGCGACATGGTAGAAGAGCTTCAGGGCGTCGATGAAGCGGCGGCCCGCCTCGCGTCCACCCGTCAGCTCGAAGCCGACAAGGCCGCCGAGACCGCCCTTGAGATAGCGCGCGGCGCGTTCGGCCTGCACACCGGTCTGGACCGAGGGGTGGATGACCTTTGCGACATCGGTGCGCGTGCTGAGGAATTGCGCGACCTTCAGCGCGTTCTCGCTGTGGCGGGCGATGCGCAGCGGCAGGGTTTCGAGGCCTTGCAGAATCTGGAAGGCGTTGAACGGCGAAAGCGCCGCGCCGAGATCGCGCAGCAGAACGGTGCGGGCGCGCAGGATATAGGCGATGGGGCCGAGCGGCTTCGCCGCCTCGCTCCACACCGCGCCATGATAGCTGGGGTCGGGCGTGTTCAGCAGCGGCTGGCGTTCGGGGAAGGCCGCCCAGTCGAAATTGCCGCCATCGACGATGACGCCGCCGATCGAGGTGCCGTGGCCGCCGATATATTTGGTGGTGGAATAGACGACGATGGCCGCGCCGTGATCGAGCGGGCGGGCGAGGAGCGGCGCGGCGGTGTTGTCGACGATCAGCGGAATGCCGAGCGGTCGGCCGAGCGCGGCGATCTCGCCGATGGGCGTGACGACCAGCTTGGGATTGGGCAGGGTCTCGGCATACCAGGCGCGGGTCTTCGTATCGCTGGCGCGCACGAAGTTTTCCGGGTCGGCGGGATCGACGAAGCGGACCTCGATGCCCTGATCCTTCAGCGTGTTGGCGAAGAGATTCCAGGTGCCGCCGTAAAGATCGGTGCTGGAGACGATATTGTCGCCGGCGCGGGCGAGGTTCTGCAGGGCATAGGCGGACGCGGCCTGTCCCGATGCGACGGCCAGCGCCGCCGCGCCGCCGTCGAGCGCCGCGATGCGCTGTTCCAGAATGTCGGTCGTGGGGTTGCCGAGGCGGGTATAGATGTTGCCGAGCTCCTTCAGCGCGAACAGGCTGGCCGCGTGGTCGGCGTCGCGGAACTGATAGGAGGTGGTCTGGTAGATCGGCGGCGCGACCGACCCCGTCGCCGGATCGGCGCGCCATCCGGCGTGCAGCGCCAGGGTTTCAGGGTGCAAAGGCCGCGCGGTCATGGGGGTCTCCTCAGGTGTGGTCTGTGACGATGCCAAGGGTCGGTTTCTTGTCATGGAACGGGCCGATGCAACAGCGTGAGACGCTGAAGCCAGTCTTAAGCCCCATGGCCGCCTGAACGCCGGTCAGGTCGAGAGCGCGGCTTTCGAGGCGCTCTCGACGCGATCGCGGGCGGCGAGCAGGACGGTGGAGCTGGCCTTCGCCAGAACCGTGCCGTCGGGCGCGGTAAGGCGGCCTTCGAAGAAGCAGGTGCGGCGGCCGCGTTTTTCGACCCAGGCCTCCGCGAAGACGCGGCCGGGGCGCGTGGGGGCGAAGAAGCTGACTTTCAGCTCCAGCGACATCGGCACGATGCCGCCGCCTGCCATCGCCAGGGCGGCGTGCGCCATCGCCGCATCGATCCAGCCCGTGATGAAGCCGCCCTGAACCACGCCGCCCGAATGGCACATATGAAGCCCGGCCTCGTATTCCAGGCGGGCGCGGCCTTCTGGATTCATCTCGATGCGGCGGACGAGGCCGAGCGTCACATCGAGGCTGGGCGGGGCGGGCGCGGTGATCGTCATAGGCGGCTCCTGTTGCGGTCGCCGCCACTAAGCATGGTCCGACGCGGCGCGCATCTGCGCCGAACGGGCGAATTTCCGGCATGAGCCGCAGGGCTGCGGGATGCATCGCCGACCCCCGACAATAACTCTATTGCGTTAGAATAATCATCGCGCTTACCATCAACTTGTCCGACGGGTCTCGAAGAAGGCGCGCGGACGAGGAAACGCGCGAATACGCATGACGGAGAGCCTCGGGAGGGCGTGCGATGGTATTGAAGCTTGCATTGTTGGTTTCGGCCGCCGCGCTACCGGTGACGGCGGCATTGGCGCAGGACAGCGCCGCGCCTCCCGCCTCCGCAGCGCCTGCGGCGACGGCTGAGGAAGCCAGTGAAGAGGTGATCGTCACGGCGCAGAAGCGCAGTGAGCGGTTGCAGGATGTGCCGCTCGCGATCTCGGCCTACACCGCCGAAACGCGCCAGCTTCTGGGCCTGCGCAGCGTGCAGGACTACACCGCCTTTACGCCGGGCCTTTCCTATTCAGGATCGAACGACCGCGTCTATATCCGCGGTATCGGGCGTCAGACGAACACCAACGGGTCCGATCCCGGCGTCGCGACCTATACCGACGGCGTCTATGACGCGCAGACCTTTACGGTCGGCGCGAGCGACTTCTTCCTCGATCGGGTCGAGATCCTGCGCGGCCCGCAAGGCACGCTGTACGGCCGCAATTCGATCGGCGGCGCGATCAACGCGATCTCGAAGCGGCCGAGCGATGTGTTCGGCGCGGAAGTCCGCGTCGAAGGCGGCAGCTACGGCACGCTGAACCTGGAAGGCATGGCGACGGGCGCCCTGAACGACTGGTTGCGTGCGCGTGTGGCCGGCGGCTTCTACAGCCAGAGCGAGGGCTATTTCGAGAATGTCGCGGGCGGACCCTCCGAAGGCGGGGCCGGCGACCGGCACTATGCGGAATTCCAGCTGCAAGCGGATATCGGCACCAAGGGGTCGGCCTGGCTGAAGGTGTTCACCAACGGCATCGACGCGACCAATCGCTCGCTGAACGTCTCGACGCCTTACGATTTCGCGCCTTATCCGCCGGGTTACATCGCCCCCGGTTCGGCGTTCGGCTTCCTGACGGGCACGGCGGTTTCGTCCGGGCCTTCCGTCAATCCCGGCATCGCCGATATCCGCAAGTTCTCGACAAATACGCCGCAAACCCTCCGTCTCAGCGACAGCATCGGCGTTTCGGGCGAACTGTCGTGGGATCTGGGCGGGGTTCAGGCGAAATATATCGGCGGCTATCAGCAATATCTGCTGGAGTCGGTGCGCGATTTCGACAACACGGCGGTGACTTCCTACACCTTCCCGCTGGCTCCGCTTTCGACCTGCTCGTTCGTGCCCGGCTGCGTGGCGCTGCCGGTCAATCCTTCGCAGCGCTTCATCTATGTCGAGGACAAGAGCTTCACGAGCCACGAGCTGAACTTCTCGTCCACCACCGACGGGCCGGTGCAGTGGATCGCGGGCGTCTATTACTACAGCGAGGATTTCCGGCAGGCCGCGCGCTTCAATGCCGTGAGCTCGCCGCAGATCCAGGCGCCGGCGAACGGCCCGGCCAATCCTTCGGGCGACTTCGTCTATGCCGGGTCGGATATGAGCACCGAGTCGATGGCGGTGTTCGGCCAGGTCGACTGGCAGGTGACGGATACCATCCGGCTGACCGGCGGCCTGCGTTATACGCATGACGAGAAGAAGGGCACGGAGCA
Source organism: Alphaproteobacteria bacterium (assembly GCA_027492655.1). GTDB lineage: Bacteria > Pseudomonadota > Alphaproteobacteria > Micropepsales > Micropepsaceae > JADZAI01. Next base: position 579 of record JAPUEF010000323.1, on the reverse strand, counting down.
GTTCCGCATCATCTGCGTCGGATGTGCGGCGGGCACCTCGCCGGACCAGCTGGGTATTCTGACGCCCGGCATCGATCTGACCGGAACATTCGCGTCGGCGGCGCCGGCCCCCGGCGTCTCGACGCCGCTGACGATCGACCCCGTGACCGGCCGGGCCATTCGCGGCCTGAAGGATTCCTGGGAAGCCGTCACCGGCACGGCCGGCATCGAATGGAAGCCGGACGCCGATACGCTGGCCTATGCCCGCTATAGCCGCGGCTACAAATCGGGCGGTTTCAACGCGGGCGGCATTTCGGTTCTGCCGCGTACCGATCCCGAACATGTCGATGCGTTCGAGATCGGCCTCAAGAAGTCGTGGGGCCGCACCCTGCAGGTGAACACGGCGGCCTACTACTACAATTACACCGATCTGCAGGTGCCGCTGACGGTCGTTATCCCCGGCGGCGCGCAGCTGACCGAGTTCTTCAACATTTCGAAGTCGCATTCCTACGGCCTCGAGATCGAAGCAGCCTGGCGTCCGGTCGATAACCTGCAGCTTCTGGCGAGCTATGCCTTCGCGGGATCGGAGATCGAGGAGGC
>JAPUEF010000322.1:17016-36742 GCA_027492655.1 Alphaproteobacteria bacterium | reverse complement strand
CGCTGCTACCCGCTGCAGCCGGGCGGGCTGCTGGCGATCGAGGCGGTGGCGATCGGCATGACCTCGCCGCAGCAGGTCTACCTCGAGGTGGTGCGCGGCTTCGACGTGATCCTGCTGCTGATCTTCATGGCGAGCGCGATGCTGGCGGTATCGCTGACCGCCGCATCGAAGCCGATCCTGATCGCCAATATCGTCATTCACACGCTGACATGCGAAGTGGTCCTGCTTTCGGAAGGTGGGCCGACATTCACGGTTCTGGCGGCGCTGGCCCCGCTCTATTTCGGTGCGCTGGCGAGTTCCGGCGCGCGGACCTATCAGCGCAATCGCGAGGTGCTGACGCTGGCGCAGGAGCGCGAGGCGATGATCGACGATCTGCGCCGCGCCAACGACGCCAAGACGCGCTTCCTCGCCAATATGAGCCACGAGCTGCGGACGCCGCTGAACGCAATTCTCGGTTTTTCCGAGCTGATGACGAGCGAAGCGTTCGGCAAGCACGGCTCGCCGAAATATCTGGAATACGCCCACGACATCCACGCCAGCGGCGCGCATCTGCTGGACCTCATCAACGACCTTCTGGACGGCGCGCGGGTCGACGCCGGCAATTATGTGCCGGGCGACGAGACATTCGCTCTGGCCGCGCTGCTGGACGAATGCGCCCGTCTGGTTTCGGGCCGGATCGCTGAAAAGGGTCTGGCCTTCCGCTATCCCGGGATCGCCGACATCTCGCTGTGTGCGGACAGGCGCGGCTTGAAGCAGGTGGTGATCAATCTGCTGGCGAACGCCGTGAAATTCACGCCGAGCGGCGGCTATGTGGCGCTGGATGCGGTCTGTGGCCCGGACGGGGTTCTGGCGATCGCGATCAGCGATAACGGCCCCGGCATCGAGACCGCGGACCTCACGCGCATCTTCGAGAGCTTCGGTCAGGGCCGCCACGATGTCGCCGAACGTGATCGCGGCGTCGGGCTGGGCCTCGCCATCGTCAAGGGCATCGTGACGGCGCATGGCGGCACCATCGACGCCGACAGCGCGCCCGGTCGTGGTACGACCATGCTGGTGCGCCTGCCGCCGGAGCGGGTGAGCCGTCACGACGCGCAGATCCGGGCGGCCTGACCCAAACGAAAACGGCGGCCCGAGGGCCGCCGTTTCCAATGTCTGTCTGCGCCGGCTCTAGCTGAGCGAAGCGTAGCGCTTGAGGTGATGATCGACGTTGCCGAACAGCGTGTCGATCATGGTCAGGCGCTTGAAGTAGTGGCCGACATTGAGCTCGTCGGTCATGCCCATGCCGCCGTGAATCTGGACCGCCGACTGACCGATGAAGCGGCCGGCCTTGCCGATCTGCACCTTGGCGGCCGAGGCGGCCTTCTTGCGCTCGGCGGCTTCCTCTTCGAGTTTCAGCGTCACCATGTAGGCGATCGAGACCGACTGCTCGTAGTTCATGAACATGTCGACCATGCGGTGCTGAAGCACCTGGAACTTGCCGATGGGCGTGCCGAACTGCTTGCGGGTCTTGGCGTATTCGATGGTGGTGTCGTTGAGCACCTTCATCGCGCCGGTCGCTTCGGCGGTGAGCGCGGCGATCGCCTGATCGGAGACCAGTTCGATCACCGGGAGCGCCTTGCCGACTTCACCGATCACGGCGTCGGCGCCGACCGAAACATTGTCGAAGCTGACTTCCGAAGCGCGGTTGCCGTCGACGGTGGGATAGTCGCGGGTCGAGACGCCCTTGGCGCTCTTGTCCACCACGAACAGCGTAACGCCGTCGGCGTCGCGCTGGCCGCCCGAGGTGCGGGCGGAGACGATCAACTTGTTGGCGAAGGGCGCGCCGAGCACGACCGCCTTGGTGCCGTTCAGCACGTAGCCGTCGCCCGATTTGGTCGCGGTGGTGGTGAGATCGGCGAGGTTGAAGCGGCCCTGCGGTTCGGCATACGCGAAGGCGAAGATGGTTTCGCCCGCCGCGATGCCGCCCAGCAACTCTTCCTTCTGGGCGTTCGAGCCGGCGGCCTTGAGGAAGCCGGTGGCGATGACCGCGTTGTTGAGCCAGGGCTCGATCACCAGAGCGCGGCCGAATTCCTCGGCAATGATCATCGAGTCGACGGCGCTGCCGCCGAGGCCGCCGAAATCTTCCGGCACAGCAACGCCGAGCAGACCCATCTCGGCGAGCTGGCCGTAGATCTCCTTGCGCCAGCCGGCGTCCGACTTCGACACCTTGCGGCGCGTTTCGAAATCATAGGCGTTCTGGACGAACTTCTGCACCGAGTTGCGCAGGAGGTTTTGTTCTTCGGTAAACGAGAAATCCATGTGCGTTTCCTGAAAAGCGTTCTGATGACGTTTAGGTCTGGATTAGAGGCCGAGGACCATCTTCGCAATGATGTTGCGCTGGATCTCGTTGGAGCCGCCATAGATCGAGGTCTTGCGCATGTTGGCGTAGTTCTGCGTCGTGCCTTCCGCATAGGCGGGGCCGGGCGCGAACTCGTTGTGCGCGAGGGGATCGGAATAAGGCAGCGAGTAATAGCCGACGCCTTCCATCACCAGCTCGGTGATGCGCTGCTGAATCTCGGTGCCCTTGACCTTGAGGATCGAGCTTTCGAGGCCCGGACCTTTGCCCGACTGCTCGGAGGCGAGCGTGCGCAGCTCGGTATATTCCAGCGCCGTCAGGTCGATCTCGAGCTCGGCGATCTTGCGTTCGAAATCGGGGTCGTCGATCAGCTTCTCGCCGTCCACGACTTCCATCGCCAGCATGTCCTTCAGACGCGAAATCGCGCGCTTCGAACGGGCGACGCCCGCGATGCCGGCGCGCTCGTGGCTGAGCAGGAACTTGGCGCAGGTCCAGCCCTTGTTCTCCTCGTGGATGCGGTTCTCGACCGGCACCTTCACGTTGTCGAACCAGACTTCGTTGACCTCGTGGCCGCCGTCCATCGTGATGATCGGCTTCACGGTGATGCCCGGCGTCTTCATATCGACGAGAAGGAACGAAATGCCCTCCTGCGCCTTGGCGTTCTTGTCGGTGCGGGCCAGCACGAAAATCCAGTCGGCGAACTGGGCGAGCGTGGTCCAGGTCTTCTGGCCGTTGACGATGTAGTGGTCGCCTTCGCGGACCGCCGTGGTCTTCAGGCTGGCGAGGTCGGAACCGGCGCCGGGCTCGGAATAGCCCTGGCACCACCACACGTCACCCGAGAGGATGCCGGGGATGTATTTCGCTTTCTGCTCTTCGGTGCCGAAGGTGTAGATCACCGGGCCGACCATCGAGAGACCGAAGGGAAGCAGCGCCGGCGTTTCGGCACGGGCGTTCTCTTCGTTCCAGATATATTTCTGGGTCGGCGTCCAGTTGGTGCCGTAGGGCGCGGGCCACGAGGGAACGAGCCAGCCCTTCTTGTAGAGAATACGATGCCAGACAAGGAAGTCTTCCTTGTTCCGGTATTCGCCGCGCCGAACACCTTTGAGATGCTGCGGCTGGTTCTTCTCGATGAAGTCGCGCACCTCGGCGCGGAACGCCTCGTCTTCGGGCGTGAAATTGATATCCATGGTCTCTCCCCACGCGCGTGTCGGATCTGACGGTCCGGTAAACGCCGACAAATTGTCAAAAGGCGCGCGATGATAGCCAGCAAGGCGGTTGACGCAAGCCGACGTTGCGTCAAGTCGACGCACGAAATCGAACCGGCCTGCGATGGTCGTCGCGTTGCCCGTCAGGCGCGGATTTCCCAGCTTTCGGCTGCATGAACGAGGGGGCGGCCCCATCGGACACCACGCGGTGCTTCCGCGACGGTATGGCGATGGACGTGGAAAAATGGCGGGATGGGACGCCTTACGACCTCGCCGCGCTGGCGCAGATGAGCCCTGACGAGCGGTTGCAGGTCGGATCGAGGATCGAATCGCAAGGGCGGCTGGACTGGCGCGATGTCGAGGCGCTGAGCCTGATCGGCACCGCGTCGGCGCGGGCGCCGGCCTTCGGGCCGGTATGTGGGCGGTTGAGCTTGCCCGCTGCACCCGCCCCGCTTACCTGTTCTGTCATGTCCGCCGCCTGGCAACCCATCGAGACGCCCTGCGTAAAGGTCTGCGTGCTGGATCCGGCAAGCGGGTTCTGCACCGGCTGCCGTCGCACGCTGCGCGAGATCGCGGCGTGGGGTTCGATGCCGCCTGAAATGCGGGCGCGCATCATGGCCGAATTGCCGGGGCGTCCGCTGCCCGGGAGCCAGACGTGAAGGCGTTCGGCTATGTCATCGCCGCCCTTCTGGCGCTGCTGGCGCTTTCGGCGCTGGGCGCGTGGGCGCTGGGCTGGCAATCGGGCGACTGGAGCGATGCGCGCGGGCCGCAGCTCGCCTGGGCCGGGACGATCGGCGCGCTGCTGGCCGCCGGCATCCTGGCGAGCGCGCGGCAGAAGGCCTCGACGACGATCCTGAGCCTGCTGGCCTGGGCGGGCGCGTTCCTGATCCTGATCCTCGCTTACGCCTATCGCGACGACGCGAAAGCGCTGTGGGCGCGCGTACGCGGCGAATTCTTCGGCGCCGAAGCTGTGGTGACGGTCGGCGGCGACGTGGAGCTGCGCCGAACGCAGGATGGGCATTTCCATGCCGACGCCGAAGTGAATGGCGGACTGGTCGCCTTCATGGTCGATACCGGCGCGACGACGGTGGCCCTTTCGTGGACCGATGCGCGGGCGGTCGGGATCGATCCGGCGAGCCTGACCTTCTCGCAGGTCGTGATGACGGCAGGCGGGCCGGTGAAATCCGCCCCTGTGCGGATCGGCCGTATCGCCATCGGCCCGATCGAGCGGCGGGACGTCGAGGCGGCGGTGATGCCGGAAGGCATCGACGGTTCGCTGCTGGGCCTCAGCTTCCTCGATACGCTCAAATCCTATGAGATTTCCGGCGACCGGCTGACGTTGCGGGATTGATCGCGGCCCGCCGGCGCGCCTATCTAGCCATCCCTCCCTGCGAATGGACCCATCATGCTCGCCACCCCGCGCGACGATCTGAAACCCAATACGGCCGCCTGGGAGACGATCCCCCATGTCGCCGCGACCGGCTTCCGCGAATATGACGCCCGCTGGAAATACGGCGTCGATATCAACCTGATGGGCTTTCAGGCGCTGGGTCTGGCGCTGGGCACCATGGTGTACGACACCTGCACCGCGCGGGGCGAGAAGCCGCGCATCGTGGTGGGGCACGACTATCGCGACTATTCGCTGATGCTGAAGCATTCGCTGACCGTCGGCCTGATGGCGGCGGGATGCGAGGTGAACGATATCGGGCTGGCGCTCTCGCCCGTCGCCTATTTCGCGCAGTTCGCCTATGACTGCCCCGCCGTCGCGATGGTGACGGCCAGCCACAACGAAAAGCCCTGGACCGGCGTGAAGATGGGCGTCGAGAAGCCGCTGACCTTCGGCCCCACGGAAATGAACGCGCTGAAAGACATCACGCTGGGCGCGAAGTGGAAGCTGCGGCCGGGCGGCGCGTATGTGTTTCACGACGATGCGCGCGATCTCTATATCGCCGATCTGCTGAAAGACGGGCCGCTGAAGCGCAAGGTGCGGGCGGTGGTCGCGTGCGGCAACGGCACGGCGGCGCATTACGCCCCCGAGGTTCTGGCGAAGCTGGGCGTCGAGGTGGTGCCGCTGGATGCGGAGCTGGACTACACCTTCCCGCGCTACAATCCGAACCCCGAAGACCATGAGATGCTGCACGCGATGAGCGTGGCGGTGAAGGAGACGGGCGCGGAGCTGGCGCTGGGCTTCGACGGCGACGGCGATCGCTGCGGCGTCGTGGACGACAAGGGCGAGGAGATCTTCGCCGACAAGATCGGCGTGATGCTGGCGCGCGACCTGTCCGCCCTTTATCCGAACCGCGTGTTCGTGGCCGACGTGAAATCGACCGGCCTCTTCGCCGTCGATCCGGTGCTGAAGGCGAACGGGGCGCGCGCCGACTACTGGATGACCGGGCACAGCCACATCAAGCGGCGCAATCACCAGATCAACGCGCTGGCGGCGTTCGAGAAGTCCGGCCACTTCTTCTTCAATGCGCCGGTCGGACGCGGCTATGACGACGGCCTCGTCTCTGCCATCGCGGTGCTGCGGATGATGGAGCGCAATCCCGGCAAATCGCTGTCGCAACTTTACGCCGAACTGCCCGTCACGCATGCGACGCTGACGATGGGGCCGTACTGCGCCGATACGGTGAAGTACGGCGTGGTCGATGAGCTGGTCGCGAAATTCCAGAAAATGAAAGCCGATGGCGAGTCGGTGACGGGCCAGAAAATCATCGACGTTCTGACCGTGAACGGCGTGCGCTTCACAACCGAAGATGGAACGTGGGGCCTTATTCGCGCATCGTCCAACAAGCCGCAGCTTGTGGTGGTGGCGGAGAGTCCGGTCTCAAAAGCGCGGATGTGCGCGATGTATCGCTATTTGAAACAAATTCTGGATGCCGACGAGCGCATGGGCGCGTGGGACCAGAACATGGACGCAACCTGTCAGGATTGTCATTGAGCGATGATTGCGGCGTGACTCACGCACTGCTACTGAATCTTACAAGGACCGCATGACTGAAGGCGCGCAGCCGCAAGCAATCGGACCGATCGCTTGGTGCGTCGTTGCGCGCGCCTAAACGAAGATACCCAACTGGAGTTTGGCTACAATGGCGACTGGCACCGTGAAATTCTTCAACACGCAAAAGGGCTTTGGGTTCATCAAGCCCGACGATGGCGGCAAGGACGTGTTCGTCCACATCACGGCCGTGCAGGCCGCCGGCCTGCGTGGCCTCGATGAAGGCCAGGCCGTCGGCTATGAGGTTCTGATGGAGCGCGGCAAGCCCGCGGCCGGCAACCTCAAGGCGCTCTGAGAACTCCAGAGATTCTGGATCGCGAAGGCGGCGCAACGATGCGCCGCCTTTTCGTTTGCAAGCTCAGCCGAGTGCAAGCTCAGCCGAGCAGCATCCGCATGCCCGACGCCGCGAGGAAGATGCCGAAGACGATGCGAAGCGCGCGAGCCGGCAAGGCGTGCGCGATACGCGCGCCCAGCGGCGCGGCGAGGATGGAGGTCGGCGCGAGGATCAGGAACGCGCCCCACGAGACATAGCCGACCGAGAAGGGCGGCAGGTTCGGCACGCCGAGGCCGAGCAGGATGAAGCCGAGCGCAGCCGGGACGCCGATAAGGATTCCGAGCCCTGCCCCGGTCGCGACGGCGCGATGGATGGGCACGCCGCTGACCGTCATCAGCGTGACGCCGAAGGTGCCGCCGCCGATGCCCATGAGCGCAGAGACGAGGCCGAGGCCGCCGAATGCGGCGTGCATGGGCGGCGTGTCGGGCAGCGATTTCGCCATCACCCAATGGAGCGGCGCGAAGGCGATATAGACGGCGAAGAGCACGGCGACGACGCCGAAGAAGGACTTCAGACCCGCGCCGCTGATGAAAGTGGCGAGGACCGCGCCGAGGAGCGCGCCGACGAAGACGGCGGGTCCGAAGCGGCGGAGAATGGCGACATCCACCGCGCCGCGTTTTGCGTGCGCCGTGACCGAGCGGGCTGAGTTGAAGACGATGACGGCGAGCGAGGTGCCGATGGTGACGTGCATCGCCACGTCCTGCGCCACGCCGGCCTGATGCAGGATTTCGTAGAAGACCGGCACCATGACGATGCCGCCGCCGATGCCCAGCATGCCTCCGGTGAGGCCGGCGAGAAGGCCGGCGGCCGCGAGGATCGCGATCAGCAAAGCGAGATCGCCGGAGGGAAGCGTGCCGAGGAATTCCACTAGGCGGCGTCTTCCAGCGCGGCGGGCGCGACGCAAGCGAGCGCATCGCGCAGCACTTGAATCCCTGCGCCTTTCAGATGCGCGTTTTCCGCGAGGTGGCGGCGATAGATGCGCCCGCCCGGGCAACCGGCGAAGAGGCCGAGCAAATGGCGCGTGATGGCGGCGAGCGGGGTGCCCTGCTGAAGTTCGCGTTCGACGTAGGGCAAATAGGCTTCGAGCGCCTCGTGCCTTGTGGCGACGGGATCGGGCGCGCCGAAGACCGTGCTGTCGACAGCGGCGAGACGCCAGGGCTGTTCGTAGGCGGCGCGGCCCAGCATGACGCCGTCGGCCCATGAGAGGTGATCCGCAGCGGCATCGAGAGACGGCAGCCCGCCATTGAGGACGATCTTCAAATGCGGGCGTTCGGCCTTCACGCGGCGCACCAGATCGTAGTCGAGCGGCGGGACGTCGCGGTTCTCTTTGGGGCTGAGGCCCTTCAGCCAGGCCTTGCGGGCGTGGACGCTGAAGAGATCCGGCCCTGCCTCGGCGACCGTATCGATGAAGCTGCGAAGGCTTGTTTCCGGTTCCTGCTCGTCGATGCCGATCCGGCATTTGACGGTGACGGGAATTTTGACGGCCGCGCGCATGGCGGCGATACAGTCGGCCACCAGCTGAGGCTCGGCCATCAGGCAGGCGCCGAAGCGGCCGTTCTGGACGCGGTCGGACGGGCAGCCGCAATTGAGGTTCACCTCGTCATAGCCGCGATCTTCGGCCATGCGGCTGCATTCGGCGAGCTGCGCCGGATCGGAGCCGCCGAGCTGGAGGGCGACGGGATGTTCTTCCGGCGAATAGGCCAGCAGCCGATCGCGAGGCCCGTGAATGAGCGCGCCGGTCGTAACCATTTCCGTATAGAGCAGCGCCTTGCGCGTGAGGACACGATGGAACGAGCGGCAGTGCCGGTCGGTCCAGTCCATCATCGGCGCGACGGAGAAGCGGTGGCTCGGAAGCGTCAAGACCGGGAGTCCAGTGGCGTTTTGCGGCGTGGTAGGGTCAGGATATAGCGATACGCTGAGGATTTGTCAGGAACCAAGCCATGAGCGAGCTGCGCGGCCTTTACCCCGAAATTACACCCTACGAGACCGGGCGGCTGGATGTGGGCGGCGGGCACACGATCTATTGGGAGCTGTGCGGCAACCCCAACGGCAAGCCGGTCGTGTTCCTGCATGGCGGACCGGGCGGCGGGTGCAATGCCGGGCATCGCCGGCAGTTCAACCCGGAGAAGTACAAGATCCTGCTGTTCGATCAGCGTGGCTGCGGGCGCTCGACGCCGCACGCGGGCCTGGAGAACAACACGACATGGGATCTGGTCAGCGATATCGAGAAGCTGCGCGAACTGACCGGCGCCGAGACATGGCAGGTCTATGGCGGGTCGTGGGGATCGACGCTGGCGCTGGCTTATGCGCAGACGCACCCAAGCCGTGTGAGCGAGCTGGTGCTGCGCGGCATCTTCATGCTGCGGCCGCAGGAGCTGACCTGGTATTATCAGGAAGGCGCGAGCCGCATCTTCCCGGACAAGTGGGAGCGGGTGCTGTCGATCCTCGATGCCGAGGAGCGCAAGGACGTGATGGCGGCCTATCGCAAGCGGCTGACCGGGCCGGACAAGGCCAAACAGCTTGAGGCCGCGACGCTGTGGAGCTTGTGGGAGGGCGAGACCGTCCATCTCCTGCCCCACCCCGACAGCGCCGGGTTCGGCGAGCCGGAGTTTGCTTTGGCCTTTGCGCGGATCGAGAACCATTACTTCGTGAATGGCGGCTGGTTCGAGGTGCCGGACCAGCTGCTGCGCGACGTGCCGAAGATCAGGCACATTCCGGCGACGATCGTGCATGGGCGTTACGACGCCTGCTGCCCCTGCGAGAATGCCTGGGATCTCCACAAGGCCTGGCCGGAGGCGAAGCTGCACATCATCGAGGATGCGGGGCACGCCTATAACGAGCCGGGCATTCTGGATGCGCTGATCCGCGCGACGGACGGGTATGCGGGCGTTTGATGACCTCGAGGTGACGCCGTTTCCCGCGAATTCGGGGACTCTTTGGTGCAGGCCCCAGATTTAGTGGGTGGGACGCGGCTGACGCCACAACGACTCGTTTTCGCGTTTTTCGATGTTTTGGTTTTTACGGCTCCGGCGTTGAAGACTATTGACTAGGTTTATTACCCTAGGATAATAGTCACTATCGATTTCCAGTCAAGCCGTGGGTAGTTCGACTTCACGGAACATCATGGACCCGCTCTAAGGCGACGGCGCGTATAGATAACCGTTTGCGCGGCATTGCTCTGCGGCGAGCTTTGGGTCTTCCAAGAGCCTGAGGAAAGCACGGCGCTTGCCATCGAACGGCCCGAGAAGGCCGTAAAAGATGACGCCATCATCGTAGATATTATCGACAGTCAGCGCGCTAACCATTCCGCATATGACGAGAATGGAGGGATCGCTCTCAGTGGGGGCGGAGAAGACGTTGAAGAATTTCGGCGATCGCTGCGCGCGAAACGCCTCCATGATGATTTCCATATCACGCGCTTCTACGAATGTCGTAATCGCCGCCTTGCCATTACCTTTTGCAGACGCCGCAAAGATAGCCGGTGGCATGAGCGCGATAAGAGACGCCACGGTCAGAATGCAACATAACCGATAGTGCGACATCATGCTGCTTTCCTCCGCTTCGTTACCGGATCTTTCGGCGGGTCAGATATGCAGCGCGTGGCCGAGGGCTTTCAGGCAGGCTTCGTGGAAGCCTTCGCCCTGGGTGGGGTGGGCGTGGATGGTGCCGGTGATGTCTTCCAGGCGCGCGCCCATTTCGATGGCGAGGCCGAAGGCGGCCGCCATTTCGGAGATGCCCTGCCCCACGGCCTGGATGCCGAGCACCAGATGGTTGTCGGCGCGGGCGACGACGCGGACGAAGCCCTCCTCCGCCAGCATGGTCATGGCGCGGCCATTGGCGGTGAAGGGGAAGATGCCGATCTTCACTTCGGGCGAGACCTTGCGGGCTTCATCCGGCGAGAGGCCGACCGTGACGATCTCGGGATCGGTGAAGCAGATGGCGGGGACGCAGCGTTTATCCCAGCTCCGTTTGTTGCCGGCGACGATCTCGGCCACCATTTCGCCCTGGGCCATAGCGCGGGGGGCGAGCATGGGTTCGCCCGTGACATCGCCGATGGCATAGACGCCGCGCATCGAGGTGCGGCACTGATCGTCGATCTTGATGAACTTGCCCGCGCGGTCGAGATCGAGCTCTTCCAGGCCCCAGCCTTCGGTGAGCGGCTTGCGGCCGACGGTGACGAGGATCTTATCGGCTTCGATCTTCTGTTCGTCGCCGCTTGCGGTTTCGATGCGGAGCGCATCGCCCTTGGAGGTGACGCCCTTGGCCTTCACGCCGGTCAGCACCGTAACGCCGAGATCGGCGAGGCGCTTGGCGACCGGGCGGGTCAGCTCGGCGTCGTATTGCGGCAGGATGCGGCTTTCGGCCTCGACCACCGTGACCTTGGTGCCGAGCTTCGCGAAGGCGATGCCGAGCTCCAGCCCGATATAGCCGCCGCCGACGACGGCCATAGTGGCGGGGAGCGTTTTCAACGCCAGCGCTTCGGTGGAGGAGATGACATTGCCGCCGAACGGCATGAACGGGAGTTCGACCGGGGCGGAGCCGGTGGCGATGATGACATGCTCGGCGCGGACGATCTGCGGCCCCGTTTCGGTTTCGACCTCGACGGTCTTGCCGTCCTTGAAGCGCGCCCAGCCGTGGACGACGGGCACCTTGGCCTTTTTCAGAAGGCCGGCGACACCATTGTTCAGTCTACGGACGATATCGTCCTTCCAGGCGATGGTTTTCGCCATGTCGAGCTTCGGTGCGGTGAGGGAGATGCCGAGCGGCCCTTTCCCTTCCGCGTAGTGAACGACCTTCTCGTATTCTTCGGCGGCGTGGATGAGCGCCTTGGACGGGATGCAGCCGACATTGAGGCAGGTACCGCCGGCCTTCTTGGCCTCGACGATCACCGTATCGATGCCGAGCTGGCCCGCGCGGATGGCGGCGACGTAGCCGCCCGGCCCGGCGCCGATCACCAGCAGCTTGCAGGTCATGTCTTTTTTCATGGGGCGCTCTGCGTCTGGCGCTTCAGGACGGCCCTGATCTCGTCCGGCTCAAAGCCGGTCATCAGGCATGAATTGGTGCGGAGGTTGCCCGACTCGGGATCGGCGGCGGCAAGGATGAAGATTTCCGTCCCTTCGGTGAAGTCGACGCCGCAATTTCCGCCGAGATTGAAGGCGTGCGAGACATAGGCCTCGCCGTCCGTCGCCTGACCTTTGAGCATCTCGGTGACGGTGAAGATGGTGTAGCCGCCATCGGATCCTTCGGAGTCGGAATGCAGCGTGCGCTGGACCTTGCCGACGAAGATGGCGTTGCTGGCTTCGACTTTTTCTTCCGGCGTCATCTGGGCGCAGGAGCAGGCGAGCGCGGGGGAAGCAAATACCAGAGCGGCGGCAAAAAGCACGGCGACATACCCGCCCGTCCTCGCGCCGATCTCTCGCAATTTGAAAGTCATATTTCTCTTCATTGGGGGGAGACCGGCTTTTCGGGGGCGCTGAGCTTCAGAGCGTCGCGCAGGTCCGTCTCGCTGCCACGTGGCATGTTGCAGGCGCCACTGTAGAGGCCGCGATCGTCGCCTCGTTCAAACCGGTTGGCCATGATGACAATCGGCGCAGAACCTTCGACAAAGGCAATGCCATCGCATGGCGCAAATACGCTGAAGTGGCGGATCGTAAGCTCTGCCGCCGGTTCGCCCTTCAGCATTTCGATTACGCGAAAGCGGGTCGCGATCTGACCCTCGGGCGCTGAGGTCGATGGCCCAGCCTCACCGATGAAGATTACGTAGCTGTATTCAACCTGCGTTTCGAGTGAACCCGGTGCGCAGGAGCAGGCGAGCGCGGGTGAGGCGAAGGCCAGAGCGGCGGCGATGAGGAGCGTGTTTCTCATCCGACGAAGATCATGGCTGGGGTTTCGAGGAGCGTCTTGAGGCGCTGGACGAAGACGGCGGCGTCCCAGCCGTCGATGACGCGGTGATCGAAGCCGCAGGAGAGGTTCATCATCTTGCGCGGCTGGAACGCCGTGCCATCCCACATCGGGCGGATGGCGATCTTGTTGACGCCGACGATGGCGACTTCCGGGTAGTTGATGACGGGCGTAGTGACGATGCCGCCGATCGCGCCGAGCGAGGTGATGGTGATGGTGGAGCCGGAGAGCTCCTCCCGCGTCGCGGAGCCGGCCTTGGCGGCCTCGGCGAGGCGGTTGACCTCGGCGCCGCAATCCCAGAGGTCGCGGGCCTCTGCGTGCTTGACCGTGGCGACGACGAGCCCGTTGCGGGTCTGCGCCGCCATGCCGATATGGACGCCGCCGGACTGGTGGATGACGCCCGCATCGTCGTCGAACGTGGCGTTGAGGGCGGGCTGCTCCTTCACCGCCTTCACCAGCGCGCGCATCAGGAACGGCAGGATGGTGAGCTTGGGCTGATCGGCACGCTTGGCCTTGTTGAGGCTGGCGCGGAGATCTTCGAGCGCGGTGACGTCGATCTCTTCCACATAGGTGATGTGGGGGATGCGCTGCTTCGCCTTCGCCATCTTCTCCGCGATCTTGCGGCGGAGGCCGACGACCTTGATCTCGGTGACGCTGGTGTCGGGCTGAAGACCCGTGGCGGCGGCGCGGGAAGCGGCCTGGGGACCGCGGGCGATGAAGGCGTCGAGATCTTCATGGGTGATGCGGCCGGCAGGGCCGGTGCCGGTAACCTGGCGAAGATCGACACCGGCCTCTTTCGCGGCGAGGCGGACGGCCGGTGAAGCGAGCGCCTTCTCGCCGGCGGTGCGCGGTGCGCCGGTGAAGGATGGGGTGGGAGCGGTGCGCGCCACGCCCCCTCCACCGCTGTGCGGTCCCCCTCCCCCGCTGTGCGGGGGAGGATCAATGGCCTCCTCCGCCGCTTTCGCGGGGGTGGCTAATTTGGCTTTGGGCTCGGCGGGTTTGAGTTCGCCGGGCTGGTCTTCGAGTTTGTCGATGGGTTTGGCGTTGCCCTCGCCTTCCACCTTGAGGCGGATGATGGGGGAGCCAACGGCGACGGTGTCGCCGATTTCAGCGCCGAGCCAGAGGACTTCGCCTTCGACGGGCGAGGGAATTTCGACGGTGGCCTTGTCGGTCATCACGGCGCCGAGGACGCTGTCCTCGCGCACGATGTCGCCCACCTTCACGTGCCATTCGACAAGTTCGGCCTCGGCGACGCCTTCACCGACATCGGGGAGTTTGATCGTGTGTTCGCCCATGGCTCAGGCTCCCATGGCTTCGACGAGGGCGCGGCCGAGACGGGCCGGACCGGGGAAGTAGTCCCACTCCTGCGCATGCGGATAGGGCGTATCCCAGCCGGCGACGCGCGCGACGGGCGCTTCGAGGTGGAAGAAGCAGTGCTCCTGCACCAGCGATGCGAGCTCGGCGCCGAAGCCGGAGGTGAGTGTCGCTTCGTGGATGATGACGCAGCGGCCGGTCTTCTTCACCGACGCCAGAATGGTGTCGAGGTCGAGCGGCACCAGGCTTCTGAGATCGATGATCTCGGCGTCGATGCCGGTTTCTTCCGCCGCAGCCTGCGCGACATAGACCATCGTGCCGTAGCTGAGGATGGTGACGGCGCTGCCTGCGCGGCGGATCGCGGCCTTGCCGAGCGGGACGGTGAAGTGGCCGTCGGGCACTTCACCGAGCTCGTGCTTGGACCAGGGTTGGATCGGGCGGTCGTGGTGGCCGTCGAACGGGCCGTTATAGAGGCGCTTCGGTTCGAGGAAGATCACGGGGTCCGGATCTTCGATGGAGGCGATGAGCAGGCCCTTGGCGTCGTAGGGGTTGGACGGCACGACAACCTTCAGACCCGAGACGTGGGTGAAGAGGGCTTCGGGGCTTTGCGAATGCGTCTGGCCGCCGAAAATGCCGCCGCCGGTCGGCATGCGGACCGTGATGGGACAGGTGAACTCGCCCGCCGAGCGATAACGGATGCGGGCGGCCTCCGACACGATCTGGTCGTAGGCGGGATAGACGTAATCCGCGAACTGCACCTCGACGCAGGGTTTCAGGCCGTAGGCGGCCATGCCGATGGCGGCGCCGACGATGCCGCTCTCCGAAATGGGCGCATCGAAGCAGCGGGTCTTGCCGTATTTCTGCTGGAGCCCTTGCGTGCAGCGGAAGACGCCGCCGAAATAGCCGACATCCTCGCCGAAGACGACGACATCGCCATCGCGCTCCATGGAGACGTCCATGGCGCTGCGGATGGCCTCGATCATGGTCATGCGTGCCATGGCTCAAATCCCCGCCTGCTGGCGCTGACGGCGCAGATGCGCCGGCATCTCGGCATAGACGCCTTCGAACATGTCGCGTGCGCTGGGCTTGCCGCCCTGATGCAGCGTGCCGTGGGCCTCGGCCTCTTTCTGGGCGGCGATGACGAGGCTGAGGATTTCCGCCTCGGCCTGTTTGTGGCGGTCTTCCGACCAGAGGCCCTTGGCGATGAGGTGGTTCTTCAAGCGGATGAGCGGATCGCCCAGCGGCCAGGCGACGCTGTCGGTCTTGGGGCGGTAGGCGCTGGGGTCGTCAGACGTCGAGTGCGCGCCGGCGCGATAGGTGACGTATTCGATGAGCGTCGGGCCGAGATTGAGGCGGGCGCGCTCGACCGCCCATTTCGCGACGGCGTGGACGGCGAGGTAGTCGTTGCCGTCGACGCGGAGCGCCGGGATGCCGAAGCCGTGGCCGCGCGCCGCGAAGGTGGCGGCGCCGCCGCGCGCGATGCCCTGAAAGGTCGAGATCGCCCACTGATTGTTGACGACGTTGAGGACGACGGGCGCGCGATAGGTGGAGGCGAAGACCATCGCGGCGTGGAAATCGCTTTCCGCCGTCGAGCCGTCGCCGATCCAGCCGGCGGCGATGCGGGTGTCGTTCTTGATGGCCGATGCCATCGCCCAGCCGACAGCCTGAATGTATTGCGTGCCGAGATTGCCGGAGATCGAGAAGAAGCCGTACTCCTTGGACGCGTACATGATCGGGAGCTGGCGGCCTTTCAGCGGATCCTGATCGTTGGAGTAGATCTGGTTCATCATCTGAACCATCGGATAGCCGCCCGCGATGAGGAGGCCCGCCTGACGATAGGTGGGGAAGTTCATGTCGCCGGGTTTCAGCGCCTTGCGGAAGGCGCAGGAGATCGCCTCTTCGCCCAGATGCTGGATATAGAACGAGGTCTTGCCCTGACGCTGGGCGAGCTGCATGCGCGCATCGAAGGCGCGCAGCGTCATCATGTGGCGCAGGCCTTCGGCGAGTTCTTCGTCGGTGAGGGAACCCGCCCAGGGGCCGACCGCCCGCCCTTCGTCATCGAGCACGCGGATGATCGTATAGGCGAGGTCGCGGATGTTCTCCGGCTTCGCATCGACCGCCGGGCGCGGCTGCTCGCCAGCGGGAGGCACGACGACCTTGGAGAAGTCCGGCGTATCGCCGGGGCGCACTTCAGGTTCGGGAACGTGGAACTGGAGCGGGCCTTTATCCGGCATGTCGCCTCTCCCAAGCGGCTATTTCCCTTAGGTCATATACCGGGAGCGGCGTGGCGCAATCATGTTTCGTGCGCGCGGAACAATCGGGATGCGGCATGGCGACGCTTGAAAATAAAATGCGCCGGACGGTGAGGTCCGGCGCAATTTCCAGCCTACGATTTGTCATCCCGGTCTTGAGCCGGGGCGCGTGATTCAATTACGGCGCTTGAGGCCCCGGATCCCGGCTCGCGCGGCGCGGCTGCGCCGCTTGCCGGCCGGGATGACAGTTTCAACGGCTACCAAAGCTTCACGCGCCTGGCCTCTTCGAGGAACAGCTTGGCGTCGGCGGGGACGCCGAAGGCATCGTACCAGGGGGTGAAATTCCGCACGATGCCGTTGACCCGGTAATAAGCCGGCGAATGCGGATCGGCGGCGAGGCGGGCGCGCTGGCGATCCTCCCGAACCTTGGTGCGCCAACTCATCGCATAGCCGAGGAAGAAGCGCTGATCGCCGGTGAGGCCGTCGATCACGGGGGCCTCCTTGCCGCCGAGCGCGAGGTGATAGGCGCGGTAGGCGATCGCGAGGCCGGCGAGATCGGCGATGTTTTCGCCGAGCGTCAGTTCGCCGTTGATCTTCACGCCCTTGAGCGGCTCGTACTGATTGAACTGTTCCACCAGCATTCTGACCTGAGCCTCATAGGCGGCGGCGTCTTTTTCGGTCCACCAGTCGCGGAGCGCGCCGGTCTCGTCATATTTGCGGCCCTGATCGTCGAAGCCGTGGCTGATCTCGTGGCCGATGGTGGCGCCGGTGGCGCCGTAGTTCACCGCCATGTCGGCGGCGGGGTCGAAATAAGGCGGTTGAAGAATGCCGGCCGGAAAGACGATCTCGTTGCTGACGGGATTGAAGTAGGCGTTGACCGTGGGCGGGGTCATGCCCCAGTCGGTCTTGTCCACGGGGCCGGCGATGCGGTTCGTGTTGCGCGTCCATTCAAAGATGCGGGCGCGGGCGATGTTGCCGAGCGCATCGTCAGCCTCGATCTGAAGCGCCGTGTAGTCGCGCCATTTGTCCGGATAGCCGATCTTCACGGCCATCAGATCGAGCTTCCTGTGCGCTTCCGTCTTGGTCGAGGAATCGAGCCACGCGGCCTCGTCGATCATCTGGCCAAGCGCGGTTTTCAGATTGGCGACCATGCCCGCCATCATCGCCTTGGCTTCCGGCGGGAAGCGCTTGGCGACATAGGCCTCGCCCATCGCCTCGCCCATGTTCTGATCGATCAGGTCGAGCGCGCGCTTCCAGCGATCGCGCTGGGTTTCCTGACCCGACATGGTCTTGCCGTTGAAGTCGAACTGCGCGGCGTCGAAGGCTTTTGAGAGATAAGGCGCGGCGCCGTCGAGCGTGTGGAAGGCGAGATAGGCCTTCCAGGTGTCGAGAGGCTCGGAGGCGGCGAGCTTCGCCAGATCGAACAGCGCCGACTTCTCGGCGATGACGACGTTCGGCGTCTCGGTCAGATGCGCGGCGGCGAGAAAGGCGGCCCAATCGAAATCCGGGGCGTCCTTCGCCAGACCGGCGGCGTCGTAGGGATTATAGGTCTTCAGCGCGTCGCGGGTCTCTTCCGCCGGCCAGTGGATCGTGGCGATCTTGAGTTCCAGCCCGTAAACCGCCTCGGCCTTCGCTTTGGCGTCCACGACGCCGGCCAGCGTGAACAGCTTCTCGATATAGGCCTTGTAGGCCGCGCGATATTTGAGGTTCTCGGCGGTGTCTTCCAGATAATAGTCACGATCCGGCAGTCCGAGACCGGACTGGTAGACATAGACGGCGTAGGCGGTCGGCTTCTTCGCGTCGGCATCGATATACAACCCGAAGGGCGAGATGCCGAAGCCGATGACGGCGTTGGCGAACGCGGCGGCGAGATCGGCCTTGGTCGCGATGGCGGCGATAGAATCGAGCGTCGGCTGCAGCGGCGCGAGACCGGCCTTCTCGATCGCCGCCTCGTCCATGAAGCTGGCGTAGAAATCGCCGACCTTGCGCAGCAACGTGCCAGGCTCGGCGCTCTTCGCGCCTTCGGCGATCTCGTGCAGATCGGTTTCGGCGCGCTCCTCGATGTCGGAGCCGTCGGAATAGCCGGACTTGTCGGCAGGGATCGTCGTGCGCTTGTCCCAGCCGCCATTCACGTAATTGTAGAAATCGTCGCCCGGTTTCACCGACGTGTCCATGTCCTCCAGCGGGACGCCCCATGCGCCGTACTGGGCTTTGGGTTCGGCGGCGGAGACGGACAAAGCGAGCGCGGAGGCCGCGAGAAACATCGCGGGAAGTCGGGAAAGACGGCGCATTCAGGCGATCCTGCTGGGATGAAACCGGCGCGAGGCTAGACCCGGCTTTCCGTGTCCGGAAGCCGGGCGGCGTCACATAAGCGCGAGCGCATGCCGCAGCGTGATGCTGCCTACGTCGATTTGGGGTGGACAAATCGGCCCCGGTGCGGTTGAAACCGCCCCGACGTGTGCGGCGTTTTGCCCCGCGCCGACTTTATCAACCGGAACAAGGATTCGAGACGCCGCGATGCAGGTGAAAGGCACGAGCTTCAACGACCGCCAGGAAAACTCAGCCAAGGCGAAACTGGAGCTGCTGAAGCGCGCTCGCGAGAATTCTCCGATGAACGATCCGGCGTTCAAGCAGCGCATGGCCGAGAAGGCCGCCGCCGCCGCCGTGCGCGACAAGGAACGCGCCGAACGCAAGGCCGCCAAGGAAGCCGAGAGAATCCGTCTGGAGGCCGAGCGCATCGAGAACGAGCGCATCGCCGCCGAGGAAGCCATCGCCGAGGCCAAGCGTCAGGAAGACGAGCGCATGCGCCTTGAAGCGCGTCTCGCCATCGAAGAGGCGAAGGCGAAGCTGGCGCAGTTCAAGAAGCGCTGAGGGTTCCGCACCTCGCGACCGCGAAAGGCCGTCCGGTTGGGCGGCCTTTTTGTTTTACTGTGCTCGACAGGGCCATCGGTGACGGCCGCAGCGAGGGCGCGGGCGGGCGTCAGGCCCTGCGATACGGCAGATAGGCTGGACGCCAGATGCGGGCGGCGATGGCGAGATCGATCTGCTCGTCGGTCAGTTCGGCGGTGAGGCCTTCGCGGCGCGCTTCGCGAGCGACGGCGCGGGCGACGATGAGCGAGATGTCGCGCATCGCGCCGACCGGGGGCAGAAGATTGGCGGCCGGGTTGGTGCGCGCCGGGCTGGCGGCGGCCAGCGCTTTCGCCGCCGCCATGAACATCGTGTCGGTGATGCGGCGGGCCTGCACCGCGATGGCGCCGAGCGCGACGCCGGGGAAGATGTAGGAATTGTTGGTCTGATCGACCGCGAAATCGGCATCGCCGCGTTTCAGCGACGGGAACGGACTGCCGGTGCCGATGACCGCGCGGCCATGTGTCCAGGCATCGATGT
>JAPUEF010000322.1:0-17006 GCA_027492655.1 Alphaproteobacteria bacterium | reverse complement strand
CGTGCTCGACCGCTTCGTCGATGCGCGCATCTCGCGGGTCGGCGGCGTGGGGGGCGGCCCGTGGGTGCGCCGCGGGAGCACTTGTCTCACTTCTGCGGTGCCCGGGGGGGGCCCCCCCCCCCGCGACGTGGGGTTGGAGAGCGGGAAGATGACGGGCCGGGTGGTGCGCGCCGCCATCGCCTTCACCACGTTTTCGGTGAACGCGCCGGTCTGTCCGGTGACGCCGATGAGCGCGGTGATGCCGGCATTGGCGGCGACATCGGCGAGCGAGATCGTGCCGGGATTTTCCAGCGTCCAGCCGTCGGCGACGTCGCGCGGCTGGAGGAAGGGGCGCTGGAATTCCTCGATGCCATTCATGCCTTCCAGCAGCAGGCCGGGCCGATCGACGAGATAGAAATGACGCGCCGCCTGTCGTGCGGGGATGCCCGCTTCGACCATGGTGGCGAGCAGCAGGCTGGCGATGCCGATGCCGGCCGAGCCCGCCCCGAAGACCGCGATCTTCTGTTCCGCCAGCGGCACGCCGGTGACGTTGATGGCGGCGAGCAGCGCGCCGGTGGCGACCGCCGCCGTGCCCTGGATGTCGTCGTTGAAGGTGCAGAGCCGGTCGCGATAGCGATTGAGCAGGCGCGTTGCGTTGCCTTTCGCGAAATCCTCCCACTGGAGGAGGACGTGCGGCCAGCGTTCATCGACGGCGCTGACGAAGGCCTCGATGAAGTCGTCATAGGCCTCGCCCCTGACGCGCTCGGTGCGCCAGCCGACATAGAGCGGATCGGCCAGACGGTCCGGGTTGTCGGTGCCGACATCGAGCATGATCGGCAGCGTGGCGCGGGGATGGATGCCGCCGCAGGCCGTGTAGAGCGCCAGCTTGCCGATGGGGATGCCCATGCCGCCCGCGCCCTGATCGCCCAGCCCCAGGATGCGCTCGCCGTCGGTGACGCAGATCGCCTCGACATCGTCGAAACGCGGATTGGCGAGAATCTGCTTCAGGCGCGACTGATAGGGCGGCGACAGGAAGAGGCCGCGCGGCTTGCGGAAGACGCGGCTGAAATGTTCGCAGCCAAGGCCGACGGTCGGCGTATAGACCAGCGGCATCATCGCCTTCAGGTCGCTTTCCAGCAGCGCGTAGAACAGCGTCTCGTTGGTGTCCTGAAGCTCGCGCAGGAAGGCGTAGCGTTCGAGGTCGGAGCCGAATTCCTGCAGCGCGCGCATGCGCCGGCGCACCTGACCGTTCAGCGTGCCGATGCTGGGCGGCAGAAGGCCGTTGAGGCCGAATTCGTCGCGCTCGTCCTGCGTGAAGGCCGTTCCCTTGTTGAGCAGGGGATCGGTCAGGAGTTCGTAGCCCGTGCGCGGGGTGAGGATTTCGGTTTGGGGAAGGCCGCCTGTCATGGACCGGGGTTACTCCATCGCCATGACGGTTGGAACACACTTCGCGCCACAGGTCAGTAACCTGCCGTCAGACCCAGCATGAAGACGTTGCGTTCGGTGTCGCCCGCAACTTCGGACTTCGTCTGGTCGTAGCGATAATCCATGTTCACCCGGAAGGCGGGCGAGAAGACATAATCGACTCCGAGGCCGGCGAAGAGGCCGGTATCCTTGCGGTTCTGGCCATCGTAATCGACCTGACGCCAGCCGCCTTGGGCGCGCACCAGCATCTGACGCAGCGGCTCGTACTGGACGCCCAGCGCGACATTGTCGCGGGTGACGGCGGAGGTCACGGGAAGGCCGGCGACGAACTCGGCCTGGTCGGCTCCGAACTCGCGGCGGGCGTCGAGATGGAACGACATCAGCTCGGTCGCGAACCAGTCGAGCGAAGCGCCATAAGTGAGGCCGGTGACTTCGGCGCCGCTGTCATAGCTTTGCGCCGCGTAGCCGCCATAAATCTCGCCGGTGAGAAGGCGCGTCAGCTCGAATTCAAGACCTGCGACGGCGCGCCAGCCGGTGGAGTTGGCGGCCTCGTCGTCATAGCTCTGGATGTTGTAGCCGCCTTCGACGAAGGCCGCCGTCGAGGTGGAGAAGCGATAGCCCGCGCGGGCCTTCAGATCGGTGTTCGTGCCATTCCGGAAGGCCTGATCGACGGTGACGCCGCCGCCCGTCACGCGCGGATCGTAGTCGGTGTAGAGGACGCTGGCCGACGCATCGAGCGTGTAGCGGCCGCCGTCGAAATTGACGCCGAGCGAGGCCGGCACCGAGAGATATTTCGCAAGATCGACATAGGGGTCGAAATTGCCGCCGATGACCACGCCCTCGTCTGCCGAGTCGGCGCTTTCTTCGGATGCGACGCCGATGCTGCCGCGCAGGCGTACATACTGGCTGACCTGCGCCTGGCCGGACACGCCGCCGCGCATATCGAAGTGATCGAGATCGGCCGCGTCGGCGTACCAGGTGTTTTCGACCTCGGCATACGCGGTGACGACATCCGGCCCGTCTTCGTTCGAGACGGCCGCGCAGATGCAGCACGGTGCTGGAGACGGGGGCGGCCGAGACGGTGGTGACGTTGTCGTCATAGCCGCCGCGCAGCGTGGCGCTGGGCGTCACCTTCCACGGGCCGAGCTGGACGCCCTGCGGGGCGTTGTTGCGATTGAAGCGGTCGCCGACGCTTTCGGGCTCGCGTGCGGTCTGGGCGGCGGCCCCGAGGCAGAACGCGGCGGCGAAGAACAGGAGCGGGAGGCGGCGAGTCGTCACCTCTTAGGCATGCATTCAGATTCGTTAACGCCGGTTTACCAAGGTTAGCGCCGCACCGGGACACTCCAGCGTTAACGGCGACGAAACGGGCCGCGCCTAGGGTGCGGGCCATGCCGACCTCGCGCATCATCGCCCCGCTGCTGACGACCGCGCTGCTAGCAGGCTGCGCCGCCGATCCGATCACCCGGATCGAGACGGGCGACGCGGCGGCGCGTCCGGTGGGCGGCGCTGTGGAGGCGCGGGCCTATACCATCGCGCCGGGCGACCAGGTGCGGATCACCCTGGCGAACGACAAGGATCTGACCGGCACCTATACGGTCAACGACGCGGGGATCGTCACCCTGCCCTTGCTGGGGGCGATCCAGCTCGCGGGCTATGAACCGCTGCAGGCGGGCGAGGCCGTCGCCGCCTCGCTGCTGAGCGGCGGCCTGTTCCGCAATCCGCGCGTAACGGTGGAAGTGCTGACGCTGCGGCCGTTTTACATTCTGGGCGAGGTGAACAAGCCGGGGCAGTATCCCTATACGCCCGGCATGTCGCTGTTCGGGGCGGTGGCGACGGCGGGCGGCTATACCTACCGGGCCAATGCGGGGCGCGTTTATATCCGCAAGGCGAATGCGCAGGTCGAGCAGGAATTCGATCTGAACGCCGACATCGCCGTCATGCCCGGCGATGTGATCCGCATACCCGAACGCTATTTCTGAAGCGTCCGGGCCTTTATTCCCTAGAACGCCGCCTTGCCGCCGATGACCGCCGGGATGGTGGCGAGCATGATGCGGATGTCGCGCCACACCGAGAAGGTGCGGATATATTCAAGGTCGGCATCGACGCGGGCCTGAGCGTGGTGGGCGTCGGTCACTTCGCCGCGCAGGCCGCGCACCTGAGCGAGGCCGGTGATGCCGGGCCGCACGGCGTGACGGGTGAAGTATTCCGGCACGAGGTCTTCGTAGCGGACGCCGGCGGCGTGCATGCCCAGCACATGAGCGCGCGGGCCGACCAGCGACATGTCGCCTTTCAGCACATTGAAAAGCTGCGGCAGCTCGTCGATCGAGGTGCGGCGGATGAAGCGGCCGATCGCCGTGACGCGCGGGTCGTTCTTGACCGTGTGGGCGATGCCCGAGCGGTCTTCCAGCGCGACGTGCATCGAGCGGAACTTGTAGAGGCGGAAAGGCACGTTGCCTTTGCCCCAGCGGCGCTGGACGAAGAAGACCGGGCCCTTGCTGGTGAGCTTCACCGCCGCTGCAACCGTGAGGAGGACCGGCGAGAGCACGATGATCAACAGCGTCGCGACGACGATGTCTAAGGCACGCTTGACAGCGAAGGCACCGGGCTTGCCGAGGCCGGGGGTCTGTGTGCGGCGCAGCACGCGACCCTGGGTCGCGACAGTTGCACCGGAATTAAGAAGAACGGAAATCCCCAAGTCAGTCATCTCAAACGCCACTTTCGCTCGCGCCTTAACCCCAAATCGTTCGTCGCTGTCGCTGTGTGTTCTTTGAACATTCATGGCGGCTCGACTTCCCGATCCGCCCGCGTCCCCGTTTGGCACGCAGGCATTCATCAGGCTTCAAAGGCCGTGCCAGCTCAGTTTTACTTAATGTCCATTAACCTCAACGCGTTACGAGACGGCATTAACCTTACTCACGCCGCGTCGTCGCGCGTGGTATTGGCCCGAAAAGCCGGCCCCGTAAATGCAATCCTTAACACATCGTTAACACCACAGTGCAAAATATGCGCATTATGAGCGTGGAAGTTCCATGACACCGCCCGACTGTGACATTGCTGCACTGCGGCATCCGGCCGATGTGGCGATCGTCGGCGCGGGTCCGGTGGGACTGAAGACGGCGCTGTACCTTGCCGATGCGGGGCTGGGTGTCCTGTTGCTGGACTCGGGCGGGCGGGACGGCGCGGCGGAGCTTGGCCGGGCGGAGATCGCCGATTCATCCCGCCATGCGCCGATGGACCTGGCGACGCGGCGCGGCTTCGGGGGCACCTCGGCGCTGTGGGGCGGGCGGGCCGTGCCGTTCGACCGGCAAGATTTCGAGACGCGGGCTTTTGCGCCGGGGGCCGAATGGCCGCTGACGGCGGCGGATGTCGCGCCCTGGTACGCCGCCGCGACGGATTTCCTCGATTGCGGGCCGGCGATCTTTGAAGCTCCCCTGCCCGGCCTCCCGGACATGCCGGGCCTGAGCGCGACGCGGCTGGAGCGGTGGTGCGCCCGCAACGACATGGGCGTGGTGCATGGCGCGCGGGTGGCGAAACACCCGAACATCCGCGTTGCGACGGGCGCGACGGCGGTGAAGATCGACGCCGATGCCGCGAGCGGCGCGGTGCGCGGGCTGCGCATCGTCAAAGATGGGCAGACGGTGACGGTGACGGCGAAGGCCTATGTCGTCGCGGCGGGAGGCGTGGAGACGGCGCGGCTGCTGCTGGCGAGCCGGGACGAGGCCGCGCCGCATCTGGGCGGGCCGGCGCTGGGGCGCTTCTATATGGGGCATCTGTTCGGCTCGATCGCCGACATCCAGTTCCTGCGGCCCGGCGACGACAAGGCGTTCACGTTCTTCAAGGACGCGAGCGGGCGCTACGTGCGGCGGCGGATCGCGCTGGAAGCGGAGGTGCAGCGCGCGCTGGACCTTACGAACATGGCGGCCTGGCCGGATCTGCCGGAGCTTTACGATCCGGCGCATCAAAGCGCGATCCTGTCGCTGGCCTATCTGGCGCTGACGACTCCGGTGATCGGGCCAAGGCTGATGAGCGAGGCCATTCGCCTGCGCAAAATCGGACCCGGCGGGCGCGTGGGCGCGCATCTCTGGAACGTCATCAAGGGCGCGCCGGGGGCGGCGTGGTTTGCGGCCAGGTTCCTGAGCGCCCGCTACGCCAAGGTGCGGCTACCCGGATTTTTCGTGCTGAACGGGGCGCATCGCTATGCCCTGCACTTTCATGCCGAGCATCTACCCGATGCGGAAAGCCGCGTCGGCCTGAGCGAGGTGCGCGACGCGGTGGGGATGAAGCGGGCGGCGATCGATCTGCGATTCGGGACGAGCGATGCGGAAAGCATCGTGGCGACGCATGACGCGATGGATGCGCGGATGCAGGCGGCGGGTTACGCGAAGCTGATCCATGCCCATGCGCCAGACGCGCGCGCGGCGGCGGTTCTGGCGCAGGCGTCGGACGGGTTCCACCAGATCGGCACCGCGCGGATGGGGCGTGATCCGGCGACGAGCGTGGTGGATGCTGACGCACGGGTGCATGGGGTGACGAATTTGTTCGTCGCGGGATCGGCGGTGCTGCCGCGTTCGGGTCAGGCGAACCCGACGCTGCTGGCGGTGGCCCTGGCCGGGCGGCTGGCGAAGCATCTGACGGAATTTGTTCCGCAAGAGACTTGGTCCGCGCGGTAAACGGATTATATTCCTTACATGTCGGGAGGCGGGTGAGCGGGCGGCTTGATGAGCCGTTGCGCTGCATTCGCCCCCTCCACCATGCTTCGCATGGTCCCCTCCCCCGCTGCGCAGGGGAGGATCAATCAGGTCAGCAGGGATTCGAGACGGGATAGCGCCGTGGTGTCGGGGGGCACTGATGCGGCTTGCGCGTTCGCGGCGAGGTGGCCGGGGGCGTAGCTGGAGGCGAGGACGACGCCGTTCGGGTTGGCGGCGAAGGCATAGGTGAGGAGTGCCGACGCGGCATCGGGGAAGCCGGCGGCGGTGAGGCGGTCGGGCGCGACGCGCTTCAGTTTGTCGAGGGCGCCGGCGACGCCGAAGACAGAGTGGCTGATCGTGAAGGCGTCGGCGGGGGCCGAGGCGAGGCCTTTGTCGAAGGGCGAGTGCGCTGTCTGCAGCGTGTCGGCGGGCAGACCCGCTTTGAGGGCGGCGGCGAAGATTTCAGGCGATCCGGCGATGGCGATGCGGGCGACGAGGCCTTCCGCACGCAGATCGTTAGTCACGCGGATCACCGCTTCGTTGCGGACATCATCGAGAGACGGTTCATGGAGCGCGAACACGGCCAGCTCGGTACGGCCGAGGCGTTCGAGGCTTTGCAGCAAAGAGATGCGCAGGGTTTCCGCGTCGAGCGGGAGACGCCGGGCCGCATCAGGGCGCAGCTTCTTCACCAATGGGCGGAGCGCCGGGATCGCCGCGACGATCGGACGGGCGACAGCCCCGATGGCGGCCTTCAGCGGATTGCGTCGCCCGGCGATGAGGCCGGCTTTGGTGACGATGTGGGCGGTCGTGCCCCTCAGCGCATCGCCAAGAATGCGTTCGGCTTTGCCGTCGCCATAGGAGGGGGCGACGTCGAACCAGGTGATGCCGGCATCGAGTGCCGCGTCGATGGCGGCGCGGCCGGCTTTTTCAGAAATGCGCGAGCCGAGCGAGGCGCAGCCGAAGCCGAGCGCCGAAACCGCGCCGACGCCCGGGCAATCGACGGTGCGCATTATTCTGCGGCGAGCGGCAGCGCGGGAGCCGGCGGCGGCTTGCCGGGACGCGCGATCTCGCGGATCGCCGTGAAGAGGCGCGTGAGCTGGTTGTCGATCGACCAGGGGACGATCTTGGCGTGGACCTTGTTGGGGTCCGTGATGCCGCTGCGGATTTCGTTCCACTGCTGGAGGATCGCGCCGGTGACGACGGCTTCGGATTCCTCGACCGTCTGGCCGCGTTCGACCATGCGGCCGTTCACGCCTTGCTCGATCACCTGATCGAATTGCGGCAGGCGGAGGCCGCCGAAGGGACGGCCCGAGGCGAGGAGTTCAAGCAGGAAGCACGGCATGCCTTCCCAGTGGGAGACGAGGATGCCCATGTGGACCTTGCGCATCACTTCGGCGACGCCATCGGGCAGCAGCGCGCCGTGGCGGACGGTGAAGGCTTCGATGGCGGCGAATTCGGGGAAGCGGTGCGGATCGGCCGAGCCGCAGAAGTGGAATTCGAACGCCCCGTTCAGCGCCTCGTGCAGCCGCTTGCAGACGCGGAACATGAGGGCGGGATCCTTGAACTCATCCAGGCGGCCGGCATAGACGAGCTTGAGCTTGCCGTCGGTGAGATCGAAGGGCGTCGCCTGGAAGAGCTGGGTATCGACCGACACGGTGAGCACTTCGGCCTTGTGGGCCTGGCTGGGGTGGCGGGTGGCGAGACGTTCCTTCAGCTTGGGCGTGACGCAGAAAATGCGTTTGGCGAGACGGAAGGCCATCCATTCGGCGGTGGCGTTGATGCGCCAGTGCCGCGAGAGGACGCTGTCCATCTTGTCGGTCCTGGGGTCGCCCTCGTTGTGCACCATGACGACGAGCGGGCAGCCGAGCATGCGGGCGAGCGGCGCGAATTCGAAGCGTTCGACCTCGACCGTCGCGGCCTCGCCCTTGATGGCGCGGCGGATGGCCGGGACGTGGCGGAAGAGCGCCTTGGCGAAACGGAAGGTGACGGAGTTGGAGACGGTCTTGGCCGCCGTCGTCTGGTCGCCATAGGGGATGTGCATCACGGGCAGGAAGTCGATCTCGCGGCCCGCGACGGTGATGGTGACGACCTTGCCGATTTCGAGATCGCCGAAATCATCGAGGCCTACCATGAGAATGCGCATGTCGGCGGGATGGCGGCGCAGGAGCTGACGCACATGGGTTTCCATGCCGCCGACCTTGGGGCCGCGCGGATCGAAACCGTGGATCGAGACGAGACGGAGCGACATGGGCGAATTCTCGGGCATTAGCGGACGGCGATGAGGGATTTGGTGAAGCCGAAGACGCGCTCGCGTTCCAGCTTGCCATCCGGGAAGAGGTGCATGAAGCGGCGGGCATCGAGGAGGTTGGAATCCTCGATGAAGCGCTGGGCGTCGTCGATGGTGGGCGCTTTCGGGAAGGCGCCGAGCGGACGGCGCATCGCCTTCGCCACGCGCATCGGCTCAGGGAGCCAATGGAAGAAGAGCGAGCGGAAATGCGGCTCCATGGGGAACCAGTAATTCGGCGTCTGCACGAAGTAGCGCGGCGCTAAGCGGTGAATTTCGCCGGCGAAGGCGCGCATGTCGGCCCATTTGCCGACATGTTCGAGGACCGAGTTGGAATGGACGATGTCGAATTCGTTATCGGCGTAATGCGGCATGGCGCGGCAATCGCCCTGGTGCGCCTCGAAGCGCGGATCGTCGAGGCGCTCGGGCTGGAGGTTGACCAGCGTGAACTTGAAGTTGCGGCCCTTCCACACAGGTTCGAGATCGAGCCAGTAGTCGCGGTTGCCGCCCATATCGAGAATGCGAACCTCGCCCTTCTCTTTCAGAATCTCGTCGGCCAGCGCGACGAAACGCGCCAGGCGCTTCGCGCGATAGCCCGTCTGGGCGCCCCAATGTTCCTCGCCGACCTTACCAGCCACGGCCAATTCCTTAACGATACGCGCCTATCCCATACACGAGCGCGGTTAAGGGAGCGTACCCGTGAGATGGTCGCGGCGTCAGTTTCTGGCAAGTACGGCGGCGGCGGCTGCCCTGCCCCGCTTTGCACGCGCCGCGACGCCGCTGGACATCGGCGCGACGGCGGCGGCGCGGGGTCTGGCGTTCGGAAGCGCCTTCGACCGCGAGGTGTTCGAGGATACCCAATGGGCCGGCGTGCTGACCGCGCAGGCGCGGGTCGGCGCGGTGGAGAACAGCCTGAAATTCGACTGGCTGCGTCCCTATGGCCCCGATGCCGATTTTTCGGGCGCCGACGCGGTGGTGGATTTCGGCCTCAAAGCCGGGATGCGGCTGCGCGGCACGGCGCTGATCTGGAACGACTGGCTGCCCGACTGGCTGAAATGGCGGAGCATGAACGACCGGCGCGCCATCTTCGACCGGCATATCGATGAGGTCGTAGCGCGCTATGCCGGGCGGGTGGCGTCGTGGGACGTCGTGAACGAGCCTTTCCTTCCGATACAGGGCCGCGAGGGCGGCTATCGCAAGGGTTACTGGTTCGACGCGATCGGGCCGGACTATATCGCGGCGGCGTTCCGCCGTGCGGCGGCGGCCGACCCGAACGCCGAGCTGGTGTTGAACGAAGCGTTCTGCGAGCAGGACGACGAGCTGGGCGTCAGCGTGCGGCCGCGTCTGTTTGATTGCGTCAGGCGACTGAAGGATGACGGCGTACCGGTCCACGCCGTAGGTCTTCAGGGGCACCTGAAACCGCATCTGCCGCACGACTATGAGCGTTTCGCCGCATGGGTGGCCGAGCTGGCGGCGCTGGGCGTCGGCATCAAAATCACCGAGCTGGATGTCGATGACTCGCATCTGCCGCTGGAGGTTGCGGCGCGCGACGTGGCGGTGGTCGAGACCCTGCAGCGTTTCCTGAATGCGGTGCTGAAGGTGGAGGCGGTGAGCGAGGTGATCTGCTGGCAGTTGAGCGACCGCTATTCCTGGTACGGCCATGCGGACTGGTACCCGAAGGATCGCAAGCCGCGTTCGCATTTCTGGGACGCGGATATGGCGCCCAAGGCGGCGGCCTATGCCACCGCAGAAGCGCTGGCGGCGTCAGCGGCGCGCTAGACGCGCCTGCGCCTTGGCGATGAAGGCTTTCACTTCGGACGGGAACATCAGCGCGAGCGCCGCGCCATAGGACAGCGCGCCGACCGTGACTTCGGTGATGAGGCCGGCGAGCGCATGGGGCTGCGGCAGAAAGACGAGCGCCAGAACCATGGCGAGCGTGGCGGCGGCTATCTTCGCGAGATCGGCGAGGCGCAGGTAGTAACCGAAGATGCGATTGGCGACGACGAACGAGAAAATCTCTGCGATCACCGCCGCCGCGAGGCACCCCGCCGCCGCGCCGACCATACCGCCCAGCTTCAGTCCGACGATGCAGCAGATGACGGTGGCCGACGCCTCGATCACCGTGCTCCAGACATTCAGCGTGGTGCGCTCGAACAGCAGGAAACACTGATCGGAGCCGTGGTTCTTGAAGGCGCGGATCGCGCCCGCCGCGACGGCGAGCGGCAGTATCTGGACGGTCAACGGCGCATAGACCGGGGCGACCAGAACCTCGACCAGCGAAGCGCTGAGTACGATGACGCCGGCGACGCTGGGCGCGAGAATGGCGAGAAGCAGGGCGCCATTGGTGGCGAATTGCGGCAGCGCGCCCTTCGGCCCGACGGCGCGGATGCGCTCCACCGCGATGGAGAACGAGGCGCCCGTGACGAGCATGGAGGCGAAGGTGGTGAGGCGGAGGCCGAGCCACCAGCCGACCGTGATGTAACCGACCGCCTCGACCCCGAGATCGGCCTGCACGATGAAGCGGATGGAATGGCTGCCCGCCCAGACGAGGACACTGGCGATGAAAAGCGGTGCGCCGTAGCGCCAGGCGGCGGCGAGGATGGCGCGATCGAAGCGCGGCATGCGCAGGCCGACCCGCATCAGCGGCAACGCGAGCGCGAGGCCCAGCGCCTGCGCCGCGGCATAGCTCCACAGCAAGGCCTCGGGCGTGGGAGCGACATAGGCGACGGAGAGAAGCCCGAGAAGGAAGCCCAGCAGCGAGCCGGTGATCTGGATGATCGAATAGGCCGTAATCTCGAAATGCGCGCGGGCGCGATCGGCGAAATGACTGCCGATATTCCGGGTGAGCGTGAAAGCGACGGCGGCCAGCGCGAAATGAACCGTGGGTTCGATGTCGAGCACGAACCATACGGCGGCGACGGCGAAGCCGGTCTGCGCGACGGCGGCGATGATCTGCACCGCCCACTCCATGCCGTCGAGGCGCTTGCGGTCGCCCTCCGCGCCATGTCCGCTGGCGTAGCGCAGCATATAGGCCGACCACCACGCGAGGAAGGCGAGGCCGGCCAGCTCCTGGATCGCCCAGACCAGCGCATACGCGCCCAGCGCATCGGGCTCCAACCAGTAGGTCCAGACGATGGTTGCGACCATCTGGGCCAGCGGACCGAGAATCTGGGCCGGGAGGTAGAGAATGGTCTGGCGGAGGAGCATGGCTATGTCCTCGCCGGCGAGGCGGCGGGCAGGCGCATCAGCAGCAACAGCATCGCCATGAACTGGCCGAAGGTCATCGTCTTGCCCGACAGCGATGCCGAAGTGGAGCAGATGAGGATGAACATCAGGATCGCCCAGCCTGCGCCTTTGGTCGTCCGCCGCGCGAGGCCGACCAGGAAGAGCGTGAGGCCGACGAAGAACGGCACGCTGACGAGGATGCCGTAATAGGCGAGGAAGCCGACCCAGAAACTTTCGATGCCGAAGCCGATGCCGTGCAGGCGCATCAGGGTGGAGACGTATTCCGGCGACGGGCCGACCAGCAATTCGTTGAAGGGAATCTCGGCGATGAGATCGAGCATGGCGAGACGGGTGGCGGCGGAGCCTTCGTCTTCCACGAAGCGCATCAGGAATTTGTCGAGAAAGCCGCCGGTGACGAGCAGGATGGTCGCGACGATCAGGGTGGGCGTAAGGACCAGAGCGGCGGCGGCGGCGTTGCGGCTGAAGCGGCGGCCGTTGAGTATGTCGAGGAAGCGCTTGAGCGCGATCACGCCTGCGAAGCCGACAAAGGCGACAGTGGCGAAACGTCCGCCGAAGACGGCGAGCGCGGGAAGCTGAAGCAGCAGCGCGGCGGCGCGCCAGCCGGGGCTGAGATCGCGTCCGCCACCGAGCATCAGGATCAGCGCGTAGCAGGCCGCGTTCGCGGCGTTGTTGAGCGGATGGCCGAGCAACGCCGTGGAGCGGTAGTCGGAAGTGATCTCCATCCCGACCGCCACGATCGGCGTTATGCGGAACCCGATGGCGAATTCCGCAATGCCGATGAGCGCATTCAGCGCCATGAAGATGTGGAGGAACAGCGCCATGCGCCGCTGCGTGACGCCTTCGAGACGCGGCAGGACGAGAAACAGCGCCATCGGCATCAGGAAGGTGTCGAAGGTGGCGGTCAGCGGCCCGCCCTGAAACTTCACGATGTAGAAGAACAACAGCGCCCATGCGGCGAAGAGGCAGAGAAGCCCCTTGTGGCGTCGGACGATCTCGTCTGCGAAGGCGGCGAGATCCGGCCGGGTCGCGAACAGCGCCAGCATGGCGACCATCGCGAGATAGGTGGACGGCGCGATCTTCTGCCAGGCCGCGCCGCCGGTCGTCTCATAGGCGATGCCGAACCGGGCCAGCATCAGGTTCGAAATGCCGAACAGCGCGATCAACGACGCCCACGACATCACAGTGACGACACGCGGCACCCGCGCGGCGCGACGCCGTTGCGGGGCGAGGCCGAAGGGAACCGAGGCCGTGGCGGTCATGCGCCCGCGCCCGCCGCCGCCATGGTGAGAACGATGCCGCAGGTTTTCTCGCCGCGCACCCGCAGGGCGCGCAATGCGGTGGACAGATCGGTGCGGGTGGCGCGACCGGCCCGCAGCACCAGCGCGACCTGATCGGCAGCTTCCGCGATGGCGCGCGAATCCGGCTCGTCCGCGAGCGGCGCGCCGACCAAAATGACATAATCGAAACGGGCGCGGGCCTGCGCGATCAGGCGCTCGTAGGTGCCGCGCGCGGGACGGGCCTGGGTGGGCGATTTGCGCGCCGGCATGGGAAGCGCACGCAGACCCGAACGCTTGTCGCCGACCAGCGCCTCCATCAGCGGCACCCGGCCCGAGAGGACATCGTAGAGGCCGATGGCGGCGGTCGGCGCGACCAGCTCGGTGAGCGCGCGGGTCGCCGGGTCGGCGTCGATGATGAGGACACGTTCGCCGCTGGAGACGGCGGCGAGCGCCAGATTGAGCGCAACGGAAGCCGCCCCGTCGCCCGCGCGGGTGCCGACGACGAGGGCCGAGCGTTCGCGCTGACGGTCGATGGGATCGCGCAGTTCGGCGCGCATCAGCCGGATGGCGTAGTCGAAGCCGTTCGCCCTGCCCTTCTTCGGCGCGTCGTAAGGCGGCAGAACGGCGAGGACTTCAAGTCCTTCGCGGCGCAGCTGGGCGGCGCTGCGGACACGGTCGTCCAGACGTTCGCGCAGCAGCGCCAGCGCCGCGCCGAGGCCCAGACCGAAGGCGAGCGCGACGCCGATGATGAAGGCGCGCGGCGGAAAGGACGCGGCGGTGGGCGTGGCGGCAGGCGCGAGCACGCGGGCCGACGGCGTTTCGAGCTGTTCCTGCTCGGCGGTTTCCTTGACGCGCGCGAGGACGGATTCATAGACCTCGCGCACCGCGTCGGCCTGGCGCTGAAGTTCGCGCAACTGGATAAGAGCCGAGGCGTCCTTCACGTCGCGTCCGGTGAGGCGGTCGAGTTCGGCCTGCAGATTGGCGACGTCGCGTTCGGCGATGGCGAGATCGGTGCGCGCGGCTTCTGCGATACGGGCGATCTCGCCGCCGATCTGCGCCTCGATGGCGACGATCTGGTCGCGGATCTGGATGACCTGCGGATGGCGGTCGCCATAGGTCGCGGTCAGCTCGGCTTCCTTCTGTCTGGCCTGCGCGAGCTGGGTGCGGAGCGCGGTGATGACCTGCGAGTTTAGCGCCTGCCCCGTCGCGTCGGCTCCGGCGCGGCGGACTTCGTCGTAACGCGCGCGGGCGGTGGCGAGGGTCGCCTGCGCCTGAACAAGGCGCTGGTTCAGCTCTGCGAGCTGCTGTTCGGTGACGGCGCTGCCGTCCTTGCCGACAAGGCCCTGCGCGGCGCGATAGGCCTGCACCTTCTCGTCGGCCTCGCGTAGCTGGCTGCGGAGTTCTTCAAGGCGCGCGGTCAGCGCTTCGTTGGCGCGGCGGGTTGCAGCGCGGGCGGCGTCGGTCTGGTCTTCCAGATAAGCCAGCGTCACCGCATCGGCGATGTCGCGCGCCAGTTTGGGATCGCGGGCGGTGGCGCGGATTTCCAGAATGTAGGTGCGGTCGGCGCGGGTGACGGCGATGCGGTGTACGAGCGTATCGACCGCCGAGGCGGCGCGTTCGACGGGATCTGACGATGCGCCGCCGAATTCGGACACGTTGCCGAGGCCGAGTTTCGCGACGACGCGGCCTAGAACGGCGTCGGACGTGACGACACGGACCTGGCTTTCGACCAGCGAGGCATCGGAGCCTGCGCCGGCGGGAAGCACTTCGGTCTGCAGGAGCTTCTGGTCGCGCGGATCGAGCAGCAGCAGCGTCGAGGACGAATAGAGCTTGGGCGTCATCGCGGCGTAGGCGAAGGCGAGCGCGGTCAGCACGAGCGCCGGCAGCAGCACCGAACGCCAGCGGCGGCGCAGAATGTCGATCAGGCCCTTGATGTCGATGCCGTCATCGTCCGGGCGCTGCGGCTCAATGAGCACCGGCGGCGCGGGCGCCCGCACGGGCGCTCGCCGCAGCGGCCTGGCGCCGCCATATTGGGTCATCGCTGCGGACGGCATGAAAAGACGCAAATCCTCAATCGCGACGGCATCCGCCGCGTTAACCTTTGCGGATTACACGCCAAAGAAATTGAGAATTCCCCAAGAGATAGCGTCGCCAGAGCCGGCCCGGCTCGCGCGCCAGCCGCCACACCCACTCGATACGCGCGGCGCGGAAGACGCCCGGCGCGCGCACGGCACGGCCCGAGAGGAAGTCGAGCAGCGCGCCGACGCCGATGGCGAGCGGCACGCCGAGATCGGCGAAATGACGCGCGATGAACAGCTCCTGCGCGGGATTTCCGAACGCCACCAGCAGGATGTCGGGGCGCGCCGCAGCGATGGCGGCGACGATGGCGGCAGTCTCATCCGGCGGAAAATAGCCGTTCTGGACGCCGACGATCTGATGTCGGGGCGCGAGGGTTTTAAGGCGCGCCGCCGCATCCTCAGCGACGCCGGGCCGGCCGCCGAGGAGATAGATGCGGCGGGGTTTCGCGGTACGCTGGATATAGGCGGGCACGAAGTCGGTGCCGTTGAGATTTTCAGGAAAGCGTTCGCCGTGCAGACGGCGAGAGGCGATGTCGATGCCGATGCCGTCGTTAAGGATGAGGAAACCATGGAGCGCCGCCCTGAAGGCGGGAATCTTCGCTGCGAGGTTGGACGCGTGCGCGTTGAGAAAGCCGAGTTTGATGCGCTCGCCGGCCTCAAGGCGCGCATCAAGATGCGCGATCATCGCATCCATCGGGGCGGAGGTGACGGCGACGCCCAGAATATCGCGGGTCACGAGCGTCATGACGGCGCGATTTCGGCGATGAGGGCCTCGAATTTGTCGAGAGCCCGGTCGATGGAGAAGTCCTCGGCGCGGCGGCGGCGGGGGGCGGGATCGCCGGGGTCCGACAAGGTGTCGTCGATGGCCGCAGCGAGCGCGGCTGCGTCGCGGGGCGGCACGAGACGGCCATCCTTCCCGCCCCGCAGCACCTCTTCCGGGCCGCCGCAGCGCGTGGCGACGACGGGAAGCCCGTGGCCCAGCGCCTCGACCAGCACGTTGCCGAACGCTTCGGTCCATGAGGGAAGCGCCAGCATCCTGGCCTCGCGATAGGCAGGCCAAGGTTCGGACACGTAGCCGCGAAAGTCGATGCGGTCGCGCAGGCCGAGCTGGGCGGCGCGCGCCTCCAGCATCTGGCGATCCGGGCCGTCGCCCAGCAGCACGAGGCGCGCCGAGGGCTTCACGAGCGCCATCGCCTCGATCAGCGTGGAGAAGCCTTTTTCCGGCACCATGCGGCCCACGGCGAGAACGATGTCGGGGCGCGCGGCGAGCGCGGCGGCGGACGGCACATGGTCGGCGGGCGGCAGATGGATGGCGTTGTGGATGGTCGTCACGCGGTCCGGCCGGGCGCGGAAGGTCTTGATGAGATAGGCGCGCAGATCGTCGGAGACCGTCACCGTGCGCGCCGCCCAGCGGCTGGTGAGCGGGGTCGCGCGATAGGTGAGACGGCCCAGAAAGCGCGGTTCCGCGTCGAAACGTCCATGCGCCGACAGCACCGCCGCGCCGCGCCATCCGCTGCGCAGGCGCGCCAGCATGAGCTTGAGGTTCGACGCCCCGACGGCGGCGAAAGCGGCGGCAGGATTTTCGGCTTTCAGATACCGGGCGATGGCCGAGACGGCCCCGGCGTGTCCGCGCCCGAAGACGACGCGCTTCATTTCCGGCGGCAGAAAGCCTTCGTTTGCGCCATCCTGAAAATCGACGCCGAAGGTGACGTCCCAGCCGCGACGCATCAGACCGGCGGCGACCAGCGCCCAGACCCGTTCCGCGCCGCCGCCGACGAGACCGTGGGTGTAGAAGAGGAGGCGTCTGTTAGTCATTTCTCAAAATGAACGCGCATAAACTTGGCGGCAGAATAGAGGAAACTTCTAAACCGAGCGTTCGCGCAGGCGCGCGTGGATATGCCCGGAGGTTGGGACTTTTTGGCGTTTCCCGGACTGAAAATACGGCTCGCGATCGATCCGGCGCGTGCCCGGCAGTGGCATCGCGGCCTGGCCGACGTTGATGTACTCGCCCACCTGCAAATCGTGCATG
>JAPUEF010000321.1 GCA_027492655.1 Alphaproteobacteria bacterium | reverse complement strand
CTCGGAGGCGCGGGCAGCCGGTGCGCCGGTGCTCGCTTCGGACATCCCCGTTTTGCGGGAGAGAACCCTCAGCGGCGTGGAGCTTCTGCCTGCAACCGACGCACCCGCCTGGCGCGCCGCCATCGAGAGGCTGGCGCAGGCCCACGGTGCCGGCGACGCCATAGAGGCGCGGATTACCAGAGCCGGCGAACCGGGCGCAGGCGCGGACGCCTTCGCGGCCCGATTGATCCATTTCCTGAACGCGATATAACGCGCCAAACTCGCGTCGGTACTCACGAGTTGCGGTCACGGCGTTGAACGCAGCTCGGCCACTCGCCCGGAATCGCAACCACCGGGCCCTGATGCTTAAGGAGCGCTGATGCGCATCGCGATGATCGGGACGGGCTATGTCGGTCTTGTCTCGGGCGCTTGCTTCGCCGATTTCGGCCATGATGTCGTCTGCATCGACAAGGACGCCGGCAAGATCGCGCGCTTGAACAAGGGCGAAGTGCCCATCTACGAACCCGGCCTCGACGAGCTGATCGCGCGCAACGTGCGCGAAAGCCGCCTGTCGTTCACCACCGCCGCCGACGCGATCCGGGGCGCTGAGGCGGTGTTCATCGCGGTCGGCACGCCCTCGCGTCGCGGCGACGGCCACGCCGACCTCACCTATGTGCATGCCGCCGCCGAGGAGATCGCCGCGCTGATCGACGGCTTCACCGTGGTCGTCACCAAATCGACCGTGCCGGTGGGCACCGGCGACGAGATCGAGGCGATCATCCGCCGGGTGCGCCAGGACGCCGATTTCGCCGTCGTCTCGAACCCCGAATTCCTGCGCGAAGGATCGGCCATCGAGGATTTCAAGCGCCCCGACCGTGTCGTCGTCGGCGCCGAGGACGAGCGCGCCCGCGCCGTGATGCGCGAGGTTTATCGTCCGCTGTTCCTGAATGAGACGCCGATTCTCTTCACCGCGCGCCGCACCTCCGAACTGACGAAATATGCGGCCAACGCCTTCCTGGCGATGAAGATAACCTTCATCAACCAGATGGCCGATCTGTGCGAAGCGGTGGGCGCGGATGTGCAGCAGGTAGCGCGAGGCATCGGGCTCGACAAGCGTATCGCCCCGAAATTCCTTCATGCCGGTCCCGGCTATGGCGGTTCGTGCTTCCCGAAGGACACGCTGGCGCTGGTGCGCACGGCGCGCGACGCCGATGCGCCGGTCTCGCTGATCGAGGCCACCGTCGCCGCGAACGACAAGCGCAAGCGCGACATGGCCGAGAAGATCGTCAAGGCGCTGGGCGGCGTGGACGGCAAGACGATCGGCGTGCTTGGGCTGACCTTCAAGCCCAAGACCGACGACATGCGCGACGCGCCCAGCCTGACCATCGTGCCGGCGCTGCAGGCGGCGGGCGCGAAGGTTCAGGCCTACGATCCCGAAGGACGGCACGAGGCCGAACCGCTGCTGCCCGGCATCCAGTTCCGCGATGGCGCTTATGACGCGGCGGAGGGCGCGGACGGCCTGGTGATCCTGACCGAGTGGGACCAGTTCCGCGCGCTGGACATGGGCCGCCTCAAGTCGCTGCTGAAGACGCCGGTGGTTGTGGATCTGCGCAATATCTACGACCCCGCCGATATGCGGGCGCGCGGCTTCAGCTACACCAGCGTCGGGCGTCCCTGACCATGCGCCGCGCGGCCGCGCTGACGCTGGCCGCGCTGTTCTGCGGCGGAGCATGGGCCGACGACATCCGCCTGTCCTACACCTCGCGCGTGATGGGGTTCACCGTCGCCTGGGCGGACGTGACCGCGACGCTGGGCGAAGGGCGCTACGACATCCGCGTGACGGGCGCGAATACCGGCCTTGCCGATCTCTTCGGCAGCCTGTCGCTGTCCGCCGCCGCATGGGGCGGCCTCACGCCGCAAGGCGTCGAACCGTGGGGTTTTGGAACCGACAATCTCTATGACGGCGAGCGCCGCCGCACCCGGCTGAGCTGGAACGACGACGAGGCGGTGCCGGAGAGCATCGAACCCTCGCTGGCGGCCGAAGAACGCACGCCCATTCCCGACGATGCCCGCGACGGCGCGTTCGACCCGATCTCGGCCATGCTGGCGGTCGCCTATGGGCCGGCGTCGGAAGGGCGCTGCGCGGGCAGCGTCGAAGTCTATGACGGACGGCGCAGCTATACGCTGACGTTGAGCGGCGGCGCGGCCGAGCGGATCGAGATCGGCGACGTGGAGATCGACGCGCTGAAATGCGCGCTCACCTATCTGCGCACCGGCGGCAAGGCGCCGGGCGGCTGGCTGTCGTCATCGACCGACCGGGAAGAGGCCGAAATCTGGTTCTGGCGGGACGCGAGCGGGCGCGCCCTGCCCGTCCGCATCGAAGGCGACGCCCCTATCGGCTCGGCGGTGGCGGAGCTGAAGGCGTTGCCGCGTTAGCGGCCCGAACCGATGGCGCTGAGATAGAGGTCGAGCATCTCTTCCTCGGTCGAACGCTCGGCGGCATCCTGCTTGCGGATGCGGATGACCTTGCGGAGAATCTTCACGTCGAAGCCGTTGCCCTTGGCTTCGGCATAGACTTCCTTGATGTCGGCAGACAGCGCCGCCTTTTCTTCCTCAAGACGCTCGATCCGCTCCACCACGGATTTCAGCTGATCCTTGGCGAAATTGGTCTTGGTCATAGGTCGAAGGCTCCGGCGATTTGGGAAGGGCGCGGACCCTACTTGCCCGCCTTTGCTCGTTCAAGCGGCAGATCGCGGCGACACCCGATCCGCCTCCGCGACAGCGGCGAAGATGTGATAGAAGCTGGAGGTCGGCATGCGTCCATCGACCAGCACGCCCGCCGCATCGAAACGGTCCACCCAGCCGCCGCGCGGCGTGACGGCCAGATAGCCCGCGATCAACCGCCCCAGCCCCGCATCCGCCCTGGCTCCCGCTTCGGCATCGCCAGCTTCCTCCAGCGCCAGATTGGCCTTGATGAATTCGGTCTGTGGCCACAACCGGCGCGTCCGCTGCAGAGGGGCGCCATCGCAGGCGCAGGCGTCGATGGCATGGCCGCCGGCATCGAGGCCGAACCGCGCGCCCCAGTCGTAAAGCCCAGCCGCGACGGGCGGCGGCGCAACGTCCGCATGCCGGGCATAGCCGTGAAGCAGCCACACCCATTCGAAGTGATGGCCGGGTTCGACCGATTGCCCCGCGACAAGCGGCTCGAACCGGGCATCGAAAAGCTCGCGCAGCGCGCCCGTCGCGGGATCGACGAAACGCGCCGCCAGCGCCTCCGCGATGAAACGCGCGCGGGCCAGGAATGCGGCGTCGCCCGTCGCTTCGTAGAGCGCAAGCCAGGCCTCGAACGCATGCATCTGCGGGTTCTGCCGGCGCGGCGTCGCACCGGGTACGCCTTCCAGCCAGAGGCCGGTCGCGGGATCGACGATCTGCGCATCGATGAAGGCGATCTCGGCGTCGATCAAGGCGCGCAGCTGCGCATCGCGCGTCAGCCGATAGGCCGCGGCAAGCGCCAGCAGGCCGAACGCCTGATCGTAGGCGTCTATGCGTCCGTCGATCACATGG
Source organism: Alphaproteobacteria bacterium (assembly GCA_027492655.1). GTDB lineage: Bacteria > Pseudomonadota > Alphaproteobacteria > Micropepsales > Micropepsaceae > JADZAI01. The sequence continues at coordinate 1,689 of JAPUEF010000321.1, read as the reverse complement.
CCGCCGGAATCCGTCAGATGCGCGAAGCCGGGCGCCCCGCGCGCCGGGCGGCATTTCGTCAGCAGGAAGTCGAGCGTCTCCAGCGCCAGTCCGCGCGCCGGGGCATACCAGCCGCGCAGCGCCGCCTGCGCATAGACATAGACCTGGCGCATCTGGACGCGGACCCGGCGCGGCGCGGCTGTATCGGGCGCGCCGTCTTCACGAAGACGCTCCACGAACCCGCCGCTGGCCGCATCCCAGCCGCGTTCATGCCAAAGCGGCAGCGCGGCATCTTTCAACCACGCAAGGGCCTCCGCCCTTATGGCGCTCATTCCGCCGCCTGGGCCGCGAACAGCGCTGAGGCCTGCTTGACGCTTTGCGTCTTGTCCTTGTGAACGACCAGCACGGCGTCCGGCGTCTCCACAACGATCATGTCGTCAGCCCCGATGACCACGACATTGCGCGAGGATGCCCGCACATAGCATCCGCGCGATTCCAGAGCGCGCGCCGAACCGATCAGCGCATTGCCTTCGGCGTCGCGCGGCGCCAGCTCCATCAGCGTGGACCACGATCCGACATCGCTCCAGCCGATCGAGGCCGGCACCACCACCGCATGCGAAGTGCGCTCGGCCACCGCATAGTCGATGGAGTCCGCCGGACAGGCACGCCAGGCGTCCTCGCCCGCCACGATGCCGCGGGCGGATTCGCGCCGCGTCATCCACGCCGCTTCCGCAGCCGCCGCGATGTCGGGGCGGTGAGCCTTCAGCTCGTTCAGGAAATCGCGGGCGCGGAAAACGAAGATCCCGGCGTTCCAGAAATATCCGCCCTCGGTCACGAACCTCACGGCGGTTTCGAAATTCGGCTTCTCGACGAAGCGGTCGACATCGAAGCCGGCTCCCCGCGCCGGGCCGGCATGGATATAGCCGTAGCCGGTGTGGGGCGAGGTCGGCACGATGCCGAGCGTCGCGATGCGCCCGTCCGCCGCCAGCGTGGCGGCCTCGCCGATGACCCGGGTGAAGGCCGCGCCGTCGGCGATGTGATGATCGGAGGCCAGCAGCGCGACGATCGCATCGGGATCGTCCGCCAGCGCCGCGTGGGCGGCCAGCGCGGCGGCCGGTGCGGTATTGCGCGGCGAGGGTTCGAGCAGCAGCACGGCGTCCGGCGCGCCCCCGGCGGCCGCATGCGCGCGCGCCTCGGCGGCGAAGGCCGCGCTGGTGACGATCAGCGGCGGCCGGTCGTGCGGCAGCTCAAGCGCGCGGGCGACCGTCGCGCTGAGCAGCGAGCGATCGCCGACCAGAGGGTGAAATTGCTTGGGGGCGCTGTCGCGCGACACCGGCCAGAGGCGTGTGCCCGCCCCGCCGCAAAGGATCGCAGCCCGAACGGCTGGCATGATACGCTAGTCTCCGGCCGATTGACCTTGGACAGCGATTGTCCCGCACCCGTGAACCATGCGTCAAGCGCCGCCGGAAAGCGCCTTATTCAGCAGCTTTAGGGAAGGCCGAGAAGGGAAAGGGGGCCTGATCGCGGGCGAAGGCGAGATAGCCGACCACCTCACCGACATAAGCGCCCAGACGACCGCCGAAACGGGCGAGATCGGCGCTGGCCTCGGTATCGAAGATGCGCAGGACGAATTGCGCCACGCTGACGAACAGGACGGCCCAGAAAGCCAGCCAGAACATCGCGAACAGGAAAATCGCCATAAACAGGCGG
>JAPUEF010000320.1 GCA_027492655.1 Alphaproteobacteria bacterium | reverse complement strand
CTGATCGTCAGCACCAGCGGCGCGCCGGCATAATAGTGCCAGACCTCGGCGGCATCGACGCGGTGCCAGTGGCTGACCTCGCCCGCCTTCAGCAGATAATAGATCGCCGTCGAGGCGCCGCGCCCGCCGCTGTCGGCGTCGCGGAAGGTTTCGCGGTAATGGCCGCCTTCCGGGTGCGGCTGAAGTTTCAGAAGCGCGATGGCGTCGTCGGCCGTCACCGGAAATTGTCCTTGGCGGTGCGGCGGGCGCTCAGGTCTTCCACGGTTTTCGCCCGCATGAAGGGGTTGGTCGCGCGTTCCAGCGCGATGGTCGAGGGGATGGTGGGCTGCGCCGCGGCCCGCAGGCGTCGCACCTCGTCCATGCGGGCGTTGAGATCGGGGTTTTCCGGCTCGACCGTCAGGGCGAAGCGGCCGTTGGATTCGGTATATTCGTGGCCGCAATAGACGCGCGTGTCGGCGGGCAGGGCCTCCAGCTTGCGCATCGCCTTGAACATGTCCTCGGCCGAGCCTTCGAACAGGCGGCCGCATCCCATCGCGAACAGCGTGTCGCCGGTGAACACCGCCCCGTCGTCGGGGAAATGGAACGCGATGTGGCCGCTGGTGTGGGCGGGGATGTCGATGACGCGCGCATGAAGCCTGCCGAAGGGCGCGGTGTCGCCTTCGCCGACGCCCGCATCGAGGCCGGGGATGCGGTGCGCATCGGCGCGCGGCCCGATCACCGTCGCGCCATAGGCGGCCTTGAGATCGAGATTGCCGCCGGTGTGGTCGAAATGGTGGTGGGTGTTGAAGATATGCGTCAGCTTCAGGCCCAGACGCTGCAGCACGGCCTCGACAGGGCCGGGCTCGGACGGATCGACCACGCCGACGGCGCCGTGGCCGTCTTGCAGGAGATAGGCGTAATTGTCGCTCAGGCAGGGGATCAGGTCGATCGTCAGCATGTGGCCTCCAGGGGGAAGAGCTTAGCGCGGGCGCAAGGCCGGAGTAACCTTCCCGGTGGAGAGTGATGCGTCATGCGGCCCGATATCGCCCAGTTCCGCGCCTTCTACGATTCGCGCCTCGGCACGATCGCCCGGGTTCTGGTGCGTCGCCGCCTGCGGGCGCTGTGGCCGCGCGTGGACGGGCTGACCATCGTGGGGCTGGGCTATGCGACGCCGTATCTCGGTCCGTTCGTGGACGAAGCGGCCAGCGTCACCGCCCTGATGCCGGCGGAGCAGGGGGCGGTCGCCTGGCCGCGCGCCGGGCGCAACAAGGTGGCGCTGGCCGACGACACCAATCTGCCGTTCGACGACGGCTCCATCGACCGGGTGATCGTCGTCCACGGACTGGAGACCAGCGAGGTCTGGCGCAGCCTGCTGCGGCAGATCTGGCGCGTGCTGAAGCCCGACGGGCGGCTGATCGTCGTGACGCCCAATCGCGGCGGATTGTGGTCGGCCTTCGGCGATACGCCCTTCGGTCTGGGACATCCCTATTCGCGCGGTCAGATGGAACGGTTGCTGGGCGAAGCGCTGTTCCTGCCGGAGAACTGGGACGCCGCGCTCTACGGCCCGCCGAGCAAAACGCGCTGGATCATGCGCAACGGCAAGCTATGGGAACGGGTGGGCCGCATGCTGTGGCGGCGCATGCCGGGGCTGTGGATCGCGGAATGCTCGCGCAGCCTCTACGCGCCTTCGGTCGGCGCGACGCCGACCCCGGTGCGGCGCACGGCGCTGGCGCCTTCCGCCGCGCCGGCCCGGCGAAGCGGCGGGTTATGAGAGCGAATTCACGAAGCGGACACGGTGGCGCAATCCGGCCGATCCGATAAGTCGCTCGCCGGTCGCGACAGCAACCGGCAGGTCAACTCAGCGGCCACGCCTCCCAGAACGTCCGTCCGGGCGACGCGCGCCTCCTCATCAGGAAGTGCATTTCCATGAAGCTCCTCTCCCTCACCGCAGCCGCGGCGCGGGGTGCCCGCCGCGCGCGCGCCGACCCCCCGGCCGCCTCCGGCGGCAGCTGGGCGACCATGAAGGCCGTTCCCGTCGCGGCTCATGAAACCTGCGCCACGGCCGCCGCCAAATACGACGCGGCGCAGAAGACCCATACGACCAGCCCCAATCTCGACAAGGCGAAGGGCGAGGCGAAGATCGCCGCCGCCGACTGCAAGGCCGGCAAGAATACGGATGGGATCGCCGCCTACGACGCCGCGATCAAGCTGCTGACGACCTAGCGGCGGGCGGCTGAGGATGGCGCCGCCGTGGTCTCCCCACCATTCGCGCGGCGGCGCTCGTCCTTGCGGGCGATCAGAAAGATCGCCGCTTCGGAAAAGATATTCGCGCGGGGCGATAGCGGCTTCACGTCGCGCGCCTTGCCGCCGCTGAGCGAGACGGTGCGCTCGATGGTCAGCTCCAGACCCTCGGCCATTTCGGCGAAGTCGCGCACCGAGCACATATGGATGTTGGGCGTATCGTGCCAGGCATTGGGCAGAGCCTCGGTCACGGGCATGCGGCCGCGCGACAGAAGCTGAAGGCGCATGCGCCAATGGGCGAAGTTCGGCGTCGAGACGATGCCGCGCCGCCCGATGCGGGCGATCTGGCGCAGCACCTCGCGCGGCAGGCGGGTCGCCTGGATCGTCTGGCTGAGGATCACGTAGTCGAAGGCGCTGTCGGGATAGTCGGCGAGGTCGCTGTCGGCGTCGCCCTGCACCACCGAGAGGCCGCGCGCCACGCAGGCGTTCACGCCCGCCTGGCTGAGTTCGATGCCGCGTGCATCGACCTTGCGCTGGGCCGCGAGGTGCTGAAGCAGATCGCCGTCGCCGCAGCCGACATCCAGAACGCGGCTGCCGTCGGCCACCATGTCGGCGATGATGCGCAGTTCGGGGCGCAGCGTCATTTGACGCCCCGGTGCGCGGCGACCGCGTCGATGAAGCCGCGGAAGGTCGTGAACATTTCCGGGATGTTCAGCAGGAAGGCGTCGTGGCCGGTATCGGTCGCGAATTCGACGAAGCTGACATTCGCCGCAGCCGCGTTCAGCGCATGGACGATGCGCTTCGCCTCGATGGTGGGAAACAGCCAGTCGCTGGTGAACGAGGCGACGCAGACCCGCGCCTTCAGCCATTTGAACGCCTGGGAAAGCTGCCCACCGTGGTCGGCCGCGAGGTCGAAATAGTCCATCGCCCGCGTGATGTAGAGATAGGAATTCGCGTCGAACCGCTCGACGAAGCTGCGGCCCTGATGGCGCAGATAGGATTCGACCTGGAAGTCGGCGTCGAAAGCGTAGGAGACCGTGGCGCGGTCCTGCAGCTCGCGGCCGAATTTGCGCTGCAACGCGGCTTCCGACAGATAGGTGATGTGCGCCGCCATGCGGGCGACGGCGAGGCCTTTCGAGGGGAAGACGCCGTCGGTCAGGTAATGTCCGCCGCGCCAGTCGGGATCGGCCATGATCGCCTGGCGGCCGACCTCGTGGAAGGCGATGTTCTGCGCCGAATGCTTGGCGGCGGTGGCGATGGGCATGGCCGAGACGAGGCGCTCGGGGAAGCTCGCCATCCATTCAAGAACCTGCATGCCGCCCATCGAGCCGCCGGCGACGCAGAGCAGCTCGGCGATGCCGAGATGATCGACCAGCAGCACCTGCGCGCGGACCATGTCGCGGATGGTGATGACGGGGAAGGTCAGCCCGTAGGGCTTGCCGGTGGCCGGGTCGATGTCCTTCGGCCCGGTCGTCCCCATGCAGCCGCCGATGACGTTCGATGAAATGACGAAGAAGCGGTTGGTGTCGAACACCTTGCCGGGGCCGACCATCAGATCCCACCAGCCCGATCGGCCGGTCAGCGGATTGACGCTGGCGGCGTGCTGGTCGCCGGTCAGGGCGTGGCAGAGGAAGATCGCGTTCGAGCGCGCCGCGTTCAGTTCGCCATAGGTGTTGTAGGCGATCGTCACCTCGTCCAGCACCTGGCCGGAATCGAGCGTCAGGGCGCGCGGGCCTGCCAGACGCAGGGTCTGCGTCCGCTCGGTCGGCTGGGGCTGGGCGCGATCGTCCGGCATGGGGCCGTGAAGTGGGGTCGGCGGGGCCGCGCTGTCAACAAAAACGGCGGATAATCCTTTGGCTTCCGGGCCGGGCTTGGCTAGAACCCCGGCATCATGGCCAGCCCGACCCCCGTTCCCGGCGTTCTCGACATCCAACCCTATGTGGGCGGCCGTTCGGCTGCGCCCGGGGCGACCCGCATCTTCAAACTTTCGTCCAACGAATCGCCGCTGGGGGCCAGCCCTCGGGCGATCGCCGCTTATGCCGAGGCGGCGGACAGGCTGCATGCCTATCCCGAAGGCTCGGCGGCGGTGCTGCGCGACGCCATCGCCGATCTCTATGGGCTCAATCCCGACCGCATCGTCTGCGGCAACGGCTCGGATGAGCTGCTGCATCTGATCGCCCAGTGCTATTGCCGGCCGGGCGATGAAGTCCTGTTCTCGGAGCACGGCTTCCTCGTCTATCCGATCGCGGCGCGCGCCGCCTCGGCCATTCCGGTGACGGCGCCGGAAACCGGCCTGACCGCCAGCGTCGATGCGCTGATCGCCAAGCTGTCGCCCCGGACGCGGATCGTGTTCCTGGCCAATCCGAACAATCCGACCGGCACCTATCTGCCGGTGGACGAGGTGAAGCGCCTGCATGCGGCGCTGTCGCCCGAGACCATTCTGGTGCTGGACGCGGCCTATGCCGAATATGTGAAGCGCAACGACTACGAGGCCGGCATCGAGCTGGTCGCCAATTCCGAAAACGTCGTGATGACGCGGACGCTGTCGAAGGTGTACGGGCTGGCGGCGCTGCGGGTCGGCTGGGCGTTCTGCCCGGAAGGCATCGCCGGCGTGCTGAACCGCACGCGCGGGCCGTTCAACGTCTCGATCCCGGCGCAGATGGCGGGCGCGGCGGCGCTGCGCGACACGGCCTTCACCGAGGCTGCGGTCGCGCACAACACCGAATGGCTGAACTTCCTGACCGGCGAGATCGCGCGCATCGGGTATCGTGTCACGGCGGGCGTCGGCAATTTCCTGCTGGTGCATTTCGAGCCGCAGCCCGCGCCGCGCAATGCGGCGGCGGCGGACGCCTTCCTGATGCAGCGCGGGTTGATCGTGCGCGGCGTTTCCAATTACGGCCTGCCCGATGCGCTGCGCATCTCGGTCGGCACCGAAGAGGCGAACCGGCTGCTGATCGCGGCGTTGCGCGATTTCTGGATCGCGACCTCGCCATGAACGAGCCCGGCGGCTTCGGGCGGAT
>JAPUEF010000319.1 GCA_027492655.1 Alphaproteobacteria bacterium | reverse complement strand
ACTTGTCCACCGCCTTCATCAGGCCGATATTGCCTTCCTGGATGAGGTCGAGGAATTGCAGGCCGCGGTTCGTGTATTTCTTGGCGATGGAGATCACGAGGCGAAGGTTCGCCTCGACCATTTCCTTCTTCGCCTGACGCGCCTCGCGCTCGCCCTTCTGGACGGTCAGAACGAGCAGGCGGAATTCCGAAACCGGCTGACGCATCTGCACCGCCAGCGCCTGGATTTCGCTGCGGACTTCCTTGATGCGGTCTTTCTCGTCGAGCGCGAAATCCTTCCAGCCCGGCCCGGCGAGACGGCCCACGCGGCGCGTCCATTCCGGGTCCATCTCGTTGCCGTAGTATTCCTTCAGGAACGCGGTGCGCGGCACGCCGTGGCTTTCGCCGAGCCGCAGCAGCTTGCCTTCAAGGCTGACCAGCGCGCGGTTGATCTCGTACATCTTGCCGACGAGCTGCTCGATGCGGTTGTTGTTGAACCGCACGCCCTTCACGAGATCGACGACCTCCTGACGGAATTTCTTGAAGCGGCGCTCCTGACCCGAGGACAGATCGTCCTTGGCCAGCTGCGCCTCAACCTGCGCGTCCTGCAGGCGTCCGAGCTTTTTGTAGGTGTTGTAGATGACTTCCAGCTTTTCGAGGATCTGCGGCTTGAGCGCCGCTTCCATCATCGAGAGCGAGACGTTGTTCTCGTCGTCGTCGAAATCCTCTTCGGGCTGCGCGGGCTGGCCTTCGCCGCCCTCGCCGTCCGTGCCGGCGACGACCTTCAGTTCAGGGCGAACCGGCGGCGTATAGGCGGGACGCGGCGGGCGCGGCGCAGGCGGCGGCACGGGCACGCCGCCATTGGCGCTCGCGTTCGCCGGAACGGCCGAGCCGTCGGGGCCGGTGCCGCCATAGGTCGCGTCGAGATCGATGATGTCGCGCAACAGAATGCGCCCTTCGATCAGCTCCTCGCGCCACTGCATCAGCGCTTCGAAGGTGAGCGGGGATTCGCACAGCGACGAGATCATGGTCTCGCGGCCGGCCTCGATACGCTTGGCGATCGCGATTTCGCCCTCGCGGCTGAGCAGTTCGACGCTGCCCATCTCGCGCAGATACATGCGGACGGGATCGTCGGTGCGGTCCAGCGCGGTCTTGGTGGTTTCGGCCACCACCAGCGCGCCGCCGCCGGAGGCGGATTCCTCCTTCTCCTCCTTGTCGGCCTCGTCCTTGTCGTTCTCCTCGTCGGCTTCCGTGACGTTGATGCCCATCTCGTTGAGCATCGCCATCGTGTCCTCGATCTGCTCGGAGGAGACGCTGTCTGAGGGCAGAACCTTGTTCAGCTCTTCATAGGTGATGTAGCCGCGCGTCTTCGCCTTCGCGATCATCCGCTTCACGGCGGCGTCGGACAGGTCCAGAAGCGGCGCGTCCTTTTCGGGCGCATCGCCTTCGCCGGAGGCGGCGACCTGGCCCTTGGCCGGCTTCTTCACGGCCTTCACGTCGTCGGCGGCCTTCGCCTTCGCGACCGGCGCGGGCGTTTCGGAAACGGCAGGCGCGGCGGCTTTCTTCTTCACTTCGACCTTCTTCTCTACTTTCTTCGCTTCCGGCGCCGCTGCGGTTTTCGTCTTGGGCTTGGGCGCTGCGGCCGGCTTTGCAGCCGGCTTCTTCGCCGGAGCGGCCTTCTTCGCCGGGGCCGCTTTCGCCGCAGGTTTTTTCGCTTTGGCCTTGTTCGTCGCCATCAGTCTCAATCGCCTATCGCTTCGTCGCATCTTGCATGCGACGCATCGTCAGAGTTCTGCGTCACCTTCGCCGGACAAAGCCTGAAGACCGCTTAAGAGCGCGGCTTCAGCCTCATCCAAAGAATGCCGCGCTCCCTCGCTTTGCTCCCGCGCCCATTCGCTGCGCGCACGCCGGACGGCAGGGCGCAACGCCACAAGGGTTCTGTGCGCCTGAACGGTCTCCCGCCAGCGCCCCAGAACCTCCTCCGGCGAAATCTCCACAGCCGGGCTACGGTTTAGCGCAAAAGACGCCTGTTTTTCCAGTCCGGAGAGGGTTTCCGCAAACCCTTGGGCCATCAGATGGTCTTTGAGGTCGGATTCATCAAGCAGGTCGCGCTCGACAGCGAAATGGAGAATCTCCTGCCGCAGGCGGTCGAGCGGGCCGGTTTCAAACTCCAGAAGCTCCACGGCCTCGTAATCCTGCAGCAAAAGCCCCGGAAAACGGCACAAAAGCCCCGTCATTTCCGCTTCCAGCTGAGCCTGACGACCGCCGCCGCCCCGGACCGCCGCGCTGTTCCGCAGCGAAGGGGGATTCTGGCCATAGACCGGCGGCGGCGGCGGCGCGAAGCGCGAGCGCGTCTGCGGCGGGCGGCGCAGCGACGGTTTGAGGGGCGCGGATCCCAGCTTACGCAACGGAACATACTGGGCGTCGGCCCGAACGGGGCGCGCGGGACGCAGGAGCCCCCAAAGGCGGTCCTTCAGTTCCCGCCGGTAGTGCTCGCGCACGATGGGGTCTTCGATCTGATTCGAGAGGTCTTCGATTCGGCGCTGAAGAGCGGCGCGGCGTTCCGGCGTGGACAGATCGGCGGCATCGCGCTCGCGTTCCCAGAAGACCTCGATCATCGGCCGGGCGTCTGCGAGAATCTGCTGCATCGCCGACGCGCCCTGTTTGCGGACCAGGTCGTCCGGGTCGAGCCCTTCCGGCAGGAAGGCGAACCGCAGCGACTGGCCCGGCTTCAGCAGCGGCATGGCGCGATCGAGCGCGCGGTAGGCGGCGCGCTTGCCGGCGGTGTCGCCGTCGAAGCAGAGGACGGGTTCCGGCGCGACCTTCCAGAGCAGCGCGATCTGGTCTTCGGTCAGCGCCGTGCCCAGCGGCGCGACAGCGTTGGCGATGCCCGCCTTCGCCAGTGCGATCACGTCGAGATAGCCCTCGGCGACAATGATGAGCTGGCTGTCGTAGGCGGGTTTACGCGCGCGATCGAGATTGTAGAGCGTCCGGCCCTTGTGGAAGAGCGGCGTCTCGCTGGTGTTGATGTATTTCGGCTTGCCGTCGGGCAGCAGCGTACGCGCGCCGAAGGCGACGACCCGGCCGCGGCTGTCATTGATGGGAATGGTCAGACGGTTGCGGAAGAAGTCGATCGCGTCGCTGCGTCCTTCCGGGACCACGGCGAGGCCCGCTTCGATGATCTCAGATAACGGAATGCCCTTGGCCGTCAGGTGTCCGATCAGCGCGGAGCTGCCTTCCGGCGCGAAGCCCAGCCCGAAACGATCGATGGTCGCGGCGTCGAGTTCGCGCTTCGCCAGATAGGCGCGCGCCGCCGAACCGCCGGGACCGGAGAGGCGTTCACGGAAGAAAGCCTGCGCCGCCGCGACCACATCGTAGAGCGTGCGGCGCTTTTCCTCGCGCTCCCGCTGGAACGGACTTTCTACGGGAACATCGAGATTGGCTTCCGAGGCCAGCCGCTCCACCGCCTCACGGAAGCTGAGCCCCTCGGTCTCGCAGACGAACTTGATGGCGTCGCCATGCGCGCCGCAGCCGAAGCAATGGTAGAAGCCCTTCTGGTCGTTGACCGTGAAGGACGGGGACTTCTCGGAGTGGAACGGGCAGAGGCCGGAATATTCCCGGCCCTTGCGGACGAGCTTCACCCGGCGGCCGACCACATCGGCTACCCGGATGCGGGTCTTCAGCTCGTCGAGAAAGGCCTCGTTGAACGCCATTCGGCGTGCGCCCCTTACCCTGCCGTCAGCAGTTCCTTCACGACGCCGTTGGCCTTCGAGAAGTCCATGACGCCGGCATATTTCGCCTTCAACGCGCCCATGACCTTGCCCATGTCCTTCATGCCCGCCGCGCCGGTCTCAGTGATGGCGGCGGCGATGGCGGCGCGGGTTTCCTCCGCCCCCATCTGCTGGGGCAGGAAGCTTTCGATCACGGCCTTCTCGGCGGCTTCCTTCTCGACCAGATCGGTACGATCCGCCGCCGTAAAAGCCTCAATAGAGTCAGCACGTTGCTTCGCCATCTTCTGAAGAAGCTGGAGGAGTTCATCGTCGCTGGCCGTTTCCTTGCCGTCGCCCCTAGCCTGGATGTCGCGGTCCTTGATGGCGGCGATGATGAGGCGGATGGTGGACAGGCGCGCCTTGTCGCCCGACTTCATGGCCTCTTTCATGGCGTCGTTGAATTGCTGACGCATCACACTCTCGCAAGTCACTGAACAGAAGGCGGTCTTAGCACCGTTCGCGCGCCGCGTGTAAGCCATCTTGACGCCGCCGCTCAGCTCGTCATTTTCGCCGCAACAAGAAAATGAGGGGGAAGGTCCGGGCGGCGGCAGAACAACGTGAAGCCAAGGTCGCCCATGTCCGCCCCACCCGCCCCGCTGGAACATACGCTCGCCGAAGACGCGCACGCGATCTTCATGGGATGCCTGTTCATCTTTCTCGGCATACTGCTGTTGCAGGCGGCGGGCCTGACGACCGGCGGCGTCGCGGGACTGGCGCTGCTGGCGCATCACCTGACGGGCGTGGCGACACAGCTGGCCTTCTTCATGATCAACGTGCCGTTTTACGTCTTCTCGTGGGTCACGATGGGGCGCGAGTTCACGTTGAAGAGCCTGCTCGTGAACGTGATCCTGCTGGGCGCGGGGTATCTCGGGCCGCTGGTGTTCCACGATCTGGTGATCGATCCCGTCTTCGCGGCGATCGGCGGCGGCACGATGCTGGGCATGGGCGTGCTGGCGCTGGCGCGGCATCAGGCGAGCGTCGGCGGCTTCACGGCGGTGTCTTTGTTCGCACAGCAGCGCTACGGCATCTCGGCCGGCAAGGTGCAGATCGCGACCGACGTGGTGATTCTGGGCGCTGCTGCCTTCGCCATGCCGCTGGCCGCCTTCGTGCTGTCGGTGCTGAGCGCCGTCGCGATCAGCGCGGTGCTGTATTTCAACCACCGCCCGGGTCGTTACACGGGGTATTAGAAAATCTTGACGCCCGGACCACGGGCCAATAGACACCCCCAAATTCCACCTGCCCCGCCCGGCCTTTGCGGTTTTCCGCGAGCGGCGGCCTGCGGCCGGAGACCCGACATGAGCGACATCACCGCCAAGACGCCCGCCTCAGACGCGGGCGAGAGATTCGCGCGGCTGCCGACCGGCGTTCTGGTGCTGGCGTCCGGCGAGGTGTTCTACGGCGAAGGCTTCGGCGCGACGGGCAAGGCCGTCGCGGAAGTCTGTTTCAACACGGCGATGACCGGCTATCAGGAAATCCTGACCGACCCGTCCTATGCCG
>JAPUEF010000318.1 GCA_027492655.1 Alphaproteobacteria bacterium | reverse complement strand
AGCGCGATATAGGGCTTCAGCTTCGGCGCCTCTTCCGCCGTGATCGACGGGAAGTTGACGGCGTTGGAGATCGCGCCGCGCATCAGATATTCCGACATCTGGTCGGCGACCTGCAGGGCGACGTTCTCCTGCGCCTCGTTGGTGGCCGCGCCGAGATGCGGCGTCGCCACGACGTTGGGATGGCCGAACAGCGGATTGGTTTTGGCCGGCTCCTCGACGAAGACGTCGAAGGCCGCGCCGGCGACATGGCCGGAATCGAGCGCCGCGCGCAGCGCCACTTCGTCGACAAGACCGCCGCGGGCGCAATTGATGACGCGCACGCCCTTCTTCGTTTTGGCGAGGTTTTCGGCCGACAGGATGTTCTTCGTCTGCGGCGTCATCGGCGTGTGCAGCGTGATGAAATCAGCGCGCGGCAGCAGCTCGTCCAGCTCCACCTTCTCCACGCCCAGCTCCTGCGCCCGCTCCAGGCTCAGGAACGGATCGAACGCGATCACCTTCATCTTCAGCCCCAGCGCGCGGTCGGCGACGATCGAGCCGATATTGCCGCAGCCGATGAGCCCCAGCGTCTTGCCGTAGAGCTCCACGCCCATGAAGCGGTTCTTCTCCCACTTGCCGGCATGGGTGGAGGCGTTCGCCGCCGGCACATCGCGCGCCAGCGCAAAGATCAGCGCGATGGCGTGTTCCGCTGTGGTGATCGAGTTGCCGAACGGCGTGTTCATCACGATCACGCCGCGCGCCGTCGCCGCCGGAATATCGACATTATCGACGCCGATTCCGGCGCGTCCGACGACCTTCAGATTGGTCGCGGCCTTCAACACCTCTGCCGTCACTTTGGTGTTCGAACGAATGGCGAGACCGTCATACGCACCGATGATCTTCAGCAGCTCTTCCTTGGAAAGGCCGGGCTTCACATCCACCTCGACGCCACGATCCTTGAAGATCTGCACGGCGGCCGGCGACAGGGCGTCGGAAATCAGAACTTTGGGCATTGGAATGCTCCGAACTTGAATTTGGGTGACATGCCCGCGAAGGCGGGCATCCATGGCGGGCGCTGTGGACGCCCGCATGCGCGGGCGTGACAGCCGTGATGGGATTTAAGCGGCCTTGGCCTTCGCGGCGGCCCAGTCGAGCCACGGCATCAGCGCGGCGACGTCGGATGTCTCCACCGTCGCGCCGCACCAGATGCGAAGCCCCGGCGGCGCATCGCGGTAAGCGCCGGCGTCCAGCGCCACGCCTTCCTTCTCAAGAAGGTCGGCCACCTTCTTCGCCAGCGCGGCCGCCGCTTCCGGCTCAGCCGGCGCGTCCTTCAATGTCAGGCAGACCGAGGTGTTCGACCGGCTCGCCTTGTCGGCGGCAAGGAAGGCGTAGTGCGGCGAGGCCGCCACATGCGCCTCGATCACCGCAAGGCTCGCTTCCGAACGCGCGACCAGCGCATCCAGACCGCCCAGACCATCGGCCCATTTCAGCGCATCGAGATAATCTTCCACGCACAGCATCGAGGGCGTGTTGATCGTCTCGCCCTTGAAGATGCCTTCGACGATCTTGCCGTCCTTGGTCATGCGGAAAATCTTCGGTAGCGGCCAGGCGGGCTTATAGCTTTCCAGCCGCTCCACGGCGCGCGGGGAAAGGATCAGCATCCCGTGCGCGCCCTCGCCGCCCAGCGCCTTCTGCCAGGAATAGGTCACGACATCGAGCTTGGCGAAATCTAGGCTTTGCGCAAACGCCGCGGACGTCGCATCGCAGATCGTCAGCCCCTTGCGGTCCGCCGCGATCCAGTCGCCGTTCGGCACGCGCACGCCCGATGTCGTGCCGTTCCAGGTGAAGACCACGTCATGGTCGAAATTGACGGTCGAAAGATCGGGCAGCTTACCGTAGGGCGCGGTGATCTGGCGCGCCTCGATCTTCAGCTGCTTCACCACATCGGTGATCCAGTCCTTGCCGAAGCTTTCCCAGGCCAGCATGTCGACGGGGCGCGCGCCCAGCAGCGACCACAGCGCCATCTCCACCGCGCCCGTGTCCGAGGCCGGCACGATGCCGATGCGGTAATCGCTAGGCACCTGCAGCACCTTGCGGGTCAGATCGATGGCTTCCTGCAGCTTCGCCTTGCCCGGTTTCGAGCGATGCGAGCGTCCCAGAACGCCGTCTTTGAGAATTTCGGGGGTCCAGCCCGGCCGCTTGGCGCAGGGTCCGGAGGAGAAGTAAGGACGTGCCGGTCGCACGTCCGGCGTCGTGCCGGTCATTTCTGTGATCCTTCCAGATCAAAGCACTCCGTTGGGGGAGCGTGGCCCGCCGCCGCGTATAGAGACGCGCCCAAATCCCGGCAAGCGCGATCTGCGCAACTTTCTTGCTTTCTGTAGCGACCGCTACGCCAGCGCCGCCGCCAGATTTTCCAACGCCGCTCTCAAGCATGCCGCCTTCGCGTCATCCGCTGCGATGCGTTCCGCCGTCCACCCGCCCGACATCAGATCGACCGTCACCGACGCTTCGTCCACCACCGCGCCCGACATCGTCGTCAGCACCAGCAGCAACGCCGCCGGCCCCGCCTTGGCCCGCGCCGAAGCCGTCCACACCGCCACCGGCTTGCCCGCGAACTCCGTATCGCCCACCAGCCAGTCGAGCGCGTTCTTGAACGATCCGGGAATCCCCCGTGCATATTCCGGCGATGAGATCAGCAACGCATCCGCCGCATTCACAGCCGCGCGAAACCCCGCCACCTCATCCGGCAACACGCCCGCTTCCAGATCGGGATTGAAATGCGGCAACCGTCCGACGCCATCGTACAGCGTCACGCTCATGCCCTCCGGCGCCAACAACACCGCCGCTTCCAGCAACGCGCCGTTCGACGAACGCGCGCGCAAGCTCCCCGATATGGCGAGAACCTTCACCGGGCTCAGCCCGGCTGCGTCAAGATCACCGCGCCGCGCTTCGTCACCACCATCGTGTGCTCGAACTGCACGGTCGGCGCGATTGGCGACCCCACCAGCGTCCAGCCATCGCCCGTCTCCGCCGCCCATTCCGCGCCCAGCGACAGGAACGGCTCGATCGTGAAGACCAGTCCTTCGTGCATCACACGGCGATCGCCCGGCTCATACCAGGTCGGAATCTCGCCCGGCTCCTCATGCAGCGCGCGCCCGACGCCATGGCTCGCGAGGTTCCGCACCAGCGAATAGCGGTTCTTCGTCGCGAAGCTCTCGATCGCCTTGCCGATGCCATTCAGCTTCGCGCCGGTCTTCACCTGCGCGATGCCGGCCCACAGCGCCCGCTTGCCGTCCCGCGCCAGTCGCTCGATCTCCGGCGATCCGACGCCCACGATGCAGCTCGCGCCGGTATCAGCGAAATAACCGTCCTTCTCCGCCGACACGTCGATATTCACGAGGTCGCCGTCACGGATCACCCGCGCGCCGGGAACGCCATGCGCGATTTCCTCATTCACGCTGATGCAGGTCACGCCGGGAAAATCATAGGTGAGCTGCGGCGCCGATCGCGCCCCGGCGCTCGCCAGCAGCTTCGCGCCCAGCGCATCCAGCTCGCGCGTCGTGATGCCGGGCCGCAGCGCCTCCTGCATGGCGCGCAGCGTATTCGCCACGATCCGCCCGATCACCCGCAGCTTCTGCAGATCGTCGTCATTGCCGATGGTCATGCCGCTATCCTACCGCAAGAACGCCTTCCAGAAACGCCTCGCAGCGCCCGGTCAGCGTCACCCGCTCGCCCTTCAACTCGCAGATCAGCGTGCCGCCACGCGGGGAAACCTGCCGCGCGATCAGCTTCGTCTTGCCCAGCCGCTTCGCCCAATAGGGCATCAGCTTGCAATGCGCCGATCCCGTCACCGGGTCTTCCGGAATGCCGTGATTGGGCGCGAAGAAACGCGACACGAAATCGAACCGCGCATCGTCCGGCGGCGCGGTCGCGATCAGCCCGCGCATCTTGAGATCGCTCAGCAGCGGCCCCAACGCGCCTTGCGGCGTCAACGCCCGCACTGCCGCAGCATCCTCGAACACGACCATCAGGTCCGGCGCGGTGAAAACCTCCGCCGGCACGGGCGATCCCATCACCGCCGCCACCTGCGCGCCGATCGCCGCCGCGCCTTCCGGCACGCGCGCATGGATCGCCGGAAAATCCATGGTCATCAGATCGCCGCCGGCGCGCGAGACCACTAGCGGCCCCGACCGCGTATCGAACGTCACGCGCTCCAGCGCGGGCGCGACATGGGTGAACACGACATGCGCGCTCGCCAGCGTCGCATGGCCACAAAGATCCACCTCGCTCGCCGGCGTAAACCAGCGCAGGCCATACCGCCCCGGCTCGCTCTCCACGAAGAACGCCGTCTCGGACAGATTATTCTCCGCCGCGATCCGCTGCATCAGAGCATCGTCCAGCCAGGCGCTCAGCGGCACCACCGCCGCCGGGTTGCCCTCGAACGGTGCATCCGCAAACGCGTCGATCACCCATTGCTTCAAAGTCACGGCACGATCCCATGCATATGGTTCAGCGGCCCGTGCCCATGCCCCAAACCCGGCGCCGTTTCGATAGCGCGCATCACATAGGCGCGCGCCGCCGCCACCGCATCGCTCAGCGCCAGCCCCTGCGCCAGCCTTGAGGCCACCGCCGAGGCCAGCGTGCACCCCGTGCCATGCGTGTGCCGGCTCTCGATGCGCGGCCCGTCAAAGCGCGACATCCCGCCTTTGGTGATCAGCAGATCGGTCACGGTATCTCCGGGCAGGTGCCCACCCTTCATCAGCACCGCGCCCGGCCCCATCGCCAGCAGCGCCCGGCCCGCCGCTTCCATCGCCGCGACATCGGCGATCTCCGCAATGTCCAGCAACGCCGCCGCTTCGGGCAGGTTGGGCGTGATCAGCGTCGCGCGCGGAAACAGATGCGCCTTCATCGCCGCCACCGCCGTCTCGTCGATCAGCTTCGCGCCGCCTTTCGCGACCATCACCGGATCGGCCACCAGCGGCACGTTAGGCGCGTGTTTGGCCAGAACCCGCGCCACCGTTTCGATGGTCGCGGTGCTGTGCAGCATCCCGGTCTTCACCGCATCCGCGCCGATATCGATCAGGCACGCCGCCATCTGGTCGGCGATGATCTCATCGGGGATCACATGCACGCCGTGCACCCCGCGCGTGTCCTGCACGGTGATCGCGGTCACCGCCGTCATGGCGAACACGCCATGCGCGGTCGCGGTCTTGATGTCCGCCTGGATGCCCGCCCCGCCGCCGGAATCCGTGCTGTCGGGCATGGCCGACGCGGGTTTCGCCG
>JAPUEF010000317.1:4989-5278 GCA_027492655.1 Alphaproteobacteria bacterium | reverse complement strand
ATCTGCCGGTTGAACAGCGTCTCGCGGCCGGTGACCAGGTGAATGACGAACATCCAGAGACAGGCGACCGACACGCCGAGCTCGATCCAGATCTCGGTGCTCTCGAACCAGTCCTTTTGCGCGCCGCGATCGAGCATGAGCTGGAGCGAGGCGAGGCCCAGCGCGAGCATCGAAAAGCCGAACAGGTCGAACTTTCGCTGCCGCGTCTTCGTGGCGGGGAGCAGCGCCCACATCAGCGCCAGCGTCACCAGCAGCGTAAATGCGCCGCGTGTTGTGCCTGTCGCTTCGC
>JAPUEF010000317.1:0-4979 GCA_027492655.1 Alphaproteobacteria bacterium | reverse complement strand
GAAGACCCAGCGCCAGTTCACCGACTCGGTCAGCCAGCCGCCCAGCACGGGCCCCATGATGGGCCCGATCATGATGCCCATTCCCCAGATCGACATCGCCCGGGCGTGGCGTTCGGGCGGATTGATGTCGAGCATCACCGACTGGCTGAGGGGGCCGATGAACGCGCCGCTGATCCCCTGGAGGAAGCGGAAGATCACCATTTCCTCCAGATTCTGCGCCGCGCCGCAGGCCATCGAGGCCATGATGAAGCCGGTGACGGCGCCCAGGAACAGGCGGCGGCGGCCGATCCGGTCGGCGAGCCAGCCGGTGATCGGCATCGCGACGGCGGCGGCGATGATGTAGCTGGTCAGCACCCAGTTGACCGTCTCGCTCGTCGCGCCGAGTGCCGCGCGCATATGCGGGATCGCGACGTTGGCGATCGTCGTGTCGAGGATCTGGATGATCGATGCGCCCATCACCGCCACCGTCAGCAGGCCGCGATAGCGGATCTGCTCGTGCAGCGGGATTGAGTCGTCGACCGGCGCCGCGGGCGACCGGCGGGAAAGGGCGCGGCTCGGCATGCCCTATTTGTCCGAGGTAAAGACCCGAACGTCCGCCGACAGGCCGGCGATCATGTCGCGCGAGGGCTTTTCGTCGAAGGCGATGCGGACGGGGACGCGCTGCGTGACCTTGACCCAGTTGCCGGTCGCGTTCTGCGCCGGCAGCACCGAAAACTCGCTGCCCGTCCCGGCGCCGATCGTCAGCACATGGCCGCGGATCCGGACGCCGGGATAGGCGTCGAAGCTGATCTCGGCGCGCTGTCCGACGCGCATGTTGGCCAGGTCGGTTTCCTTGAAATTCGCCTCAACCCACGGATGCTGGGTATCGACGATCGTCACCGCCGGCAGCCCGGCGACCATCATCTGGCCGATCAGCAGCCGGTCCGACTGCGCGATTCGGCCAGCGCTGGGCGCTCGCACCTCGGTCCGGCCGAGATTGACCTGCGCCTGCGCGCGCTGGACCTTGGCGGCCTCGACCTGTGGATTGACGCCGCTCGACGGGCCGGCAGCGAGCTTCGTCCGCGCTTCGGTCGCTGCCGCCTCGGCCTGACGGACGCGTTCGCGCGCCTGCGTCACGGCATGGCGCGACGCGTCATAGGCGGCCTTGGTGGTAAAGCCCTTTTCCATCAGCGCCGCCTGACGCTCGAAATTCACCTGCGCGAAGGCGACATCTTCGCGGGCGGCGGCGATGTCCACCGCCGACGTGTTGGCGCTGGCCGACAGATTGCCGACCTCGACCTGCGCGGCGTCGATCGCGGCCGTCGCCTGCGCGACATTGAGGGCGTAAGGCTCGCCGTCGATGCGGAACAGCAGCTGCCCGGCGTTGACCATCTGGCCGTCCTTGACCGCCACTTCGGTGATGCGGCCGCCGACTTCGGCGGCGATCGAAACCTTGTCCATCTGGACATAGGCGTTGTCGGTCGACACCGATCCGCCGCTGGTCAGCCAGTACCAGCCGCCCACGGCGATCAGCACCGCGGGAAGGCCGAACATCAATATACGGGTGCGCCAGCGCGGCCTGACCTGCGCATCGCCCTCGGCCGCTGACACGGGCGGCGGCACGGGATCGGCCTTTGGCGCGCGCGCCGGTGCCGCGTCTTCGGCTTTCGGGCGAGAAGGGGAGAGCTGGTCCATCAGGCGGTCTCTTTTTGGCATTCGCGGCGGGAGAGATTGGCGCGCACGCGCTCGACGAGCGCGATGAGCTGGTCGCGTTCGCCGGCGTTCAGGCCTTCGGTCGCGTCTTCGGTGAGCTGTTCGGCCACGCTGCGCATTTCGTTGAGCAGGTCGGCGGCGCGCGGGGTCAGGTAGAGCTGCCAGGCGCGGCGGTCGGTCGGGTCGGGCCGCCGTTCGACAAGGTCGGCCTCGGCAAGCCGGTCGACCATGCGCGACAGGGTGATCGGTTCGACCTCGATCAGTTCGGCGAGCGGTCCCTGCCGAATGCCGGCGTGGCGCTTCAGATAGGTGATCAGCCGCCATTGCAGCGCGGTGATGCCGCTGCTGCGGGTGCGCGCGTTGAAGGCGCGGCGAAACAGGCGTGCGCTGTCGTTAAGCAGGAAGCCGATCGTCTCGCTCATGGCAGCACATATAATAGCAATTGCTACTATATTCAATTGATGCTTTGCTGCATCTGCGAAACATCTGATCTGGTGTTAAAATTCTCCGTGGCGCGCTTGCGCGGCGCGGGTTTTTTGGCAGGATGATTGTCATGACTTTGCACGCCGACCTCTTCTGGTCCTTTCGCTCGCCGTACAGCTACCTGGCTATCGGCCGTTATCGCTCGCTGGCTGCGAGCCATGATGTCGTGATCAATCTGCGGCCGGTCTATCCGCTTGCGATCCGCCAGCCCGACTTTTTCGAGCGCAACCATCCGAACTGGCTGAGCTATACGATGCGCGACATGATCCGCGTGGCGCAGTTCCACGGAATTCCCTTCGGTCCGCCGCGGCCCGATCCGATCGTCCAGAATGTCATGACGCGGGAGATCGCGGCCGAGCAGCCCTATATCTATCGCCTGACGCGGTTGGGCCAGGCCGCGTCGCGGCGCGGCAAGAGCCTGGCGTTCGCGCACGAAGCCGCACAGCTTATCTGGGGCGGCGCGCAGGACTGGCACCTGGGGGATCATCTGGCGGGCGCCGCGCGCCGCGCCGACCTGAACCTGGCCGAGCTCGATGCCGAGGCGGAGGCCGATGCCGAAGCGCTGGACAATGAGATTGCGGCGAATCAGGTCGCGCTGGAGATCGCGGGCCATTGGGGTGTGCCGACGCTGGTGTTCGATGGCGAACCCTTCTTTGGTCAGGACAGGATCGAAATGGCGAAATGGCGCATGGAGCAGAAGGGGCTGCAGCCGCGCTGATCGGCCTTGCCCAACCGCGCGGCATGAGCGCATAGGCGGCGCATGACGACCGAACCGCAATTTTTCGAGGCACGCGACGGCGTGCGGCTGGCGTGGCGCGAGATGGGGGAAGGACGCCCGGTCGTGCTGTTGCACGGGCTGTTCTCGAACGCCGAGGTCAACTGGATCAAGTTTGGCACGGCAGAGCGGATCGCGCGCGAAGGATTTCGCGTGATCATGCCCGATCTGCGCGTCCATGGATCGAGCGACGCGCCGCACGAGCCGGAGCAGTATCCGGCCGATGTGCTCGTCCGCGATCTGGAAGACCTGGTGGCGCAGCTGAACCTGTCCGATTTCGACCTGGGCGGTTTTTCGCTCGGCGCGCGGACGAGCACGCGCGCCGTTGTCGCTGGGATGCGGCCGCGGCGCCTGATCCTCGGCGGAATGGGGCTGGCCGGGCTGGCCGGCTGGGCAAAACGCGGGCAGTTTTTTCAGCGCGTCATCGCGGACTATGAAACCGCGAAGCGCGGCGACGACACCTGGCTGTCGATCCAGTTCATGAAGACGATGAAGATCGACCGCGTCGCGGCGAGCCTGCTGCTGGACAGTTTCACCGATACCACGCCCGAGATGTTGAGCGCGCTGACGATGCCGACGCTGCTCGTCTGCGGCGAACAGGATCAGGACAATGGATCGGCGGAGGAACTCGCTGCCGTCTTGCCCGACGCGCGGCTTGCGACGATCCCCGGCACGCATATGTCGAGCGTGACGCAGCCCGAAATGGGCGAGGCGATGGCGGCGTTTCTGGCGGCTTGATCCCGGCGGCTCTCGCGGCTTGACCGCATCGGCGGCTAGGTCCAGATTACGCGCCATCGCGCCACAGAGCGCATCAGAATATCCAGAGGACGCACCCCCATGAAAGCCATGATTTCGACGCTGTCGCTTGCCATGTCGCTCGCGCTTGCGGCGCCGGCCGCCGCGCAGGCCGATCAAAATGCCGCCCCCGCTGCGGCCCCTACCGCTGCCCCCACCGCCGCCGATGCCGATGCCTTCATCGCCTCCGTCGAAAAGGATCTGTTCGACTATACGGTCGAGGCGAGCCAGGTGAACTGGGTCAATGCGACCTATATCACCGAGGATACCGACGCGATGGCGGCGCGGATCAACGCGGTCGGCACCGAAAAGTCGGTGAAATATGCGCTCGAGGCCGCCAAATATATGGCGGTTCCGGGTCTGAACGCCGACACCAAGCGCAAGCTGGACATATTGCGGACCGGCATTGTTCTGCCGGCGCCGACGACGCCGGGCGCCGCGACCGAGCTCAACCGGATCGCCACCGACCTGCAGTCGAAATACGGCAAGGGCCGCGGCACGCTGGACGGAAAGGAAATCTCCGGCTCCGACATCGAGGCCGAGATGGGCAATCTGAAGCGCACACCCGCCGAATTCGCCGAGATGTGGACGAGCTGGCACAATAATGTCGGTGCGCCGATGAAGGACGATTATGCCAAGATGGTCGGCATCGCGAACGATGGCGCGAAGGAGCTGGGCTTTGCGGACACGGGCGCGATGTGGCGTTCGGGATACGACATGCCGCCCGAGGAGTTCGCCAAGGTCACCGAACAGATCTGGCAGGACATGAAGCCGCTGTATGTCGCGCTGCACACCTATGTCCGCTGGAAGCTGAACGAGAAATATGGCGACGCCGTGCAGCCCAAGACGGGCCCGATCCGCGCCGACCTGCTCGGCAATATGTGGGCGCAGGAATGGGGGAATATCTATCCGCTCGTCGCGCCCGCGGGCACCGGCGACCTTGGCTATGACATCGGAGACCTGTTGGCCGAAAAGGGCAAGGGGCCGCTCGACATGGTCAAGGCGGGCGAGAATTTCTATTCCTCGCTCGGCTTTGCCGGGCTTCCCGAAACCTTCTGGAAGCGCAGCCAGTTCACCAAGCCCGCCGACCGCGAAGTCGTGTGCCACGCATCGGCGTGGGACGTCGACAACAAGGACGACATCCGCATCAAGATGTGCATCAAGGTGAATGCCGACGACTTCGTCACCATTCACCACGAGCTTGGCCACAATTATTATCAGCGCGCCTATAACA
>JAPUEF010000316.1:4352-5289 GCA_027492655.1 Alphaproteobacteria bacterium | reverse complement strand
CGAGCGTGGACGGACGCGGGCGGAACAGCGCGTGATCGACGCCGCGCGACCAGACCTTCACGTTCCGAAGGCCCTCGGCCTCAAGATGGCGCTGCATGGTGGGCGTCGGGGCCATCACGTTGATGGAGGGCCGGTGGAAGCGGCGCAGCCACGCCCAGACCCAGGATCTGGGAATCGGCAGCCGGGCGCTGACATAGTCGGGATAGCGGGTGTGGAAGGCGGTCGAGAAGCGCACGCCGTGGCGGACGCAGTATTTGCGCGCGGCGTGGCCCAGCGTGCCTTCAGTCGCGATGTGGACGGCGTCGGGCCGGAAGCTCTCGATGATCCGGCGGACCTTGCGGCCGGCGAACATCGCCATGCGGATTTCGGGGTAGAAGGGCAGCGGAAAGCTGCGGAACATATCGGGCGTGACGAAGCGGACGTCATGGCCGCGGGCGCGCAGCACCTCGGCGGTCGCCTCCATCGTGCGCACCACGCCGTTCACCTGGGGACGCCAGGCGTCGGTGACGATGAGAATGCGCTTGGGATTGAAAGGCTCGGGGGCCATGCCGGCGGCTGCGATCTCCGAGGCGCGGGCGCGCCGTGCGATGCGCCGCAGTCTGACCCACAGCGGCGTTCTGTCCGGCAGTATAGACCATTCGCGGCGCTGTCGCATCATCGTCACCGGGCTGTCGTGAACAAGGCGGGCGTTAAGGTTTCGCGGCGGAATTTCAGGCGGCCAGAGCCACCGCCTCCGCAGGCGCGGGGCGGGTGAGGCGAAAGGGTTCGGCCTCGATCACCGCGCCATCGGCATCGATCAGGACCATGCGGCCGTCATGGGTCTCGGCCAGCGCGGTGCAGCTGTCGACCCAGTCGCCGTCATTGCAGTAGGCGATGCCGTCGGTGCGTTTCAGCGCGGCCTGATGGATGTGGCCGCAGACGATGCCGTCGAAGCCGC
>JAPUEF010000316.1:0-4342 GCA_027492655.1 Alphaproteobacteria bacterium | reverse complement strand
CGCGGGCGATGGCCTCGCGCGCCGCTGCGGTCTCGAATCGGGCGATGATCTCCCGCGCGGTCCGGGCGGTGCGCTTGATGTGCGCGGCGAGCGACCAGTGGCGGAGGCCCATCGCCTTGCGCGTCGCGGCCAGGCGGTCGGAGGTCCACATGGTCGCGTCATAGGCCCAGTCGCCAAGGCGGGCCGCGATGCGGCCCCAGCGCGCCGCGCCGTCGAACATGTCGCCGTGCAGGACGATGAAGTTGCGGCCGTCGGCGGTGGTGTGGATGGCCTCGCGGCGCACCCTGACCTCGGCGAAATTCATGCCGGCATAGGGCCGGAAGGCCTCGTCATGGTTGCCGGGGACGTAGATGACCTCGGTTCCCGCGCGGGTCGCGGCCAGAAAGGCGTCCAGCACCGCCTTGTGGGCGGCCGGGAAGAACCAGCGCCGCCTCAGCCGCCAGCCGTCCACGATGTCGCCGACGAGGTAGAGGCGCTCGGCTTTCTGGGTTTTCAGAAAGCTCAGCAGCCGGTCGGCCTTGCAGCCCCAGGTGCCCAGATGGATGTCGGAGATGAACAGCGCCCGCCAGCGTGGCGCGTTCGGCTGGCCGGAAGTCTCTTGAGCGGTCATCGCCTGCGCCCTGAATCATCGCGTCGGGGCAGGGTCGCATCGCCGTGAGACGCCTCCGCGACGGGGGCGTGAATCTTATGTTTCGACGGTCATCCGAGTCGGCGAGAGGTGGCTTACGTTTACGTTACAGGAGAAATCGGAGGCAGGCATGTTGCGCTGCGTCAACTCTGTAACATACTGAAATATATCAATAAAAAAGAAAATCACTGACCACTGAATACTCTTGACAGCGGTTTGAACCCTCCTTAGATTGTGCAGTGCGAAAGGCGCCTTGCGCCGATCGCATGCCCTTCCTGGGCGTTTCCTCCCTAAACTAGGGCCGCTCTTCGGAGCGGCCCCTTTTCTTTGTGGAAACGCCTTGAGGGGTGGCGTCAGGCGCCCGGCCACGCCGTCAGGGTGGCGACGAACGCATCGATCCGGGTCTTCACGTCCGCGAAAGCCGGCAGCCGTTCCAGCCGCGCCTCGTCCAGATAGATCGCACGGTTCACTTCGATCTGAAGCACATGCACGCCCCTGGCCGGCGCGCCGTAAGTCTCGGCCGTATATCCGCCGGCATAGGGATTGTTCCGCCCGACCTCGAAGCCCAGCCCGGTCAGGGTGCGGGTCGCAAAGGCTGTCAGCTCCGGGGCGCAGCTCGCGCCGTAGCGGTCGCCCAGAATCATGTCCGTGCCGCCAAGCGCCGCCTGGCCGGGCATGGAATGGCAATCGATCAGGATCGCCTGCCCGAATTTCGCTTTGGTCGCCTCGATCAGTCCCCGCAGGGCGGCATGATAGGGCGCGTGAAGCTGGCTCAGGCGGCGACGCGCCTCGGCCAGCGGCAGGCGGCGGGAATAAATCTCGGCGCCGTCGCGCACGACGCGGGCGATGACGCCCAGCCCTGCATGGACGCGCGGACTGCGGGTCAGCGGGGTCAGCGGCGGCGCCTCGTAGAACAAGGCCGGGTCCAGCTCGCCGGGATCGCGGTTCACATCGCAATAGGCGCGCGGAAACAGCGCCTTCAGCAGCGGTGCGCCGTGGAGAGGGGCGGAGGCGAACAGCTCCTCCACGAAGCAATCTTCAGAGCGACGTAGCGTCAACGGGTCCAGCCGCGTCGCGTTCAGCAAATCGGCCGGATAGTCGCGCCCGCTATGGGGCGAGGCGAAGATGAACGGCGCGGTGCGGATAGCGGGCTGATCGATCAGGAAAAGGGGGCGGTCGGTCTCGGGCGCGGCGCTGTCCTGCGATGGCGTCTCCGCCGCCGCGGCGCTGGGAAAGGCGGCGTCCGTCTGCATGCGGGCGAGAGAACCACCGCCCCGGAGCGCGGGCAAGGCTTTACACCGATTTGCGCTGGCCTGTAGGTTCGCCTCCGATCACGCAGGACATCAGGGCATGGCGCGAATCCTTCTGGCAGAAGACGACGAATCGCTGCGGCGTTTCCTTGCGGCGGCGCTCGAGAAGGCGGGCCACGACGTCGCGCATTACGGGCAGGGCGACGAGGCGCTGGAGGCGCTGAAAGGCTTCCGCTTCGATCTGCTGCTGACCGACATCGTGATGCCGGTGATGGATGGCATCGAGCTGGCGCGGCTGGCCGCCCAGATCGATTCGGAGATGAAGATCATGTTCATCACGGGCTTCGCGGCGGTCGCGCTCAACCCGTCCAGCGCCGCGCCCAAGCAGGCCAAGGTGCTGTCGAAGCCTTTCCATCTGAAAGACCTGGTGAGCGAGGTCGACCGCCTGATGGCGGCCTGACCGTCCGCCTCAGCGCGGCGCGCCCAGCGTCGCGCAGAACGGCGGCGGTGCGCGCCCCATGCAGACATCGGGGCGGGTGTTGGACAAACGCCAGTAGTCCATCAGGCCCAGCTCTTCGAGCAGCGGCTCGAAGCGTGGATCGGCGCGCATGCCGGACGTCAGCTCGTTGAACAGCACATGCATCGCGCCGCGCTTGTTGTTGACGTATTGCCCCTGGACGGGGCTGAACATCATCGGTGCGATTTCTATGCCGATGCCGCGATAGAGCGCGTCCGCCGTGCTGAAGGCGGCGTCGAGATCGCCGAGCGCCGACTGGACCATCATGGCGTTCTGGGCATAGCCGAAGCCCTGCGGCACGGTCGCGCCGAAGGCGACGAGCGCCGCCTTCACATCGTCCGCGCTGCGGGACTGAAGGGCCTGCGCCGCCGTGCGATAGACGACGAAATCGTCGACCGGCACGCCTGAGGGCCGCTGCGCGCGGTCGTCGAGAAGCGCCAGCGCCTGCTGCGGTCGCCCGGTCTCCAGATAGACCCAGACGCGGGTGAAGTAGATCGAGGTGTTGCGCGGCCAGAGCCGGGCCGCTTCGGCGAGAACGCGGTCGCCTTCCTCGATCTGCCCCGAAGCGACCAGCATGCGCCCCAGCGAGCCGCGCGAGCGCGGCGAAGCGCCATCGAGCTCCGCGCCGCGCCGGCCGAACGCCACCGCCTCGCGATAGCGTCCGACCTGACGCAGGAAGCCGGCGCGTGAGAGCAGCATGTTGGTCTGGTCAGGTGCGCGCTCCAGCACGTCCAGCTGCGCCCGGTCGCGCGACAGCAGGTCGGGGTATGACGTCATCACGTAGCGCGCGGCATGGGCGCCGGGGTCGTCGGGATCGAGCTCCATGGCCCTGCGCCAGGCGGCGTCGGCGCGGCGAACGACGCCGTCACGGGCTTCAGGCGGCACGTATTCGAGACTTATGAGATAGGCCAGCGACAGGGATGACCAGCCCGGCGCGTAGTTCGGCGCGCGGTCCACCACCGATTGCAGCAGCGCGATAGCGTGAGCGGATTCATCGGAGGTGCCGGCATTCATCGCCTCTACGGCGCGGCCGTAATCCTGCAACAAGGCGTCATCCAGCGCAGGCGGGCTTGCGGCGTAGATCAGGTACGCCGCGACCGCCGCCGCCACGAGCGCAACGAGGCCAAGGAGAAGCGGCCAGCGCCGGCGCGATCCGGGCGTCCGGATTTCCTGCAGGGCGGGAGCGGGCGACGCGGCGATGGCATCTGACGCTGCGGCAACGCCGGCGACGAGCCGGTATCCGACTTTCGTGACGGTCTCCAGCGTGAACCAACCGCCCTCGCCCTGCTCGGCGAGGCGGCGCAGACGCGCGATGACGCGGTTGATCGCGTCCTCGCTGACCACCCGGCCGTCCCAGCAACTCTGGGTCAGCTCGTCGCGTCCCACCACGTCGCCCGCCGCGCGGGCCAGCGCCACCAGAACCTGCATGACGCGGGGCTCCAGCACCTCGCGCCAGTCGCCCGCCACGACTTCGCGTGTCGCCGGGCGCACGGACAGCGCCCCCAGCCGAAACGGCGCGGCTTGAGACAGGAGAACGGGTTCGGTGGCGGCGGTGTCGCTCATGGTCGGCGCGGATCATGCGCGAAGGCGCGTTCGGCGCAATCGCGTGCAGGCGCGAAATCAGCCGCCGTCAGGTCTTCATCAGGCGTTCGTCAGGTCGTCATCCTAACCGATGGCGCGGAAATCCGCCTTCCTCGTGATCCGGACGCACTCCGCCTCCGCCGTGACGAGAGAGACCCCAATGAAGAGCTTCGTGATCGCCGCTACACTGATTTTCAGCCTCGCGCCGCTGCCGGCGCTGGCCGCCGATGGCGGCTGGAAAGCGGATGGCACCTATGTCGTGCGCGCCGCGTCCGCCGAACTGACGACGGCGGAAGGCCGCAGCGTCCTATTCGCCGATGTCGCGCGGGCCGCGCGGCTGCTCTGCCTGAACGAGCCGACGCGGAC
>JAPUEF010000315.1:25659-37144 GCA_027492655.1 Alphaproteobacteria bacterium | reverse complement strand
CCGAGGTAGCCGAACAGGAAGGCCGCGACCTTGCGCTGCTGGATCTCTTCCGAGCCTTCGGTGATGCGGTAGCGGCGGTGGTGGCGATAGATGTGCTCGAAGGGCTTGTGCCGCGAATAGCCCATACCGCCATGCACTTGCATCGCCCAGTCGGCCGCTTCGCAGCAGAAGCGGTTCGCCCAGTAATTGCACATCGAGACCTTGTCGGAGAGCTGAACCTGAATCTCGGGGCCGGTCATCTGGTCCATCTCCCACGCCGTTTTCTGGATGAGGAGGCGGAGCATTTCGGCCTGGGTCATCAGCTCGACCGTGGGGAACTGGATCGCCTGGTTGGCGGAGAGCTTTTTCCCGAAGGGGGCGCGGACATTGGAATAGTCGATCGCCTCGTTGAGGCAGTAGACGCCGGCGCCGAGCGACGAAGCCGCCTGGCGGATGCGGTTCTCGTGCACGAAATGGCGGGCGAGGCGGAGGCCGTCATCCGGCGGGCCGAAGAGAGCGTCGGCCGGGACGCGCACGTCTTTGAAGGTGACGTGGGCGTGGTCGGTCGGCATGTTGAAGGTCCAGTAGTAGAACTCGACCTTCACGCCCGGCGCATCCATCGGCACCAGAAGGCACGAGATGCCCTTGGCGTCGCCGGGTTTGCCCGAGGTGCGGCAGAAGACCATATCGTGGCTGGCGACATGGACGCCGGTGTTCCACATCTTCGCGCCGTTGATGACCCATTCGTCGCCGTCGCGCACGGCGGTGGTCTCCATCCAGGTGGCGTCGGAGCCGTGATCGGGTTCCGTGAGGCCGAAGGCGGCGCGGTGGGTTCCGGCGAGCGCGCCCTTGATCCATTCCTCTTTCTGTTTCTCGGTGCCGAAATCGCGGAACATCAGGATCTGCGGGAAGTTCCCGACGATGGAGCTTTCGTTCTGGAGATCGTTGAAGAGGCCGAGACCCTTGGCGGCGAGATGCTCGCGGATGATCGCCATGGCGAGGTTGCCGATATTGCGGCCGCCATATTCCTCCGGCAGCGCGAGGCGCAGGAAGCCCGCCTTGTCGGCGCGGCGGCGCATCTCCTTGAGCAGGTTTTCCCAGTCGTGGCGCGGCATGCCGTCGCGGTCCCAGTCGGTGCGGGCGTGTTCGCGGCGGTGGTCGAAGAAGCGCTCGTTGTCGTCCTGAGCCTGGAGCGGTTTGATTTCCGCCTCGATGAAGGCGTCCATTTCGTCGAGCAGCGTTTTCACGTGCGGGGGAATTGCGAAATCCATGTGTTTCCTCGTGTGTTCTGGAATAGCGATGGCCGCACAATAACGCGCCGGGCGGCTTGCGCCAGCGGCCCCATCGACGCGGACGCCGGCATTGGCTATCCAGCGCGGTATGGTCGATCAGGCGAAACGTCACGAAGGCCGGCTCGTCTCGTGGGACGATGCGCGCGGCTTCGGCTTTATCGAAGCCGCCGACTTCGCGCAGCCCGTCTTCGTGCATGCGAAATTCCTGCGCGATCGCCATCGCCGTCCGGTAGCCGGCGACCGGCTGACATTCGCGCTGGGCGTCGGGCGCGATGGCGGGCCGGCGGCGAACGACGTGGAGTTGGCGGGCGCTGCGCCGCCGCCGCCCAAAGCGCCGCCGCCGCGCAGCATGCTGGACGTCTCGCGCCTTCTGGCGGCGGTGGCGATTCTGGTGGGGGCTGGTCTGACCTTCGCGATCGGCCGCGCCCCGATCTGGTTTCCGGGGCTCTATTTCGTGATGACCTTCGGGTCGGGGCTCGCCTACTGGCTCGACAAGGTTTTCGCGCGCGAGCAGCGCACGCGGGTGCGCGAAAGCATGCTGCATTTCGCCGACGCCTTCTTCGGCATCGCGGGCGGGCTGTTCGCGCAGCATGTCTTCCGTCACAAGACGCGCAAGCGCGGCTTCACGGCGATCACGCGGCTGATCTTCATCGCGCATGCGACGCTGCTGGCGCTGGTGCTGGGCGGGTTGATCGATCTGCCCGCCGCTGCGGGGCGTTGAGACGCGGTATCCGCGCCGGGCGGTGGTTACTGCGCCGTTAGGACATGTTGGGGCGACGTTAGGGGCGGCCGGGTTAGTTTCCACGACGGAAACCGGAAATCCATGTCGCCCGCCGTCAACGCAGCATCCCGTGAACGCCGTAGTCTTCTGCGCCAGGTTCTGGTGCCGGTGGCGATGCTGTTGACGCTGGCGCTGGCGCTGAACGGAGTCCTGATCGGGCGGGTCGGGGAAACGCTGGATGAAAAACAGCGTGCGACGCAGGGCCAGCAGGTCGCCTCGGTGATGAAGCGGCTGCGGCTGAAGCAGCAGAGTTTCGCCGGCGATTATGCCTGGTGGGACGAGTTCTATCTGGCGGTGCGCGACGGCCACGCGAAGCAATGGGGTGCGGACAATCTGGGTCCGGCGACCGCCGACAGCTGGGGCGCGGCGACGAGCTTCATTTTCGACGAGCGCGGCAAGCCGCTATTCGCGTGGAGCGTGGAAGGCGACGCGCTGGCGGGGCATCTGGCGGCCGACGGCGCGCTGGCGCGGGTGCGCCGCGCGGCGCTGGCGATGCCGGAACGCGACGGCACCAACGCCACCTCGGCCTTCGCGCTGATCGACGGCGCGCCTTACATCGTCGCCGCCGCCGTGATCGCCCCGGTCGATCCGTCGCTGCGCGCGCAGCTGCGCCGTCCGCGCAATGTGTTCGTGGCGCTGACGCCGGTATCGCACGCCTATCGGCAGCTTTCGGAGGATTTCGGGGTCGGCGAGATCGCGTTCACGGCGAGCGCCGCACCGCCGCAGGGCGCTGCGGTGCCTTTGCAGGACGTGGAGGGCCGTACGTTCGGCTATCTGACCTGGACGATGCCCTCGCAGCTGGGCGTTTTCATGGCCGGATATTGGCCGTGGGCGGTCGCGCTGCTGCTGGGCATCGGCGCGGCGCTGGCGATGCTGGCGATGCGCTGGCGCGGCCTCATCCACCGGCTGGTGCAGGTGTCGATCTCGGCCAAGGCGGCGGAGGCGGCGAGCGCCGCGAAATCGTCGTTCATCGCCAATATGAGCCATGAGCTGCGCACGCCGTTGAACGCGATCATCGGCTTTTCGGACATCATGGCCGAGGAGCGCTTCGGCGCGCACAGCGTCCCGAAGTACAAGGAATACGCCGCCGATATCCATGAATCGGGCGCGCATCTTCTGGGCGTCATCAACGACATCCTGTCGCTGGCGCGCATCGAGGCGGGCAAGCATCAGGTGAACGTCGCGCCTTGCCTGGTCGACAGCGCGGTGAACGAAGCGGCGCGCATGCTGGAAGGTCTGGCTGCGGCGCGCGGCGTGCAGCTGATCGTCAAGCGTGAGCAGATCGGCGTCGGCGTGCTGGCCGATCCCACGGCGCTGCGCCAGTGCCTGATCAATCTGATCTCGAACGCGCTGAAATTCACGCCCGCAGACGGCAAGGTCACGCTGTCGTGGAGCGTGCGCCGGCTGGAAGGCACGGTGGAGATCGCGGTTTCCGATACCGGGGCCGGCATCCCGGACGACAAGCTGCCGTTGCTGGGCACGCCGTTCTATCAGGTCGCGGAAACCCAGACGGCGAACGGCGGCGGCACCGGGCTTGGCCTGTCGATCGTGCGCGGGCTGGTGACCGCGATGAACGGAACGCTGGGCTTTGAAAGCGCGATCGGCTAAGGCACGAGGGTGCGCATCCGCCTGCCCTCGGCCCGGTGGCACGCCGCGGCGGCGCGCGCCGCCTAGCCGGGGAGCGTCAGGCGTTCGAGGGGCCGGGCTCGGCTTTCAGATTGTACCAGACGATCTGTTCGGTGGTGGCGAGGAGCTGCCCCGAAGGCGTCCAGAGTTCGGCGGTCTGGTCGTGGAAGCCGGCGCGGCCCATGCGCATGCCGGCGTCGATCAGAATGAAGCCGCCGCCGGCCTCGGCGAAATCTTCCGGGCGGGCGTGGAAATAGACCGACATCGTCATGGTGGCGATGGGCGAAGGCGTGGTCGATTTCAGGAAGACGCGCGGCATCGGCGCGTCGGCGGCGGCGACAAGCGAGACATAGTCGAGCGGCCGCGCGTCGGCTTCCTTCAGCCAGCCGCGCGTGAGGGCGGTTTCGTTGATGCGGAAGGGACGGCCGACGAACTGGCGGTAATCGTAAGCCTTGAAGAAGGCCGGACCGTTATCGCCGAAATCGGGGCGCTGCGGCACGTCCTGGGGCTGCGGGGCGGGGGCGGGCGAGGGCAGCGCGCCGATCGCGATGGTCTCGCGGCGCAGCCCGAAGGTCGCCACGCCATGCGCCACCGGGGTTCCGGTATGATCGGAGAATTCGGCCGTCCAGTGTTCGTTGGTGCGGCCCCGGCGCAGCAGGCGGCATCGCCCGTCGAGGACGCCGTCCTTGCAGCCGCCCAGAAAGGTGACGGTCAGCGACAGCGGCTCGCCATGCGGATTCTGGTCGAGGACCGCTTTCATCAGCAGCGCCGCGATCCAGCCGCCATAGGGACCGAAGCGGTTGCCGTAGAGCGGATCGGTGGTGCCGCGCCAGCGACCGTCGCCGAAATGTTCGAGCTGAAGCGAGCGGTCGAGCGCGTAGGAAGCGAATTGCGTCATGGCGAGGTTTTCGCGGATGCATGCGCCGCCGCCAAGCGCAAAAAACTTGCGTAACGGAAGGCTCAGGCCGGGGAAACCGGAGTCAGCGCCGGCTTTCCGGCGAAGAAGGCGGCGAGGTTATCCAAGACCAGCCGGGTCTGCGCCTCGATCGCCCCGCGACCGCCGCCGCCGATATGCGGCGTGAGAACCACATTGGGCACATCGGCCCAGCGCGCGGGCGGTGTCGGCTCGTCGTGGAAAACGTCGAGGCCTGCGCCCGCCAGCTTGCGCGCCTTCAGCGCGGCGATGAGCGCGTCCTCGTCCACCGTGAAGCCGCGTGAGACGTTGATGACATAGCCGTTCGGTCCCAGCGCCTCGATCACCTCGGCGGAGATGATGCCCCGGCTGGTCTCGTCGGCGCGGCCGGCCATGAAGAGGACGTCGCAGTCCCGGGCGAGGTCGAGCACGCTGTCGGCGCGGGGAAGGCCGAGTTCGGGTTTGGGGTTCGGACCCCACCAGGAAACCGCGACGCCGAAGGGCGGCAGGCGCTTGGCGATCGACCGGCCGATCGCGCCCATGCCGACGATGCCGGCCTTGAGCTGGCGCAGCGAAGGCCACAGGCCGCCGCGATCGCCGCTCGTCCAGCCGGGGCCGACGACGCGGGCATGACCGGAGACGATGTTGCGCACCACAGCGATGAAGAGGCCGAGCGCGTGGTCGGCGACATCCTCGTTGTTCACGTTGGGGCAGTTGGTGACGACGATGCCGCGCGCGGCGGCATGGGCGACATCGACGCCGTCATAGCCGACGCCGAAACAGGCGATGAGGCCGAGGCCGCCGAAGGCTTCGACCGTTTCATGCGCGAGGGGCTGGCCGCCGATGACGATGAGGGCTTTCAGATCGGGGTGAGCGGCAGCCATGGCGGCGTCGCTGTCGTAGTCGGCGCGGTTCACGACCGTGAACTCGGAGGGCAGAAACCGCATCAACCCCGCGAGCATGGGGGTGAGGATACCGACCTTGTGCGCCATGAAGATCTCCGGGGCCGGAGGCTTTAGTCGGCGACCGGCAGAATGGTGAATGTCAGGGTCGTCGCATCGCTGCCGCTGATCTGCAAGGTGACGGGCGCGGCAACGAGATCGAAGCGCACCGATTTGCGCATCAGGGGGCAGGCGTGATCGGAGCTATGGTCGCCCGCCGTCACATGAGCGCCGTTCTGCACGACGTCGATCCACGCCTTGCCACTGAGCGTCACCTGATAGGCGCCGGGCGCGGCGGGGGCGGGCAGCACGATATAGCCGCCGTTCGCACCGTGCTTCGGGGCGCGTCCGGGAGCGAGGGGGAAATCCGCCTCGCCATGGGGCGCAAGCGCGAGGGTTTCGGCGGCTTCCGGCCATGCGCCGAGCGTCGTGCCGGACGGGATCGCGCCGGGCGCGGCGGCTTCGAAGGCGGCCTTCTCGCGCGCCATCGGCCAGGCGAAGCCTTCGCAAGGGGCGGCGGGGCTTTCGGCCCATGCCGCGCCGGTGAGGAGCAGCGCGAGGAGAAGCGGCTTCATCCGGACCTCATAAGCGTTCTGACGGCGGGCGCGGCGGCCCTGGCGGCGCTGCGTTCGATGCTGCGATAGGCGGCGAGTACGGTTTTGCCGCGCGCCGTGAGCGCGGCCCCGCCGCCGCGCCGTCCGCCCGCCGCCGTCGCGACGAGCGCCTCGTCGAACATGGCGTTCAGGGTTTCGACCAGAAGCCAGGCGCGGCGATAGGACATGTCCATCGCCCGGGCGGCGGCCGAGATGGAGCCGGTGCGCGCGATCTCGTCCAGCAACTGCGCCTTTCCGGGGCCGATCCACTGGCCCGGTGCGATATCGACTCTGATGCGGAGCGACGGCATGATGCTGACGCTATATACGCCCGGATATAACGGCAAGACGGAGACGCGCCCATGAAGTTCCTGATCGCTTGCCTGATCGCCGCGCTGATGGCCGCCTTTCCGGCTCGCGCCGCCGACGGGCCGGTGGTGTTCGCCGCCGCCAGTCTGAAAGGTCCGCTGGACGAGGCGGCCGCCGCCTTCAAGGCCGAGACCGGCACTACGATCGTCATTTCGTATGCCGGCTCGAACGCGCTGGCCAGGCAGATCGAGCAGGGCGCGCCGGCGGAGCTTTTCATCTCGGCCGATACGGACTGGATGGACTATGTGGCGCAGAAGGATCTGATCGCCGCCGACACGCGGGTGGACCTTTTGTCGAACGCGCTGGCGCTGATCGCGCCGGCGGACAGCGCGACGACGCTGGAGATCGCGGACGGTTTCGACCTTTCGGGCGCGGTGGGCGAAAGCAAGCTGGCGCTGGCCGATCCCGATGCGGTGCCGGCGGGGAAATACGCCAAGGCCGCGCTGAGCGCGCTGGGCGTCTGGGACGCGGTGCAGCCCAAAGTGGCGCGGGCCGAGAATGTGCGCGCCGCGCTGGCGCTGGTGGCGCGCGGCGAGGCGGCGTTCGGGATCGTCTATGTGACCGACGCCATGGCCGAACCAAAGGTGAAGGCGGTGGGCGTCTTCCCGGCGGCGACGCACGATCCGATCCTGTACCCCGCCGCGCTGACCAGGACGGCGACGCCCGAAGCCGCGGCGTTCCTGACCTTCCTGAAGGGCGCGGCGGCGGGCGCAATTTTCGCGAAAGCGGGATTCGGCAAACCGGCGCATTGAGGCAGGGCCGGACGGCGCGCGAAGAGGGGGCGGCTCGGATCCGATGGATTTATTCACGCCTGCGGAGTGGGCGGCGATCTTTCTGAGCCTGCGCGTCGCGCTGTGGTGCACGATCGTGGTGCTGCCGCCGGCGATCCTGACGGCGTGGCTGCTGGCGCGGGCGCATTTCCCCGGAAAGATCCTGGTGGACGCGCTGGTGCATCTGCCGCTGGTGATCCCGCCAGTGGTGACGGGGTATCTGCTGCTGATCGTGCTGGGGCGCAAAGGTCCGGTC
The DNA here is from genome assembly GCA_027492655.1 of Alphaproteobacteria bacterium. Taxonomy (GTDB): domain Bacteria; phylum Pseudomonadota; class Alphaproteobacteria; order Micropepsales; family Micropepsaceae; genus JADZAI01. Next base: position 29,624 of record JAPUEF010000315.1, on the reverse strand, counting down.
GGGGCGCTGCTGGAGGACTGGTTCGGCATCGTCGTCGCGTTCAAATGGACGGGCGCGGTGGTGGCCTCGGCGGTGATGGCGTTTCCGCTGGCGGTGCGGGCGATCCGCGTCGCCATCGATGCGGTCGATCCGGCGATGGAGCAGGCGGCGCGGAGCCTGGGGGCCGGGCGCATCCGCGCCTTCCTGCAGGTGACGCTGCCGCTGGCGGCCCCCGGCGTGGTGGCGGGGGCGGTGCTGGCCTTCGCCCGCAGTCTGGGCGAGTTCGGGGCGACGATCACCTTCGTTTCGAACATTCCCGGCGAGACGCAGACCATTCCGTCCGCCATCTACGCCTATATCCAGCAGCCGGACGGCGATGCGGCGGCGCTGCGTCTGACCGCGATGGCGGTGGTTCTGTCGCTGCTGGCGCTGGTCGCGTCGGAATGGCTGGCGCGGCGGGCGCATCCGGTGCGCTTCCGTCGGGGGCGCACGGGCGTTTAGACTGGCCTGATGCGCCTTGGCGAACATCTTCCGCAAATCTCCCGGCGTTGGCGCGTGCGCCTCTGGCGCACGGTCGGCATATTCAATCCGGCATGGAAGGCGATGCAGCGGCTGGTGCTGCATGACGGCATCGAGATCGCCGGGTCGATGGCGTTCTCCACGCTGCTGGCGCTGTTTCCGTTCCTGATCTTCCTGATCGCCTTCGCCGCCTTCTTCCATGTCGAGGGCGAGGCGCGCTCGGCGGTGCAGCTGGTGTTCGGGGCGTTGCCGCAGCAGATCGCGCAGGCGATCTCGCGGCCGTTCGGCGAGGCGCTGTCGATCAGGTCGCCTCAGCTGCTGACGCTGGGCGCGGTGGTGGCGCTGTGGTCGGCCTCGAACGGGGTGGAATCGCTGCGGACAGGGTTGAACCGCGCCTATGACGCAGAGGAAGAACGCAACATCGTGCGGCGGCGGCTGGAGAGCCTGCTGGTGATCGCCTCGGTCGTCGCGCTGGCGGTGTTCCTGGGCTATCTGACCATCGTTTCGACGGTGGTGATGACCAATCTGCCGGACTATGCACAGGAAGCGGCGGGGACGCTGGCGAACAACATCCTGACCCGGTATCTGGCCGCCGGCGCGGCGCTGTTCGTGGCGCTGTGCCTCGCCCATCTGTGGCTGCCGGGCGGGCGGCGGCGGCTTTACGACGTGATCCCCGGCGTGCTGGTGACGACGCTGCTATGGCTGGGGCTGGCGGCGGGGTTTACCGCCTATCTGGCGAATTTCGCGAGCTATGACGCGGTTTATGGCGGGCTTGGCGGTATAGCGGCGGCGATGGTGTTCTTTTATTTCACGGCGATCCTGATCCTGTTCGGGGCCGAGTTGAACAGGGCGCTGCGGCAGCATTTCGCGGCGCGGTCGGTGACGCCGTATCTGGGCGATGACGGTTGAACCCCGGCCTGGCCCCGCCGTAAATTCGCCGCAAGCTGCACCGAAACATCCACGGCCATGCGTATTCTGACCGCCTTCGCCTTCGCCGTCCTGCTGATCCCCGCCGCTCTGGCGGAGGCGGATTGCAGCAAGCCGCAATCGGACATGACGCCGGACGAGTATGTCGCCTGCGTCAGCGTGGCCGGGGCCAAGACCCTGGCGCCCGCCGAAGCGGCGTCGCCTTCCGGCGGCAAGACCTACAGCGCCGGAGCGCCGACCGGGGCCGGGCGCGGCGCAACCGGCGTGGGGACGTCGGAATCGCAGGCCTGTTCGCAGGCCAAGGCGCGGGCCGGGGGCAATGCCAGGGGCGATTGCAAGTGTTCGCAGAAATCGGCCGGGCGGTTCGAATGCACCATCGCCACGGCGAATATCGTCCGGGATTGATCTGCCGCTTGATTTCCGTTCGGCGCGCGGTTAGGAACCGCCCCTCTCTCGTCGGAGAGTAGCTCAGCCTGGTAGAGCACTGCTTTCGGGAAGCAGGGGCCGGAGGTTCGAATCCTCTCTCTCCGACCATTCGATTTTCGAGCGACCAACCCAAGGGACGAACCGCACGATGGATATCCGCCCAGCCTGATCGCCGCCTGTCACATGGCGGCCCTGACCTGATCGTGTCCTTCAGGAACGCCATACGAAAATGACAGCCGAAGTGTTTCAGGACGAGCTCCATCGGCCCGCCCTTTCCCTCCCCAAGACCTATAGCGGCGAAATCGCCGCCACGTTGAAGCTCGCCTGGCCGCTGGTGCTGACCCAGCTCGCCTCTATGGCCATCGGCGTGACCGACGTGCTGATGCTGGGCCGCCTCGGCCCCGACGCGCTGGCCGCTGCGGCGCTGGGCCTCAGCCTGTTCTACATGCCCATGATGTTCGGGTTCGGCATGTCGTCGGCGCTGTCGCCGACATTGGCCCAGACCATCGGCGCCGACCCGCACGGGCTGGACCCCGCGCGCCGCCGTCAGGCGACGGCCGATCAGCTGCGCACCGATTTCCGCGCCGGCTTCTTCGCGGTGGGCCTGACGTCGCTGCCGGCGATCGTCATCCTGCTGTTCGCGCGGCCGCTGTTCGGCCTGCTGGGACAAGACCCGGGCCTTTCGGCGACGGCGGCGCTGTACGTGACGGCGCTGCTGCCGGCGCTGCCCTTCATGCTGCTGATCGGCGTGATGCGGAACCTGTTCTCGGCGTTGAGCCGTCCGCGTCCCGCATTGCTGATCACCTTGCTGTGGATCGGCATCAACGCGCTGTTCAACTGGGTCTTCATTTTTGGGCATTTCGGCTTCCCGGCGATGGGCGTGCTGGGGTCCGGCATCGCGACGACCTGCGCGACGCTGGTTTCCGCCGCGATCCTGGCGACGACGGTGTTCCTGCATCCCGCGACGCGCTCCATCCGTCCGTTCGAGGGCTTCGCACGCTTCGACGGCGGCAAGGTGTGGCGCTTCGTGGTGCTGGGCTTTCCCATCGGGCTGACGCTGTTCTTCGAAGGTGCGGTGTTCAACGCGGCGCTGTGGCTGGTGGGGCTGTTCGGCGCCGATCAACTTGCCGGACATCAAATCGCGATCAACGTCGCCTCGCTGACCTTTCAGGTGCCGCTGGGCATCGCGTTCGCGCAGACCGTGCGCGTCGGCTATGCGGCCGGCGCGGGCGACTGGAACGCGGTCAGGCGCGCCGGGCATGTCGGGCAGATGATGGCGTTCTTCTTCATGGGGCTGACGGCGTTCGTGATGTGGACCTGGCCGTATGAGATCGCGGGGTTCTATCTGGACCTCTCCGATCCGCGCGCGCAGCACGCGGCGATGTTCGCGGCGCAGTATCTGGCGATCGCGGCGATCTTCCAGCTCGTCGACGGGCAGCAGGTGGCGGCGGCCTATGGCCTGCGCGGGCTGAAAGATACGCGCCTGCCGATGTGGATCGCGGGTCTCGCCTATTGGGTGCTGGGCTTCCCGGTCTGCGTGATGCTGGGCTTCTGGACGCCGCTGGAAGGGCAGGGCGTGTGGATGGGGCTGGCGTTCGCGCTGCTGGTCGCGGCGGCGCTGATGACCTGGCGGTTCGAGTATCTGACGCGCAAGCATCGGCTGGGCGCGGACGCCTAGCGACTAAACCGGGGCGGCGCTGGACGCCGCCCCGGATCGCCGCTTCAATCGATCCATATAATCATATGGGACGAGAGCACATGGCGAAGCTGATCTCGGGCGCGCGGACGCTCGATCATTCCGAACTGGCGATACGGGCGCAGCGCGCGGCGCGGGGATTGGCGAGCCTCGGCATCGGGCGCGGCGACGCCGTGGCGATCATGCTGCGCAACGATTTCGCGTTCTTCGAGGCCTCGGCGGCGATCGGGCAGCTGGGCGGCTATCCGGTGCCGGTGAACTGGCACTACACCGAGGACGAGGCCGCCTATCTGTTCGAGAATTGCGGCGCGAAGGCGATCGTCATCCATGCCGATCTTCTGCCGGGCGTGGCGGCAGCGATCCCTAAGGGCGTGCCGGTGTTTGTGGTGGAGACGCCGGGCGAGATCGCGGCGGCGTT
>JAPUEF010000315.1:23175-25649 GCA_027492655.1 Alphaproteobacteria bacterium | reverse complement strand
TCCAGGTGAGCGACGAGATGCGCAAGGTGCCGGCGGGGCGGACGGACTGGGAGAACTGGGTCGCGGGCTTCGCGCCCTTGCCGCCCGAGGTCGCCGATCCGCCGGGCGCGATGATCTATACCAGCGGCACGACGGGACGGCCCAAGGGCGTGAGGCGCGCGCCGCCGACGCCGGAGCAGGCGATGGCGAGCGCCAGGACGATCGGTACGGTATTCGGGCTGATCGATGCGATTCTGACGCCGGGATCGCAGCAGATCGTCTCGATCATTCCAGGGCCGCTCTATCACTCGGCGCCCAATGCCTATTCAGGGCTGTCGGTGCGGGCGGGGGCAGATGTGATCCTGCAGCCGCGCTTCGATCCGGAGGATCTGCTGCGGCTGATCGAAAAACACCGCGTCACGCATATCCAGATGGTGCCGACGATGTTCGTGCGGCTGCTGAAGCTGCCCAAAGAGGTGCGCGACAGATACGACGTTTCGTCGCTGAAGTTCATCGTGCATGCGGCGGCGCCGTGTCCGCCGCATGTGAAGAAGGGGATGATCGAGTGGTGGGGGCCGATCATCAACGAGTATTATGGTTCGACCGAGACCGGCGCGGTCGTCTATTGCACGGCGGAGGAGTGGCTGACGCATCCGGGCACCGTGGGCAAGGCGCTGCCCAACGTAAAGCTGCGCATCCTTGGTGATGACGGCGAGGACGTGAAACAGGGCGAGCCGGGCGATCTTTATGTGCGGCTGACGACCGGGCTGGACTTCACCTATCACGGTGACGACGCCAAACGGCGCAAGGCCGAAAAGGACGGGCTGATCGGGGTGGGCGATATCGCCTATCAGGATGCCGATGGGTTCATTTATCTCTGCGACCGGCGCAACAACATGGTGATCTCGGGCGGGGTGAATATCTATCCGGCGGAGATCGAAGCAGAGCTGCTGAAGGTGCCGGGCGTGGCGGATGGCTGCGTCTTCGGCGTGCCGGACGAGGATTTCGGCGAGGTGCTGCTGGCGGCGGTGCAGCCGGCTGCGGGCGTGACGCTGGAGGCGCAGTTCGTGAAGGACGAACTCGCCAAGCACATCGCGCGCTATAAAGTCCCAAAGACGATCACCTTCCACGCGGAGCTGCCGCGTGAGGACTCAGGCAAGATCTTCAAGCGGAAGCTGCGCGATCCCTATTGGGAGAAAGCGGGGCGGGCCATCTAGGGCCGGCGGGCATCCCGGCCGGGCGCGACATGTGGGCCGGTTTGTCATCGATGAAAATCGGGAGCGCGGCTGACGGAAACCGGGTCATAGGCGCAACCTGAGATGAGGGCGGTGACGCGTGCGCCGCCGCCCTCGGATCGCCGGGCGCTAAAGACGTTTCAGGCTGCGGCGCTTGGCCGCGACTTCACGCGCTCGAACCAGGCGGCGAGATGGGCCGCCTCGGGATTGATCTTCTGACCGACGGCGGCTCCGAAGCCGAGAAAGGCGAAGGCGATAATGTCGGCCAGCGTGAAGCGGTCGCCGCAGAAATAGGTGCGGCCGGCGATCATGCCGTCGATCCATTTCTGACGGTCGAGGGCGAGGGCTTTGAGCTGCGGCGCGATTTCGGGGTAAACCGGGACGCGGCCGGTGAAGAGCGGCGCGCCCTCGGCATAGCGGAAGCCGTTGATCAGCGGCCAGATGACGTTTTCATCGAAGCGGCGCACCCACATGCGGGTTTCGGCGCGCTGTTCCGGCGTCGCGCCGATAAGGGCGGGGGTGGGGTGCTTTTCCTCCAGATACTCGCAGATCGCGGTGATCTCGCTGATGAAGGTTCCATCGTCGAGCTCCAGCGCCGGGGTCTGGCCGGCGGGGTTGCGGCCCAGATGTGCCGTCTCGCGGTTCTCGCCCTTCATCAGATCGACCTCGACGATATCGAGCTTCAGCCCCTTCTCGGCCGCGAACATGCGGACGACGTGCGGGTTCGGGCCGATCGATGAGTAGAGTTTCACGAGGGTTCCTCCGGTGTTTTGTTTGACGCGGCGGCACACTGGCGTTTGCCGCCGCTTCCCGCAAGACTGCGGCCATGCCCGTGACCGTACCCGTGAACCGCGCCTATGAGCCCGCCTATGGCGAAGCCGTGAAGCTGTCGCCGCTGGTGACGCGGGTGCTGGCGAACAATCCGTCGCCCTTCACCTTTCATGGCACCGGCACCTATCTGGTCGGCGACCGGGCGCTGGCGGTGATCGATCCGGGGCCGGACGATCCGGGGCATCTGGCGGCGATCCTGAAGGCGGCGGCGGGGCGGCCGATCAGCCATATTCTGGTGACGCACACCCATAGCGATCACTCGCCGCTGGCCGCCGCGCTGAAGGCGCAGACCGGCGCGCAGACCTATGGCTTCGGGCCGCACGGGCGCGACGAAGGCGGCGCGGTGAAGACGGAAGAAGGCGGCGATACGGCCTTCGCGCCCGACATCTTCGTGCGCGACGGCGACGCCATCGCGGGCGAGAGCTTTCA
>JAPUEF010000315.1:0-23165 GCA_027492655.1 Alphaproteobacteria bacterium | reverse complement strand
CGGCGGCCGGCTCGCCGTTGGCGAGCGCGGAGCCGAAATCGCCCGCGCGCCCCACCCTAGCCACCCGTGGGGCTATAATGCGATCCCCCGCCAAAACTGGGGCGCCCCAAACCCCCCCGCAGCCCACGGCGACGCCATCGCGGGCGAGAGCTTTCATTTCGCGTGCGTCTTCACGCCGGGCCACACCTCGAACCATATGTGTTTCGCGCTGGCGGAAGAGCGCGCCTTCTTTCCCGGCGATCATGTGATGGGCTGGTCCACCACGGTGGTCTCGCCTCCCGACGGCGACATGAACGCCTATATGGCGAGCCTGCAGGCGCTGACGACGCGCGACGATCTTGTCTATTACCCGACGCACGGCGCGCCGATCGGCGGGCCGCACGATGCGCTGGCCCGCAATCCGCAGGACTTCGTGCGCACGCTGATCGCCCATCGCCGCGACCGCGAGGATCAGATCCTGGCGCGGTTGAAGGCGGGCGATACAACCATCGGCGAGATGGTCGCGGTCATGTACGCCGATGTGGACAAGCGGCTGCATCCGGCCGCCGCGCACAGCGTCTTCAGCCATCTGATCGCCATGGCGGCGGACGGCCGCGTGATATCCGACGGCCCGCCCAGCCCCGGCGGTCGCTATCGTTCGCCTTGAAGCCATCAACAAGAACCGGAGAGAAACGTCGCATGAAGATATCGCTGGAGGGGCGCGTCGCGCTCGTCACCGGAGGAAGCCGCGGCATCGGCCGGGCGATCGCGCTGGCGCTGGCGGAAGCGGGCGCGGATGTGGCGGTGAATTATCGCCGCGAGGCGGGCGAGGCCGAGAAGGTGGTCGCCGAGATCGAAGCGCTGGGCCGGAAGGCCAAGGCTTACGCCGCCGCCGTGGACGACGATGCGCAGTGCGAGAAGCTGATCGCCGATGTGGTCGCGGATTTCGGCGCGCTCTCGATCCTCATCAATAACGCGGGCATCGCCAGCCGGGGCAATTCCGTTCTGGATACCGACCCGGCGGAACTGCGCCGGGTGCTGAACGTGCATGCCGTCGCGCCGGCCGTGATTTCCAAGTTCGCAATTCCGCATCTGCGCAAGGCGGGCCGCGCCGACATCATCATGATCTCGTCGGTGGCGACGCTGTATATGAGCGCCAACGGCGCGCCCTATAACATGGCGAAGGCGGCGGAAGAGGCGCTGGCCCGCACCATCGCCAAGGAAGAGCGGGCGCACGGCATCCGGTGCAACATCGTCGCGCCCAGCCTGACCGTCACCGATATGGGCATCAAGCTGTCGAAGGCGCGCGGCACGGCGAATATCGCCGACCTCGATGCGTCGTCGCCGTTCGGCCGCGTGTCGGTGCCGCAGGACGTGGCGGCGGCCTGCGTGTGGCTGGTCTCGGATGCCAATCCGTACGCCAACGGACAGAAGATCAATATCGATGGAGGGAGTATCTGATGAGCGACGATCGCATCAGGATCACGATCGAAGGCGGCGTCGCGGATGTGCGCCTCGTGCGCACCGACAAGATGAACGCGCTGGACGACAAGATGTTCGCGGCGCTGGTGGACGCCGGGCTGCGGCTGAAGACCGAGAAAGGCGTGCGCGCCGTGGTCCTTTCGGGCGAAGGCCGCGCCTTCTGCGCCGGGCTCGACATGGGCAATTTCGGCAAGATGGCGAGCGGCGACCGCAAAGCCGGTGAAAGCAGCGCGGGCGGCAATCTGAACGAGCGGCCTTATGGCGAGTCGAACCGGGCGCAATATGTCGCGACGGTGTGGCGCGAAGTGCCCGTGCCGGTGATCGCGGCGGTGCATGGCGTCGCGTTCGGCGGCGGCTTCCAGGTGATGCTGGGCGCGGACATGCGCTACATCGCGCCGGACGCCAAGCTGTCGATCATGGAGATCAAATGGGGCCTGGTGCCCGATATGGGCGGGGTTGAGCTGGCGCGCCGGCTGGTGCGCGAGGATATCGTGCGCGAGCTGACCTATACCGGCCGTGTGTTTCTGGGCGAAGAGGCGGGCAGGATCGGCTTTGCGACGCGGGTGACGGCGACGCCGTATGAGGACGCGCTGGCGACGGCGCGCGAGATCGCGGGGAAAAGCCCGACCGCCACGCGCGCGGCCAAACGGCTGTTCAATCTGGCGGCGCACGGCTCGTCGAAAGAGGTGCTGCTGGCCGAGACGGCGGAGCAGGTCGCGCTGATCGGGTCGCCCAATCAGGTCGAGGCGATCCTGTCGAACATGGAGAAGCGGGCCGCGAACTACACGGATTGAGGGCGAGTGGTCGCCGTCACGCCTTACTGGCGTGGCGGCGCTGGCCGTCGAGCGTGAGGAGGTCGGCGTAGAGGTCGGGCCTGCGGTCGCGGAAGACGCCCCAGTTGAGGCGGGTGCGGCGGTTCGCTTCGAGATCGAGCGTCGCGGTGAGCACCTCTTCATCGTGCTGGCCGGCTTCGGTGAGCTTCGCGCCGTCGACGCCGGTGATGAAGGACGAGCCGTAGAAGGTGATTTCGGCGTTCTTGCCGACTTCGCGGCCGATGCGGTTCGAGGCGATGACGGGCGTGAGGTTCGCCGCCGAATGGCCCTGCATGGTGCGCTGCCAGTGGTCCTTCGACTGGATCGAGGGATCGTGCGGTTCGGAGCCGATGGCGGTGGGGTAGCAGATCACCTCCGCCCCCTTCAGCGCGAGGATACGGGCGGGTTCGGGAAACCATTGGTCCCAGCAGATCAGCGTGCCGACCTTGGCGTAGGCGGTTTCCCACACGGGGAAGCCGGTATCGCCGGGATTGAAGTAGAATTTCTCGTGATAGCCGGGGCCGTCCGGGATGTGGGACTTGCGATAGACGCCGAGCGTCGATCCGTCGGCGTCGATCATGGCGAGCGAATTGTAGAGCGCATTGTTGGCGCGTTCGTAGACCGAGATCGGCAATACGACGCCCAGCTCTTTCGCCACGGCCTTGAAGTGATTGACCGCCTTGTTCTCGGTTATGGGGACCGCCAGGTCCATGTAGCGGTAGTCGATGTCCTTGCAGAAATAAGGCGTCTCGAAGAGCTCCTGCAGCAGGATGAGCTTCGCGCCCTTCGCCGCCGCATCGCGCACGAGCTTTTCCCCGCGCGCGATGTTTTCGTCCGCATCCCACGAGCACGCCATCTGCGTCGCGGCGACGGTGAGCGTGGTCATGGGCGTGGTCCTTCCGGTCTTACTCGGTGGCGGGCTTGGGGGTCGGGGTCGGCGTGTCGCTTCCGGCGGCCGGGGCGTCCGGCGCAGGCGTCGCGGCCGGGGCATCGGCGGCGGGAGCCGGCTTCACCTCGGGCTTGATGATCTTCTCGTAGGCCTTGCCGAGGCCCATCATCGAGATCGTCGCGCGCACCGGGGTGCCGTCAGCGAGCATATAGGCGAGGTTGAACGAACCCGCCGCCTCCAGCTTGCCGAAATTGCCGTCGGGAATGATCAGCTGCGCATCGCACGACACCTGCGAGCAGGACGAGAAGGCGAAGGCGACGGGCTTGTCGTCGCCCATCTGGAAGATCAGGCCGTTGTCGAGCTGCACGCCGAGCGGTGCGCGCACCAGGAATGTGCGCTGAGCCTGCTCGTTATAGCCGGCGAGGGTGGCGAGGATCAGCTGGCCCTCGGGCGTGTGCGATTCCTGGGTGGCGAAGCAGATCGGCTTCGCGGGGTCGTTGGTCTGGCTGCAGATCAGCGTCCAGGCGTCGAACTTTTCCGTCGTGGTGCCGGGGGGGAGCGCGGCCTCGCCGCCGGCCGCCTGCTGCTGCGCCGCGGGGGCGGCGGATTCGCCGAGGATCATCGGGCGCGCGAAGAAGCCGATCGCGCCGGCGCCGATGGCGGTGGCGATGACGGCGACGAGCCAGGGCACGGTGTTGGAATTGGACACGGGGGAGCTGCTTTCTGTGCGGATTGACGCAGGGGTAAACCCTGTTTCGCGCGCTGTTTGGACAATTTCGCGGCGGGGGGCAAGGGCGCTCCACGGCGAAATGCCCCATGGACCCGGCGCGCCGCTTCAGGCACCCAATGCGCGATGCGTGAAACCGCCGCGCCTGTCGTGATGCTGGGGCCTCGGGAAGGGGCGCTGTGGGCGTGGGCGTTCCTGATCGCGGCGCTCGCCGGGGCGGCGCTGATCGCCGCTGCGCCGCTGGCCGCCTATGTCTGGCTGATCGCGCTGTTCGGCATTCCGCATGTGGTGTCTGAGCTGCGCTATTGCGACGAGCGCTTCTCGGGGCGGTCGTCGCGGGCCGCACTGGCCATTGTCGGGGTGCTGCTGTTCGCGCTGTGCGCGACGCGGGCGCTGCATACCTATGGCGTCATGCCGGGATCGCTGGGCGGCAAGCTGGAGCTGATCTTCGGCGCCCTGCTGGCGGCGGCCGCGGCGGCGTTCATGCGGCGCTTTCAGGTGCTGGGCCTCGCGGTGGCGGTGGCCGTGGTGTTCGGGGCGCTCAATTATCCCTATGCGACGTTCCTGATCTGGGCCTGGCTGCATAATCTGACGCCGCTGGCCTTCATCGCCGAAGCGCTGAAAGGCCGCGAGCGGGCGCGGGTTCTGGCGCTGCTGACCGTTCCGTTTTTCGTGCTGCCGGGTTTCGTGGCGCTGGGCGGGCTGACATGGATGGCGGAGAGCCTGTTCGGCCATCAGGGCCTGGCAGCGGGCTCGGCGTTCGGGGCCGGACTGAAGCCGCTGGGCTCATTCATCCCGGCGGGAACCCGGCCCGACGTCGCTTTGCCTTTCTTTCAGGCCGCGGTGCTGTCGCAGGTGATGCACTACCTGGCGGTCATCGTGCTGATGCCGCGTTTGCTGGGGCGCGGCGCGGCGGCGGACGGGCGGCTGGCGCCTTGGCCGCGCTGGGGCGTCTTCTATGGCCTGCTGGCGCTGGCGGGCGGCGTTTCGACCGCCTTCTACGCCGTCGATTTCGACGCCGCGCGGGCCGCCTATGCCATGGCCGCGACGCTGCATTCGTGGATCGAGCTGCCGATCTTCCTGATCGCGCTGGGTGGCGGCTTTCGCCTGCCGGTCATCCCGCGAGCTGACGGATCAGCCATGGCGCGAGTCCCGCCGCGACCGACGCCGCATTGACCAGCAGCGACAGAAGAAACGCGCGCGGCCAGCTCGCGCCCGCGAGGCGATAGAAGGGCGTTTCGCTGAGGACCGCGAAGGCCTCGATCATCGCGAAGGTCGGCCAATAGCCGTAGGCGGGCAGGAGCTGGAAATAGGCCCACCAGACGATGGGATGGGAGACCAGGCTTCCGGCGATGGCGGCGCGCGCGGCGCGCGAGGGCGCGACGCCGAAGGGGCGGGCGAGCAGCGCCGCGACGACGCCCTCGACGGCGAGCGTAAGCGCCCACGCACCGAGCTGCGCCTGCCGGATGGCGGCTTCGTTGATCACGGTGTGCGGCGCCGGAGCGACGCGACGACGCGGCTGATGAGAAATCCGGCCGCGCAGCCGAGCGCATTGGCGGCGGCGTCGGCGAGGTCGTAGCTGCGTCCGACATAGGACTGCACGATTTCGAGCAGATAGCCGGCGACGGCCAGCAGCACGGCGTAGAGAAGCGCTTCACGCCAACTGCGCGCCGCGAGGCCGGCGAGGGCTGACAGCGTGAAGTAAGCGGTGAAGTGCTGGAGCTTGTCCCACCAAGTGAACGGACCGCCGCCCGGCCCGGGCTGAAGCGTGAAATACAGCACCGCCGCCGCCGCGACGGCGAACAGAACCCACAGAAACATGCGCAAGGGAAGCGTCCTTACTGGCCGAGCGTCACGCTGACCGTTCCGCCGCTTTCGACAACGACGCCGGGATACTCCTTCACGGGGTCGCTGAGAACCCGGATCGTATAGGTTCCGGGCGGAACCTCGATGGCGTCGCCGCCCGCAACGCCGGTCGCCACGACGCTCCCGTCGGCCGCCACCACCTCGAACGAGGGGAGCAGGGCTTTCGCTACGGCGGGCGCGAGTTCTTCGGGGGCGGTCGCGTCGAAATAGCCGCCGCCGCCGGCATTCGCCCATTCAGCGAACGTGTCCTTCAGCGCCTGATCGTCCACCGCGAAACCGACGATGGAGACGCGCACGTCGAGGCCGGCTTCCTTCAAGCGGCCGATCTCGGCCAGCGGATCGCCCTCGCAGGTCTCTTCGCCGTCGGTGATGAGGATGATCAACTTCTGTCCGCCGACGCCGCCGCCGAGGTCGGCTGCGGACTGGGCCAGCGATGCGCCGATGGCGGTCTTGGCTTTGTTGATCGACTTGATCGCATCGATCGCGCCCTTGGCCGCGTTGCGGTCGAGGGGGGCGAGCGGCACGCGCAGATTGGTTTCGCAGCTGTCGGGTTTGGTGTCGCCGAAGACGCGCATCGCGAAGGGCGTGCCTTCGGGCAGCATCACCTGCGTCAGCTGGGTCAGCGTGTCCTTGGCGATCTCGATGCGGCGCTTCTTGCCGAGCTTCTTCAGCATCGAGCCGGAGGCGTCGAGGATGACGAGCACGGCGCGATCCTTCGGGGCCGTCGCCTGCGGGGGCGCATCTTCCGGCACCAGAACGCCGACACGGCCGGGCTCGGGCGGCTTGAAGCTGACGGCGGCCGAGATGACGTAGTCCTTGGGCGCGCGCAGGGCCGCAGCGGTGCGCGCGAAAGCGAGCTCCAGATCCGTGGTGGTGCCGGCATAGCGGGCGCTGCCGCCCGAAGTCGCGGCGAGCAGATCCATCAGGCTGCGCTCGATTCCAGCCTGATCAGCGCCGCTGTCGGAAGGAATCGCGAAGGCGAAGACGCGCGCGCCGGTCTTGCGCAGGGTTTCCAGCGTTTCGTTGCGCTGGGCGTAGCTGCCGCCGGTCTGGTAGTCGGTGATGAGGATGATGGCGCGGGCGCCGGGGCGATCCTTCAGCTGCAACGCGCCGCCGAGCGCGCCGCCTTCGGCGTTGGACGAGGCTTCGTTCCAGCCATAGCCGTTGAGGGCGCTGAAGGCGGTGAGCGGGTCGCCGGTGAAATCCGGCAGCAGCGGCTTGGCGGTCGGATCGTCGAAGGCCATGAGCTGGACTTCGTCGCGGCCGGGCTGGAGGAAGCGGACGAAGCTGCGCACCGACTGGATGATCGTCGGCACGTAAGGTCCGACGCTGCCCGACGTGTCCCACACCACGGCGATGGAGCGCGGCGGCTCTTCGACGATCGCGTAGTAGCGGCCGGGGGTGACGGCGGCGTTCGAGACCCGGATCTGGCCGTCCTCGCTGGTGACGCTCAATGGCACGGCAGCGCCGCCGGCATCTTCCAGCCGCACCGCGACGCCGAGATCGGGGCGTCCTTTCAGAGTCAGCGTCAGGCCGAGCCCGCCTTCCGGCACATCGACGGCCCAGTATTCGCCCGCGCCTGCGCTGGCGCGGCCGTTGCGGTCGGTGTCGAGCGGAAGCGCGCGGGCCTCGGCCTTCGAGGCGCCGCCGGTGGGTGCGTCGGTTTCGGCGGCGCCCGGCGCTTCGGGATGCAACGCCTCGTACGGACCCTGGCGGCCGAGATCGCCCCATTCGCCGACGATGGTGCCGCCCTGCGCATCCGCAGGCTGCTCGAAGATGCGGATCTGCTGCGGTTCGCGGCGATAGAGCGTCGGGCCGTTCTCGTCGAAGGGCGGCAGCGGCACGTTGAAGCGTACGAAACGCGCCCAGGTTTTCGCGGGAAACTGGAACGGCGCGGGCTGGCCGGCGGTGCGATCGAGATCCCAGACGCCGGCCTTCGTCCACGGGCCGTTCGGCGACAAGGCGGTTTCGATCTCGACCCGGTCGATGGCCTGCGCCGGATCGAGATTGGCGGCGTCCTGCCACTCGATGCGCGCGAGCCGCGCCGCCCGCTGGCTGCGGAACGAGATGACCCAATCGAGCACGCGCAGATCGTCGCGGCGGAAGCCGGTGGAATAGGCGGTGTCGTCGGCGTCGAGGACGTGGCGGATATCGAGTCCGTCGCCGTGCCACCAGGCGACATAGCCGCCCTGGGCGGGATCGGCGATGTTGAAGCCCGCGCCGGTCAGCTCAGCCGTCGCCTCGGGGATCGCGATGGCCTTGAACTCGCCGGTATTGGGCGCGCCGTCATAGGGGCGGATGGTGGAGATCGGGCGGTAGCGCACGAAGCGCGCCTCGACCGGGGACGCCAGCGGGAAAGCGTATTCGCGCTGGCGGCTGCCGACCTCGGCGTTCAGAACCTCGGTATAGGTCTCGCCGTCGAGCGAGGTTTCGACGCTGAAGCGCTTGAGCTGCTGGGCGATGTCGGTGCCGATCGTGGTGTTGATCGCGAACCCGGCCAGCTTGATGGGGGCGTCGCCGGGCAGGTCGATGGTGACGATGTCGCCCGGTTCGTCGCTGAAGTTCACGTCTTCCGAAGTGCCGCCGGTGGCGTAGCCGTCGACCAGCTCCTCGAAGCCCTGGGTGATGGTCGCGCCGAGCGCGGTGCGGGCGACGTCGAGGCCGCCCAGCATGGACGGCGGCAATTCCGGCTCGGCGACCGGATCGACGGCCAGGGCGTCGGCGGTGACGGCGATCCGGGCGGAAGCCGTACCCGTTCCGGCGCGGACGCTGAGCGTGGCGTCCTCGCCGGGTGCGAGGTCGGCGGGGGCGACGACGACGAGATCGGCTTTCGCCGTTCCGGCGGGCAGTGACGCGGGCGGCGTCTCGATGCGCCAGCGGTCGTCGGAGAGATGGAAGGCGAGCGGGATTTCGCCGGCGGCGCCGGTGAGGTTCAGCGTCACTGCGATGCGCTGGCTGCGACTTTCGAAGGCCTTGATCGCGGTTGCGGCGGGCTGAAGCGTCGGCGTCGCGGCGATGGGCGTCGCCGGTTTGGGGCCGGCGGAGAAGGAGACGGCGATGTCGTAGGCCCCGGCATCGTAGCCGCCGACGCTGAGGAACCGGCCGGCGCCCGGTTCGAGTGCGAAGGTGAAGGTCTTGCCGTCTTCGGAGGCGGTGAAGTCGCCAAGCCCGTCGGCCGTGCGCCGTTCGGGGCCGGCGGCGCTGCGGGTGACGACCTCCTGCGACATGCGCAGGCGCGCGTTCTTGGGCAGCGCGGCGGCGGTCAGGGTGACGGTCGCCGGTTCGGCAAGGTCGGGCAGGCGGTAGAGATCGGTATCGTCTTCGGGCGAGACCGTGCCGGTGACGTGGAAATCGGCGGGAAGCGTCGCCGCGGTCCAGGGGTCGTCGTTCGGCTCAAAATCGGTTTCGGGGCCGAACCAGGGCAGTTCCTCAAGCTTCAGGACGTAAGGCGTCTGCGATGCCTTGTCGGCGCGGACGGTGACGAACCAGTCGCCCTGACCGAGCAGATAGGTGACGGCGGAAGGGCCGTCATTGGCGCGCTGGCGGCCGGCTTCCCAGTAGGATGCGCGTGACACCGTCTGGCGCAGCGAGGTGCCGGTGGGACCGGACAAGGTGATGCGCACTTTGGTGGGGCCGGGCAGCGTGAAGCGGTAGGCATCGACATCGTTGTCGCGCTCGATCTGGCCGGCGCGGGCGCCGTTCAGCGGCAACAGCAGCGCGCGCTCGATGCCGTCATTGGGCTCGACCTCATCGACCTGGCCATCGGCGCGGGGCGCGGCCGCGCCGCCCAGCACGTCGAGCGGGGCTGGGCCGATCGGCGTGGCGGTGACGCTCCATGGGCCGCCCTCGCCGGAAACGCGGAAGCTGTTGAGGCCGGGCGGCAGCAGCACGCTCCACATTTCGGCGGCGCCGGTCTCCTTGTTGCGCTCGGCCCGGGCGATTTCCCCGCCATTGGCGGCGATCATGGCGAGGTGATCGAAGCCATCGCCCTTCGCGACGATCTTCCACAGGCGCAGCGGCGGCTTCACCTCGAAGGCGAAATACTCGCGATCGTCCGCAGATGCCTTCACGCCCGACATGCCGGTTTCGACGGCGGTGACGGTCTGGTGGGCCTGATCCTCGTTCGGCTCGCGCTCCTCGCCCGGTTTCCAGTCGGTCTTGCGTTCAAAGGACAGCGTGACGGGCACCGAGGTCATGCCTTCGTCGAAGCGCGGCGAGATCAGGAAATAGTGCCGGCCGGGGCCGGGGACATAGTCGAGAAAGCGGTGTTCGGGGTCGTTGCCGTTGAACTGGTCGATGACGCCGCCTTTGGCGTCGAGATAGGCGAACTGCACCGTCGCGCCCGAGACGTTCTTCAGCACCGCATCGATGCGGGCATTGGCGTCGCTTTCGGGGATGTCGAGGGCGTAGAAATAAGGGCGGCCATAGCCGTTGGGGCCGGGCGTCAGGTCGAGCTGGAGGTTCGAGGCCAGCGTGAGGGCCTCGGCGCGCTCCAGCGTGTCGTTGACGGCGGGCGCGTCCTGGCCGAGCGGCGCGGCGACCAGAAGCGCGGCGGAGAGAAGAAAAATGCCCAAACGCCGTGCCATGATCTGAAACCCACCCCTGAAACCGAAGCCGTCATGCTACGACTCCGCCGTGACGCTGAAACTTTCAACGGGGCGGGGTGACGCAGCCGCCGCCGGGCGCATCAAGGCCTGGCTGATCGCCCGTTTCGGGGCGGGCGACGAGGCGTGGATCGTCACCGAGGCGGCATGCCTGGAACCCGGCCGCCCGCCGCGCCAGACGACGCTGGCGCTGATTCATCCGGCGGCGAGCCTCAGCTTTCGGATTCCCAAGCCGATGGCGGCGGTGGGGGAAGCGGATATCGCGGAACTCGGCGAAGCGGCGGCGGCGCTGGCGGCGGAGGGCTGCTGCTGAAAGCGACAGATCGCGTGGCTAGGGATAGCCGGTGATGAGGCGGAGGGAGCCGTCGAAGGTGGGCTGGCCGCGCCAGTGGCCGTGTCTTTCGTCCCAGGCGCCGCTGGCGAGGTCGGCGGCGAGATGGGCGACCGCGCGCGCTTCGATGCCGGGTTCGAGGAACGCCCAGGAGGACTGGGCGCGGCGGACGGCCGGATCGAGCAGGCGCTCAGGGCGGGCGTAGAAGGCCTCGCAAAAGCCGTCGGTGCAGTCGATGGGGATCGGGATGGCCTGCGTGTCGCTGCGTGCGCCGATGCCGGCGGCGATGATGTCGAGCGCGGGATAGCGGCGGTTTTCGACCGCCAGAAGCTCGGGCGCGTAGTCGTTCAGCCAGAAGCGCGTCAGCCGTGCGCCGTCGGCGGCGACTACGACGACCGGGCCGCGCGCGACGCGGCGCATTTCAGCCATGCCTCTGGCGAGATCGGGCCATTGGTGGAGCGTCATCACCGCCATGACGGCATCGAAGCTGTCATCGTCGAATGGCAGGTCTTCGGCGACGCCGATGACGGCGGGAGCGGCTCCGGCGGGCCGTTGGGCGCGCATGGTGCGCGAGGGTTCAAGCGCCAGCACGCAGCGATCCTCCGGCTCGTAGGAGCCGGTTCCGGCTCCGACATTCAGCACGGTCTTCGCACCGCCGAGCCGGGCGTGGATGGCCGCGGCGATGCCCGGATCGGGGCGGCGGATCGCGGCATAGCCTTGGCCCCCGGTGTCGTAGTCGAAATCGCCGGCGGGTTTCATGGATCTGCCCTTCGTTGTGAGGCAGATGATCGGATAGAGCGCGTTGCGGCGGCGGAAAATCGAGTTTATCTCCGCATCTATGTGAGAAATTCTCACAGAACAGGAGGGCATATGGCGGCGCGATTGCCTCCGCTTTCGGCGCTGCGGGCGTTCGAGGCGACGGCGCGGCTCGGCTCGGTCAGCGCGGCGGCGGCGGAGCTGGGGCGGACGCATGGCGCGGTCAGCAAGCAGCTGCGCGCGCTGCAGGCGGAAAGCGGGATCGCGCTGTTCTACAAGGCCGGGACGGGGCTGAAGCCCAGCGCGGCGGGGCAGCGGCTGGCGGCGGCGGTGGGGGCGGCGTTCGCCCGGCTCGGGGAGGCCTATGACGCGCTGATCGGCGAGACGCGCGCGCCGGGCGTCCATGTCGCGTGCAGCGCCAGTTTCGCGATGAGCTGGCTGGTGCCCAACCTGCCGCATTTCTCGGCGCTTTATCCCGATATCCGCATCCGGCTTTCGATGACTTCGGCGCGCGAGATGCGCAATGAACGCGAGGCGGATCTGGCGATCCTGTGGGATCGGGCCGCCTATCCACCGGCCGACCGGGCGCGCGCCATCCGTCTGGCCGACTGCGCGTTCGGGGTTATCGCGGCGCCGGGCTATCCGGTGACGCGCACCGAGACGGGCCTGTTCGCGCCGTGCCGTATCCTGCACGAGCATACGGGCCGCGCCTGGGAGGCCTGGACGGCGGCGACCGGGCTGACGGTGGAGGTCGCCTCGGCGCTGTCGTTTCCGCATACGCATCTCTGCGTGGGGGCGGCTGCGGCGGGCATGGGCATCGCCATCGCCGAACGGCGGCTGGCGGCGGCGGGGCTTTCCGGCGGGGCGCTGGCGCTGATCGGGCCGCTCGCCGCGTTCGACGACGGATTTGCGGCGATCGCCAATGGCGCGCGGCCGATGAGCGTTCCGACGCGGCGTTTCATCGACTGGCTGGGGCCGGCGCTGCAGGCGGCATGAGGCGCGGTGTGTCATACGGGTGAGATAATGGGCGCGTCTTCTGGAGGCTTGGCCGGGGAGGCATCGCCGGTATGCTGCGGGCGCGGGATGAACACAGGAGGTCGCAGATGAACGAACATCTCACACGCCGCGCGTTCGGCGGCGTGGCGCTGGGCGCGGGGTTTGCGCTTGCGGTGCAGCCGGTCGCCGCCGCCACCATCGTGACGCCGACCGACGGGCTGGATACGGCCGAGGTCGAGATCACGGTCGCCGACCGGACGATTCCCGGCTATCGCGCGCGCCCGGCGGGCGGCAAGGGCGAGGCGGTGGTTCTGGTCACGCAGGAAATTTTCGGCGTGCATGAGCATATCCGCGACCTCTGCCGCCGCCTCGCGCAGGCCGGCTATTACGCCATCGCGCCGGACCTCTATGTGCGGCAGGGCGATCCGACCAGGGTGGAGGACATCAAGACGCTGGTATCGACCATCGTGGCCAAGGTGCCGGACGACCAGGTGATGTCGGATCTGGATTTCACGGCGGCGTTTGCGGGCCAGGAGGGCGCGGACGATGCGAAGCTGGGCATCACCGGCTTCTGCTGGGGCGGGCGGATCGTGTGGCTGTATGCGGCGCATCAGCCGAATCTGAAGGCCGGCGTCGCCTGGTACGGGAAGCTGACGGGCGAGCCCGATCCGCTGCATCCCAGGCATCCCGTCGATGTCGCGGGCGCGCTGAAGGCTCCGGTTCTCGGGCTTTATGGCGGCAAGGACGGCGGCATTCCGCAGGAGAGCGTCGAGGCGATGCGCGCGGCGCTGGGGCCGGACTCGAAATCCTCGATCCACGTCTATCCGGACGCGCCGCACGGCTTCAACGCCGACTATCGCGACAGCTATGTCGAGGCCGATGCGAAGGACGGCTGGGCGAAGATGCTGGCCTTCTTCAAGGCGAACGGGGTCGGTTAGATTTCTTCATGTCGCTCTGGCTCGCCGTCACGCTGATCGTCGCCGCCGCGCTGGGCGCTGCGGCGTTCGCCTTTATCCACGCCCCCCACAGCCTGGCGGGCGCGCCGGCGGCGGCGCCGAACGAGGCCGCAGGCGGCGGACTCGCCGACATCACGGCGGCCCTGCAGGCGCTGCCGCATGCGGCGCTGCTGCTGGACGAGACAGGCCGCGTCGCGGCGAAGAACGCGGCGGCGGCGGAACTGACCGGCGCGGCGGTCGGCAAGCCCTTCGCGGCCTCGTTCCGGGTGCCCGATCTGCATGCCGCCATCGAGCAGGTGCGCGACGGGGCCGATACGGCCGAGGCCTCGTTCACGCTGCCGGTGCCGGTGGAGCGTTCGATCGAGGCGCATGTCGCGCCGGTGGAGATCGGCGGGCGGCGCTATCAGCTGGCGTTCCTGCACGACATCACCGCGATGGTACGGGTGGAGAAGATGCGGGCCGACTTCGTGGCCAATGCCAGTCACGAACTGCGCACGCCGCTGACCTCGCTGTCGGGGTTCTTGGAAACGATCATGGGGCCGGCGAAGGACGACCCCGAGGCGACGCAGCGCTTTCTGGAGATCATGCAGTCGCAGGCGGCGCGGATGCGGCGGCTGATCGACGATCTGCTGTCGCTGTCGCGGATCGAGCTGAACGAGCATATGCGGCCGGCCGCGAAGGCCGATCTGGCGGCCATCGTGCGCGACGTCGTGGACGCGGGGCAGCCGCTGCTGACGCGCGCCAATGTGAAGGTGCTGATCGAGGTGGCCGAAGGCACGCGGCCGGTGACGGGCGAGCGCGACGAACTGGTGCAGATCGCCCAGAATCTGATCGACAACGCCGTCAAATACGGCGCTGAGGGCGGCGATATCGCGGTGCGGCTGTTTCCGGGGCCGGACGGGACGACGACGGCGCTCTCGGTGGCCGACAAGGGGCTGGGAATCGCGCGCGAGCATCTGCCGCGCCTGACCGAGCGTTTCTACCGGGTGGACGCCACCGCCAGCCGCGAGCGGGGCGGTACGGGGCTGGGTCTCGCCATCGTGAAGCACATCCTCAATCGCCATCGCGGCCGGCTGGAGATCGAAAGCGAGCCGGGAAAGGGCTCGAAATTCACGATCTTCGTGCCGGTGTGGCAGCCGGTTCCGGCGGCCTCGGCGGTCGCGGGGTAGAAGGCGGCGGATTCCGCGCCGCTTCATAAAACTGTCACATCATCGTAACAAAGGCGCAGTCCGCGCCGCTTAGACCCGGATGGAAGATTGCAGGGGCCGGGCCATGAGCGAACATCTCGTCAAATCCTACGAAGGCGAACTGGAGCAGATCTCCACGACCGTGGCGCAGATGGGCGGCGTGGCCGAAGCCCTGTTGCAGGGCGCGATCGACGCGCTGCAGCGCCGCGACAGCGCGCTGGCCGACCGCATGATCGAGAGCGACCGCCGCATCGACGAGCTGGAGCGGTCGATCGAGGGCCAGTCGGTGAAGGTGCTGGCGCTGCGCCAGCCGGTGGGCGTCGATCTTCGCCTGACGGTGACGGCGCTGCGCATCTCGAACGAGATCGAGCGCATCGGCGATCTCGCCAAGAATATCGCCAAGCGTGCGCTGGTGCTGAACCGCGAGAACCCGGTGCGTCTGACGCAGGGCCTGGTGCGCATGGGCCGTGAATGCCTGACGCAGCTGAAGGCCGTGCTGGACGCCTATGCCGCCCGCGACGCCGAAGCGGCGCTGGATGTGTGGCGGCGCGACGAGGAGATCGACGAGCTGTACAACTCGATATTCCGCGAGCTGCTGACCTATATGATGGAAGATCCGCGCACGATCTCGCTGGCGACGCATCTTCTGTTCATCGCCAAGAATCTGGAGCGGGTGGGCGATCATGCCACCAATATCGCCGAACAGGTCGTGTACCTGACGCGCGGTTCGTATATCGGCGAAGACCGTCCCAAGGGCGACGCCACCGCTTCGAGCACCGTTCCCTACGAGCAGACGAGCTGATCGATAGATGCAGAACAAGCCCACCGTCCTGGTCGTCGAGGACGAAGCCTCGCTGGTCACGCTGCTGCGCTATAATCTCGAGCGCGATGGCTACCGGGTGGTCGAGGCGCGCGACGGCGAGGAAGCGCTGATCGTCGCGGCTGAAGAGACTCCCGACCTGATCCTGCTGGACTGGGCGCTGCCTAATCTGTCGGGCATCGAGGTCTGCCGCCGCCTGCGCATGCGCGCCGAAAGCCGCAACACGCCGATCATCATGCTGACGGCGCGCGGCGAGGAGAGCGACCGTATCCGCGGGTTGGACACCGGCGCCGACGACTATGTCGTGAAGCCGTTCTCGATGACCGAGATGCTGGCGCGCATCCGGGCGGTGCTGCGGCGGCTGCGCCCGGCGCTGTCGGAGGATCTGGCGGAGTTCGGCGATATCGCGATCGACCGCGTGTCGCGCCGGGTGCGCCGGAGCGACCGCGAGGTGCATCTGGGTCCGACCGAATATCGCCTGCTGGATCATCTGATCCAGCATCCCGGCCGGGTGTTCAGCCGCGAGCAGCTGCTGGACGCGGTGTGGGGCTCGGACGTCTATGTCGAGGCGCGGACGGTGGACGTGCATATCGGCCGCCTGCGCAAAGCGCTGATCGCCAATGGCGAGCGCGACCCGATCCGCACCGTGCGTTCGGCGGGCTATTCGCTGGACGAGCAGATGAAGGTGACGGCGGGTTAAACCCCGCCTTCAACGCCGGGCGAGCCCTGGCCTTTCGATGACCTCAGCAGATTGTCGCGCAGCGAGATGAGGTCGCGCTGCAGGCGTACGAAGGCTTCATGGTCGAGGCCGGTCGCCTTGATCACGCTCTCGCGGCCGCAGAACGCCTTGTCGAAAATATCCCGGCCGGCGGGGGTAAGGCTCACCCGGACCTGGCGCTCGTCCTTGTCGTCGCGCTGCCGCGTGACATAGCCCATCGCCTCGAGCCGCTTGAGCAAAGGCGTGAGGGTGCTCGATTCCAGATACAGCTTTTCGCCGAGCTGGGAGACGGTTTGACGATCGCCCTCGTTCAGCGCCACCAGCGTCGCATATTGCGGGTAGGTGAGGCCGAGTTCGTCGAACAGGGGCTTATAGGCCCGGCCGAACGCCATGTTGGTCGAATAGACCGCAAAACAGAGAAAATCGCTCAATGAGGCGGCGAGCTCGGCCGGCGGGTTCTCCGCATCCGTCCTTGTCGTCAACGATGTTCCCTCCGTGTGAACCATGTGTCGTAGATAGATCGCAAGCGACTTAGTCGCAAGCGATTGACAATGACCGGCGGTTCGGCAATATAAATCGTGCGCGATTTAATATCGCGATATATAATTTGAGCGGGAAACATCACCATGATCAGCACCATCCGGACAAACATCGCTGCTGCCGCCGTGGCCGCGGCGATTGGCGGCAGCGCCCTGGCGCAGCCCGCCGAAACCATTCCCGACAGCCAGACCGTGAGGAACGTCGTGCTTGTGCACGGCGCGTTTGCCGACGGTTCGGGCTGGCGCGCGGTCTATGACGATCTTACGGCGCGCGGCTATCGCGTCAGCATCGTACAGAATCCGCTGACCTCGTTTGAGGATGACGTGAACGCGACGCGCCGCATTCTGGCGCGGCAGGATGGCCCGGCCATCCTGGTCGGCCATTCCTATGGCGGCGCGGTGATCACCGAGGCCGGCGGCGACGCCAAGGTCGCGGGGCTCGTCTATGTCGCTGCGTTTTCGCCCGATGTCGGCCAGTCGGTCGGCAGTCTGCTGGCGGAGATTCCCGCGCCGGCCCTCGTGGTCGATGCCGCGCCGGACGGGTTCGGCTTCGTCCAGATGGAGACGTTCAAGGACGGCTTCGCCGGCGACACCAGCGACGCGGATGCCGCGTTTCTGCGCGACAGCCAGGTGCCGATCGCATTGTCGGCCTTCGGGACGCCCGTGACCCAGGCGGCCTGGCGGACAAAGCCGAGCTGGGCGATCGTGCCGACGCAGGACCGCGCGATCGATCCCAGGCTGCTGCGCCAGATGGCGCAAAAGATCGGCGCGGATGTCGTCGAGGTGGAGGCGAGCCACGTTCCCTTTCTGACGCAGCCGCGCGCCGTCGCCGATGTGATCGACAAGGCGGCGCGGGCGGCGTCGGCGGGTGGCGGGTCCGCGCAGTAAGGCGGATCTGAAGGACAAAAAAATGGCCGGGGCGAACCCCGGCCATTTCCGTTTTATCGGGCTGCGCCTAGCCGAAGTTCAGGCGCTTGCGGTTCAGATCGCGGTCGCGGTCGCGGCGCGACTGGGCCGGCTGATAGGCCATGCGGACATGAGCCTCGCAATACGGCGCGCCGGCTTTCGCCTTGCGGCCGCAGAAGCGGAACTCCGGCGTCGCCGGGTCGCCCAGCGGCCAGCGGCAGACGGTCGCCGAGAGATCCACCACCGTCACCGCGTTCTCGGGCATCGGTTCCAGCGGCTCTTCCGCCACCGGCTCGGCCCGCATCACGCTGACGCGCGGAGTGTGCAGGCGCGGCTGCGGCGCGGGGCGCGGGCGCTCGACGCGCGGCGCGGTGACGCGGCCGGCGAGGCCGAGACGGTGCACCTTGCCGATGACGGCGTTGCGCGTGACCTCGCCCAGGGCCCGGGCGATCTGGCTGGCGCTGAGGCCCTCGGCCCACATCTGTTTCAGACGCTCGATACGGTCGTCGGTCCAGGACATGCCTGCCCCTCTTGTTAGAACGAAGTGTTAAAGTGCCCCCTAGGGCTAGTGGCTGGCTTGTGGGCCAACCGCCGCCCGCACACCAGATATGGTCACGGTTGACGGTCCCGGTTCAAGAGTCCGTTAAGCTCTGCCAACAGGAACATTGCGCGAATCGTGAGTCCAAAATGAGTCCAAACCGCCTTGTCCGTAGGCGGAGGATCGCGCGGGACGTCATAGCGGTGTTGCAGATGAGGTCTCGCATGGGGGGCGCAAATCCCTTATTCCACCCGTCCCGCCGAAACGCTGCGGGTTGAGCCGAGGTTCCAACAGACGTGATCACGCCCGTCCTGCCCACCTATAACCGCGCCGACCTCGCTTTCGAGCGGGGCGAAGGATCATATCTGATCGCGGAGAACGGGCAGCGATATCTGGATTTCGGGTCGGGCATCGCGGTGAACGTGCTGGGCCATGCGCATCCGCATCTTGTGAAGGCGGTGACGGAACAGGCGCAGAAGCTGTGGCACACCTCGAACCTCTACCGGATTCCCGGACAGCAGAATCTGGCCGAGCGGCTGGTGGCGGCGACCTTCGCAGATACCGTGTTCTTCACCAATTCGGGTGCGGAAGCGCTGGAATGCGCGATCAAGATGACGCGCAAATTCCACGCCCATGAAGGCCATCCCGAGAAGTTCCGCATCATCACCTTCGAGGGCGCGTTCCATGGCCGCACGCTGGCGACCATCGCGGCCGGCGGTCAGGCCAAATATCTGGAAGGCTTCGGGCCGAAGGTCGACGGCTTCGATCAGGTGGCGTTCGGCGATCTGAAGCTGGTCGAGGCGGCGATCACGCCGGAGACCGCCGGCATCCTGATCGAGCCGATCCAGGGCGAGGGCGGGGTGCGGGCGGCGAGCCCGGAATTCCTGCGCGGCCTGAGAGCCATCGCCGATGCGCATGGGCTGCTGCTGATCCTCGACGAGGTGCAAACCGGCGTCGGGCGGACGGGCAAGTTGTTCGCGCATGAATGGGCGGACGTGACGCCGGATATCATGGCGATCGCCAAGGGCCTCGGCGGCGGCTTTCCGGTCGGCGCCTGCCTCGCGACCGAAAAAGCGGCGGCGGGCATGGTAGCCGGCACGCACGGTTCGACCTTCGGCGGCAATCCGCTGGCGATGGCGGTGGGGAACGCGGTGCTGGACGTGGTGCTGGCCCCCGGCTTCCTGGAGCGCGTGCGCGACGCGGCGCTGCGCTTCAAGCAGCAGCTGGCGATGCTGAAGGACGAGCATCCCGCCGTCATCGAGGACGTGCGCGGCGAAGGTCTGCTGCTCGGCCTGAAGGTGAAAGTGACCAATACCGATTTCGCGGCGGCGTTGCGCGAGCGGCATCTGCTCGCCGTGGGGGCGGGCGACAATGTCGTGCGCATCCTGCCGCCGCTGAATGTGAGCGATGCGGAGCTTGCCGAGGCGGTCGCCGCCATCGGCGCAGCCGCCGCCTCGTTCGAAGCCAGGAAAGACGCCGCCGCATGAGCGCCAAGCCGAAACATTTCCTCGACCTCGCCGATCATTCGACGGCGCAGATCGAGGCGCTGCTGGACACCGCAGCAGCGCTGAAGAAGAAGCGCGTGAAGGGCGAACTGGGCGATTATCTGCCGCTGCTGGGCAAGAAGATCGCGCTGATCTTCCAGCAACCTTCGCTGCGCACCCGCATGTCGTTCGATGTCGGCATCAATGAGCTGGGCGCGCATGTGCTGATGGTTTCGGGCGACGAGATCGAGCTGGGCCATCGCGAAAGCATCGCCGATACGGCGCGCGTGATGTCGCGCTATGTCGACGCCATCATGATCCGCATCCTCAGCCATCACGATCTGCTGGAGCTGGCGCACTACGCCGAGGTTCCGGTGATCAACGGGCTGACCAAGAAGTCGCATCCCTGCCAGGTTCTGGCCGATGTGCAGACCTTCCAGGAGCGCAAAGGCAGCGTGCGCGGCAAGACCATCGCGTGGACCGGCGACAGCAACAACGTGCTGACCTCGTGGGTGCATATGGCGGCGAAGCTGGACGTGACGCTGAAAGTGGCGACGCCCGAACAGCTGGCACCGCCGCGCGCGCTGACCGACTGGGCGCGCGATCACAAGGTGGATCTGCGCCTGACCAACGATCCCAATGAGGCGGTGGACGGCGCGGATTGCGTCATCACCGACAGCTGGGTGTCGATGGGCGACAGCGACAAGGAATACCGCCACAACATGCTGCGCCCCTTCCAGGTGGACCAGCGGCTGATGGCGCGCGCCAAGAAAGATGCGATCTTCATGCACTGCCTGCCCGCCAAGCGCGGCGAGGAGGTGGCGCCGGAGGTGATCGACGGGCCGCAATCGGTGGTGTTCGACGAGGCGGAGAACCGTCTGCACGCCCAGAAGGCGGTCCTTGTCTGGGCGCTGAACGCACCTAAATAGGAGCGTTCCTGTCCCCTGCCAGTGCGTTTGCCCTGGATCCCGGCTCAAGGCCGGGATGACATTTTCCGTTGTATAAGAGCCTTATCGTGACCGAGTTGACCAACGCCCCTGACGATCTTGCGCTGCCCTTCGCCATCGACGGGAAGCAGACGCGCGGCCGCATCGCGCGGCTGGGCGGCGTGGCGGAGCGCGTGGTCGCGGGCCATGGCTATCGTGGTGACGCGGCGCGGTTGGCCGGCGAGGCGCTGACCATCGTGAGCCTGCTGGGTAGTGCGCTGAAATTCGAAGGCACGCTGACCCTGCAGACGCGCGGCGAGGGCCGGGCGCGCATGGTGGTGGCCGATTTCGCGACGCCGGGTCAGGTGCGCAGCTTTGTTTCGGTGGAAGAGGATGCGGAGCCGGATGCGCCGTTGCTGGGCGAGGGTTCGTTCGCGCTGACCATCGATCCGGCCGAGGGTCAGAACCGCTATCAGGGCATCGTGGAGCTGCATGGCTCGCTGAGCGATGCGGCGCTGCTCTACTTCCAGCAGTCGGAGCAGATCCCGACCAAGCTGAAAATCGCGGTCGGCCAGGTGCAGACGGATGGCGAGCCGACCTGGCGGGCCGGCGGCATCCTGCTGCAGCGCGTGGCGGGCGAGGGCGGCGTGCAGCCGACGGAAGCGAACGACGACGACTGGGTGCGTTTCGGCGCGCTGCTGGACACGGTCGGTTCGGACGAGCTGCTGGACCCGACGCTAGCCGGGGAAGACCTGCTCTACCGTCTCTTCAACGAGGACACGGTGCGGGTGTTCGAGGCGCAGCCGATCAAATTCCAGTGCCGCTGCTCGCCGGAGCGCGTGGCGAATGTGCTCGACGCCTATTCGGCGGAAGAGCTGGAAGATCTGAAGACGCCCGAAGGCACGATCGAGGCGAAGTGCGAGTTCTGCGGGACGGTTTATCCGTATGAGCGGAGCGCAGCCTAGGCCCTTCCCGGTTCGCTGACGCGAAGTAATCCCTCTCCATCGCGAAGGCGATGGAGAGGGTTTTTGTTGGGGATGAGGGCGGCTAGAACCTTTTCCACCGATACTCGGAGGAAAAGACCATGAGCATTCGTCGCGCTGCCATTGTTGCGCCTGTGCGCACGCCTGTCGGCAAGTTTCAGGGGAGCCTGGCTGCTGTGCCGGTGGAAACGCTGGCGGGGACGGTGGTGCAGGAGGTGATGAAGCGGACGGGCCTCGATCCGGCGCTGATCGAGGATGTGGTTTTCGCGCAGTCCTATGCCAGCGGCGAGACGCCGTGCGTCGGGCGCTGGGCGGCGCTTTCGGCAGGTCTGCCGATCGAGGTGCCGGGGATGCAGCTGGACCGGCGTTGCGGCGGCGGGCTGACCGCGGTGACGACGGCGGCGATGATGATCCAGTCGGGCGCGGCGGATGTGGTGCTGGCGGGCGGCGTGGAGAGCATGTCGAATGTCGAGTACTACACGACCGATATGCGCGGCGGGGCGCGCGCCGGCAGCGTGACGATGCATGACCGCCTGCAGCGCGGGCGCGAGCGGTCGCAGCCCGTCGAGCGGTTCGGCAAGATTTCCGGGATGATCGAAACGGCGGAGAATGTCGCCAGGCAGTGCGGCATCACGCGCGAGGCGAGCGATGAGTATGCCGCCGAGAGCCACCGCCGTGCGGCGGCGGCCTGGGCGGCGGGCAAGTTCGACGACGAGCTGGTTCCGGTGAGCGTGCCGCAGCGCAAGGGCGATCCGGTTCTGGTGAAGACCGACGAGGGCATCCGCGCCGATGCGGCGGCGGCCTCGATGGGCGCCTTGAAGCCGTTGATGAAGGACGGCGTGGTCACGGCGGGCAATTCCAGCCAGCAGAACGATGCGGCGGCGGCCTGTCTGATCGTCGCGGAAGACAAGCTCGCGGAACTCGGCCTGACGCCCTCCGGCTTTCTGGTCGGCTGGGCGGCGGCGGGGTGTCATCCCGCGACCATGGGGCTTGGCCCGGTGCCGGCGGTGAAGCGTCTGTTCGCGAAGACCGGGCTCAAGTGGAACGACATCGACCTCGTTGAGCTGAACGAGGCCTTCGCCTGTCAGGTGCTGGGCGTGCTGAAGGATTGGGGCTGGGATGACCGGGAGAAGCTGAACGTCAACGGCTCGGGCATTTCGCTGGGGCATCCGATCGCCGCGACCGGCGTGCGCATTCTGGCGACCATGCTGAACGAGATGCAGCGGCGCGGCGCGCGCTACGGGCTTGAGACGATGTGCGTCGGCGGCGGGCAGGGCGTCGCGGCGGTTTTTGAACGCGCGTAAGGCGCGGCGGCAGGCGGCGTTTCAGCCGCCGCCTTTCTCGATGTCGACGCGCCGGGCGCGGTTTTCCGGGTCGCCTTCGATGTCGTGAAGGGCCGGGTTGCGCTCGCCGTCGGGCATGGGCGTACCCTTGCGGACGGTCGGTTTGCGGCGGGTCTTGCCCGTCGCGCCGTAATCTTCCTTTTCGCGCGTTTTTTTAGGGTCAGGCGGCATCGGGGTTCCTCCGGTTCCTGACCAGAACGTCGCGCCTCAGCCCGGCGTTCCCTTGTCCTGTGCGAGGGACGGCGTCACGGGCGCCGTGAGGTCGGCCATGGCGAGGCCGATTTCCCGCTCCCCCATCACCACATGGTTGGCCCCGAGGCGCT
>JAPUEF010000314.1:22917-37296 GCA_027492655.1 Alphaproteobacteria bacterium | reverse complement strand
CGCCGTTCTGGTCGCGACGGCCTGCGCCGCCGTGCCGACGCCCGAGGCCTGGCCGCTGCGCACCGGCGTCGGCGGGTTTATCGGCGACGGCGTGCTGGGCACGCTGGCGACGCTGCTGGCGCTGGGGCCGGGCGTGCCGATGACGCCGATCATCGCCATCGCCTGCGCCGTGGGCGGCGCGGCGCTGTCGATCTATATCGCGGGCTGGACCTGGGCCGGGGTGGGTGTGTGGATGCGCCGGGGCCTCGACGCCGCCGCCGTGCCGGTGCGCTGGCTGTGGGGCGCGGCGCTGCGTGTGCGCGACAGCCGTGCCGAAGCGAACGCCGCGCGCCGCGAACAGGCGGCGTGGGACGACGAGGATGAAGATCCCGCGGATGAGGACGACGGCGCGCCGGAAAAGCCGTCGCTGTGGGCGCGCTTCCAGAACCTCTTCCGCCGCGAGGACGAGGACGACGAGGATGCGGCGCCGTCACGCGGACGGATCGAGCCGGGTTTCGGCGCAGCGGCGGAAAAGCCGCGCCGTGCGCCGCGTGTCGCCGCACCGGTGGAAGACGACGAGAGCGCCGAGGACGATGCGCCCGCGCCGCCACGCCGCGAGCCGCGCGTCGCACGGACACCCGCCGCCGTGAAGGAAGGCAAGCGCGCCAAGGCCGAGGCGCAGCCGATGCTGGACCTCGACAAGGGCCACGATTTTGAATTGCCGCCGCTGAACCTGCTGGCGAAACCCAAGGCGTCCGGCGAGATCACGCGCGACAGCGACGAAGCGCTGGAACAGAACGCGCGCATGCTGGAAGGCGTGCTGGGCGATTTCGGCGTGCGCGGCGTGATCAACGCGGTGCGGCCGGGCCCGGTCGTCACCATGTACGAGCTGGAGCCGGCGGCGGGCATCAAGGCGAGCCGCGTCATCGGCCTCGCCGACGATATCGCCCGTTCGATGAGCGCGGTCAGCGCGCGCGTCGCGGTGGTGCCGGGACGCAATGTGATCGGCATCGAACTGCCGAACCGCCGCCGCGAGACCGTTTATCTGCGCGAGCTGCTGGCGGCGAGCGACTATGAGAATCCCGGCTCTGCGCTGACGCTGGCGCTGGGCAAGGATATTTCCGGCGCGCCGTCCTTCGCCGATCTGGCGCGCATGCCGCATCTGCTGATCGCCGGCACCACCGGCTCGGGCAAGTCGGTGGGCATCAACACGATGATCTTGTCGCTGCTGTATCGGCTTCGCCCCGATCAGTGCCGCTGCATCATGATCGACCCCAAGATGCTGGAATTGTCGATC
Organism: Alphaproteobacteria bacterium; assembly: GCA_027492655.1. Lineage (GTDB taxonomy): Bacteria > Pseudomonadota > Alphaproteobacteria > Micropepsales > Micropepsaceae > JADZAI01. Next base: position 36,020 of record JAPUEF010000314.1, on the reverse strand, counting down.
TATGAAGGCATTCCGCATCTGCTCGCCCCGGTGGTGACGGAGCCCAAGAAGGCGATCGTCGCGCTGAAATGGGCGGTGCGCGAGATGGAAGACCGCTATCGCAAGATGGCGAAGCTGGGCGTCCGCAATATCACGGGCTTCAACGAGCGCGTGGAGAAGGCGGCCGCCAAGGGCGAGGTTCTGAAGCGCACGGTGCAGACCGGCTTCGACCGCGAGACGGGCGAGCCGATCTATGAGGAAGAGAAGCTGGAGCTGGGGCCGCTGCCCTATATCGTCGTGATCATCGACGAGATGGCGGATCTGATGATCGTCGCCGGCAAGGAGATCGAAAGTCTGGTGCAGCGTCTGGCGCAGATGGCGCGCGCGGCGGGCATCCATGTGATCATGGCGACGCAGCGCCCGTCGGTGGACGTCATCACCGGCACGATCAAGGCGAACTTCCCGACCCGCATCTCGTTCCAGGTGACGAGCAAGATCGACAGCCGCACCATCCTCGGCGAGCAGGGCGGCGAGCAGCTTCTGGGTCAGGGCGACATGCTGTTCATGGCGGGCGGCGGACGCATCCGCCGTGTCCATGGCGCGTTCGTGTCGGACACCGAGGTGGAGGAGATCGTCAATCACCTCAAATCGCAGGGCCGTCCCGACTATCTGGACGCCGTGACCGCCGATCCGGACGAGGAAGATCCCGAAGTCACCGCGATGCTGGACGGTGACGAGCCGGGCGGCTCGGGCGATCAGCTCTACGATCAGGCGTGTTCGGTGGTGCTGCGCGACCGCAAGGTCTCGACCTCGTACATCCAGCGCCGTCTGCAGATCGGCTATAACCGCGCGGCGCGCATCATCGAGCGCATGGAAGAAGAAGGCCTCGTCACCGCCCCCAACCACCAGGGCAAGCGGGACATCATTCCGGAGGGCTAGAGGTTGCGCGGTCCAGCCCGGCCACGATCGCGCGGACCATGACGGCGATCTGGTCGCGGATTTGGTCGGGGGGGACGGCGACGAGCTTCTGTTCGAGACCCAGTGCGACAATGCCGTGAACGGCCGAAAAGAGGCTGCGTGCGGTGATGTCGCGCGCCGTTTCGTCGAGCGTGGGCAGCAATGCGCCGAGCGGCTGACGCACATGGCTGAAGACATCCATCTGCTCGCTCGTGGCCCAGTCGGGCGTCGTTCTGCCCGGCGCCATGCGGTGTTCGAACAGCGCGCGCCAGAGCTCGAGGTTTTCGGTCGCGAAGCTGCAATAGGCGAGCGCTGAGGCGATGAGCCGTTCCATCGGCGGACGTGCAGCGTCGTCATCTGCGCTGGCGAGCGCCATGCCGAGGCGGTGCAGGGTGCGCGAGCTGACATGCAGGATCAGCTCGTCGAGATCGGCCACCAGATTATAGACCGCGCCGTTGGCGACCCCGATGGTCCGCGCCAGGTCGCGGGTTTTCAGCCCTGCGAGGCCGGAGGCGGCAATCGTCCGCTCGGCGGCGTCGATCAGATCCGTGCGGAGGCGATCACGCCGTTCACTCGTCTTCGTCATTTCTTAACCACGCCGCAGAAAGGCGTGAGCGCCGCTCAAAAATACCTTGAGCACCGCTCACGAGTGGGTTACACATCATCCGTGAGCGATGCTCATAACAGGAGATGTGACGATGTTCAAAACGGTAGTGACGCTCTTCCGCGGCGGTGTAGCGGCCGCGGGCGAGGAACTGGAAGACCGTACGGCGCTGCTGATCCTCGACCAGCAGATGCGAGACGCGGCGGCGGCCATCGAGCGCGCCAAGCGTGCCCTCGCTATCGCCATCGGCCAGGACCAGCTGGAAGGCAAGCGGCTGGAGGCCACCAAAGCCCGTATCGCGGATCTGGAGGCGCGGGCGGTGGCGGCGCTGGATGGCGGCCGTGACGATCTGGCCCGCGATGCTGCGGAAGCCATCGCAGCGCTGGAAGCCGACCGGGATGCGGCGCTGACCGCCCGCACTTTGTTCGCCGCTGAAATTGCCCGGCTGAAGCGTCATGCGGCGGAAGCGGAACAGCGCCTCGCCGAGCTGGACCGCGGCCGGCGTATCGCGCGCGCCTCGGAGGCTGTGCGCGCCCTGCGCCGCGGCGGCATCGAGGCGGCACGCCCCTATGAGGCGACGTTGCCGGAGGCCGAAGCGACGCTGAAACGCCTGCGCGAGCGGCAGATCGCCTCTCAGGCCGCCGCCGATGCGCTGGTCGATATCGATGCCGCCGACGGTCCGCTGGCGACGGCGGAGCGGCTTGCCGCGGCGGGCTTCGGTCCGCGCCTCAAATCGACGGCCGACGACGTGCTGGCCCGACTGAACGCTGCCCGCGCGGCAGCTGCCTGAAGCTTCAACGCCTGAACTCAACCCAATCCAAGGAAAACGATCAATGAACCCCAATGCCAAACCCCACACCGACGCCTGGGTCACCTTCACCTATGGCTCGTTCCTGCTTGCCGTCGCGCTGGTGGCGATCGGCGTTTACCTCCTGCCCATCGACCTCTGGATGAAGGGCTATCTGACGATGGGGATCGTGATGATGGTGCAGTCCTGCGTGACGCTGACCAAGACCGTTCGCGACATGCATGAGAGCAGCCGTCTGGTGAACCGTCTCGAAGACGCCAAGACCGAGCGCTTCCTGATGGAGGCGACGAAAGCGATCTAACGCGCCCGGCCTTTACAAGAAGGCGCGATCAAACGGCGGCGCCGGGCACCAGCCCGGCGCCGTTCGTTCGTTGCGAAAGCCCGGCTGAACCGTCGTTCAGAGCGGTTCACAGGACTGGCACCGGAACGAGGCAGCCTTGCTTTCGCCGGAATGGGGTTTTAGCTCCACAGGCATGATGAAGCGTCTTCTCGCCGCCTTTTTTGCGCTGGTCCTCGCCGGGCCGGCCTTTGCGCTGAACGACCTGCAGCAGGCCGATCTCAAGCGCATCACCGATTACTGGAATTCGATCAAGACCGTGCAGGGCACGTTCAGTCAGGTGGACAGCCAGGGCGGGCAGGCGACCGGCGATTTCTACATCCGCAAGCCGGGCCGCTTCCGCTTCGACTACAAGCCGCCCGAGCAGCTGACCGTCATCGCCGATGGCTACACCGTGGCGGTGGAAGACAAGAAGCTGGAGACGCAGGACCGCTATCCTCTCGTCGAGACGCCGCTGTCGATGCTGGTGGACGAGAACATCAATTTGCAGCGCCCCGATTTGCAGATCCTCGACGTCGCCCGCAAGGACGGTGCGGTGGTGGTGCATATGAAGTCGCTGAAGGAAGACGCCCAGGGCGAAATCCTGATCGCCTTCAATCAGGACGATCTGACGCTGCGCTACTGGGTGGTGCGCGATCCGCAGGGCACCCAGGTGACGGTGCGGGTCGCCGATGTGAAGCTGCAGGCCGACATTCCGGCATCGAAATTCTTCATCAAGGCCCAGGACGAAGACGACGGGCGCTGATTGAACGCCTACAGCCCCGTCCGTTTAATGATTTCATCAGCGATTATCTCGAACTCTCGGCTGGCCTCATCGACTTGGCTGTAGTGGCCCGCGTTTACCTTGCCGCGCAGCTTCCCGATTGCGACACCATGCTTTTGAGCTTCCGGTGCCAAGCTGTGAAAGTGCTTCACTCCCCCGACCTTGTTACCAAAGCCATGAGGAACGAGGTTCGCGTCCACCGCAGAAAGTTCGGTGAGAATTCTGTCCCTGACGCGCGGCGCAATCTTTTTCTCCCACTCCGCATGCGGGTTTGCAGCGTTTCGTCCGGCGTTCACTTTGAAGGCTGAGGTGATGTAGCCGAGATATTTTGGCCGGCCTTTAAAAAGGCCGGACTTTGCCGGGTCAGCCGCCAAGGCTCTTACAGTGTGCCAGTCGGCAATCCACTTAGCCATTGCCCGCCCCACGGTGGATAGCGCCCGAAGAGAGAACAGATCAGCTGCTACCGGTGTAATGAAGTAATCGCAGTCCAGAAGTATCGCTCGGTTGAGTGCGCCGACATTTGGCCCGACGTCGTAGAAGCAGACATCGGCTTTCAGCTTTTTCCCCACTCTATCTGTAACTCGAGAAAGTGCGGTGGTTATGTCGTAGCCGCGAGTTCTCCGAGCGAAGCATTCGGTCCATGCTTCTGGCAAAACCTCCTCATAGTCCGAGAGCAACACGTCCCCAGGCAACAGGAACAAGCCGCCGTCCAGATCGATCTCGGGAATGCTGAAAACATCGCCCCGACCTTCCACGACCGGCTTAACGGCGGACCAGACCGTTTCGCCTAGTCCGTCTTCGTCTGATGCGCCAAGAAGCTCTTCGAGAAATTTTTCGTTCAAATAGAACGACGTCAGATTGGTCTGTGGGTCTGCGTCAACAAGCAGAACCCGCTGTCCTCTGTCTATAAGAGCGTCTGCGATATTCACTGTTAGCGTCGTTTTTCCGACACCGCCCTTGTGATTGAAGAGTGCAATCTTGATCATGTTGTCCGAATCCCCGGCTCCCGTACGCCGTTTTTAGGCAGAACGCGCAGGCGATAAAATCTTATTCGATAGTGGCGTGCGTGTTTTCTCAATGAACTCGTGAACTGTCGACAGCCGGGGGGTGGGGCAGGCTACACTGAGGGCTCCCAAAGGAGCCTCCCATGCCGAGCCGTACGGCCGCCGAGCTGAAAGACTGGATCAAGGAACACGGAATTACGGAGGTGGAGTGCGTCGTGCCCGATATGGCGGGCATTCCGCGCGGCAAGATCCTGCCCGCCTCGAAATTCATCTCCTCGATCGACAGCCAGACCCTGCGCCTGCCGGATTCGGTGTTCGGGCAGATGGTGACGGGCGATCACGCCGAGACCGAAAGCACCACCTATCAGTCGCCCGACATGGTGCTGATGCCCGACCCGGAAACGATGCGGATCGTGCCCTGGTATCAGGAGCCGACGGCGCAGGTGATCTGCGATTGCTACGATCGCGACGGCAAGGCGGTGTCGGTGGCGCCGCGGCAGATCCTGAAGAACGTGCTGGCGCTCTACGAGGCGCAGGGCTGGCGGCCGGTTATCGCGCCCGAGCTTGAGTTCTATCTTTCGCAGAAGAATCTCGATCCCGATTATCCGCTGCAGCCGCCGGCGGGGAAGTCGGGCCGTCCGCAGACCGGCAGGCAGGCCTATGGCATCGACGCGGTGAACGAGTTCGATCCGCTGTTCGAGGCGGTCTATGACTATTGCGAGAAGCAGGACATCTCGATCGACAGCCTGATCCACGAAGAGGGCGTGGCGCAGTGCGAGATCAACTTCAATCACGGCGATCCGCTGGAGTTGGCCGATCAGGCCTTCCTGTTCAAGCGCACGGTGCGTCAGGCCGCCATGCAGCACGACATCTATGCAACCTTCATGGCCAAGCCCTATGAGGCCGAGCCGGGATCGGCGATGCATATCCACCAGAGCGTGACCGATACACGCGGGCGCAATCTGTTCTCGAACAAGCAGGGCAAGGATACGCGCCTGTTCCTCGCCTATATCGCGGGGCTGCAGCGCCATCTGCCGGCGGTGATGCCGATGTTCGCGCCTTACGTGAATTCCTATCGGCGTCTCGTGCGGTTCCTGTCGGCCCCGATCAACACGCATTGGGGGCACGAGAACCGGACGGTGGGCCTGCGCATCCCGGAATCGGGTCCGTCGGGCCGCCGGGTCGAGAACCGCGTGCCGGGGGCGGACGCCAATCCCTATCTGGCGCTGGCCGCGACGCTGGCCTGCGGCTATATCGGGATGCGCGACAATCTGAATCCCACCAAGCCGATGGAAGGCAACGCCTATGCCTCCACGCGCTTCGCGCTGCCCAGGCACCTGCTGGATGCGATCGCCAAATTCCGCAGCTCAGGCGAACTGCGCGGCATTTTCGGCGACCCCTTCGTCGATCTCTACTCCGACGTGAAGGCGAGCGAGCACGACGCCTATCAGCAGGTGATCAGCCCGTGGGAGCGTCAGCACCTGCTGCTGAACGTGTGAGGATCAGCCGGCGTTCGCCGGCTTCACCTTGTCCATCGTCTTCGTTTCGAAGTCGCTGGCGTCGTGGCGTTCGGGGAGCTGGCTGGCCGGATCGCCCATCACGCGGTTGACCATGCGGCCGCGCTTGACGGCGGGGCGTTCGGCGATGGCGTCGGTCCAGCGCTGGATGTGTTTGTAGTCGTGCACGCTGAGGAATTCGCCCGCCTCGTAGATGAGGCCCTTCACCAGCGCGCCGTACCACGGCCAGACCGCCATGTCGGCGATGGTGTAGGCGTCGCCGCCGAGATAGGGGCTTTCGGCGAGGCGGCGGTCGAGCACGTCGAGCTGGCGCTTGGTCTCCATCGCGAAGCGGTCGATGGCGTATTCGATCTTCACCGGGGCGTAGGCGTAGAAATGGCCGAAGCCGCCGCCGAGATAAGGCGCGCTGCCCATCTGCCAGAACAGCCACGACATGGTTTCGGCGCGCTTCGCCGGATCGGTGGGCAGGAATGCGCCGAACTTCTCGGCGAGATAGAAAAGGATCGAGCCGGATTCGAAGACGCGGATCGGGGTGTCGCCGCTGCGATCGACGAGGGCGGGAATCTTGGAGTTGGGATTGGCGGCGACGAAGCCGGAGCTGAACTGGTCGCCTTCGTTGATCCTGATAAGCCAGGCGTCGTACTCCGCCCCGCTATGGCCGAGCGCCAGCAGCTCCTCCAGCATCACCGTGACCTTCACGCCGTTGGGCGTCGCCAGCGAATAGAGCTGCAGCGGATGCTTGCCGACGGGCAGGTCTTTTTCGTGCGTCGCCCCGGCGATGGGACGGTTGATGTTCGCGAAGCGCCCGCCGCTGCCCTTGTTCCAGGTCCAGACGCTGGGGGGCGTGTAGTCGGGCGTATCGGTCATGGCGTTCCCTTGTGATGGCTTTCGCCGTCAAGACATAGGGAACCGGGCAGGCGAATCCAGCCTGCCCGGCGCGCCAAATTGACCTACTCAGGAGGCGAGGCGGACCGTCGCAGTCTTGTCCTTGTAGTCGTCCTTGGGATCCTTACCGAACAGGCGCTTGATACCGGTGAGCAGCGAGGTCTCGTTGAGCCATATCTGCGCGGATTCCGCGTCGAAGCGCAGGAGCTGGAGGTTCGGATCGTCTTTTCCGCCCTTGTACCAAGCGGCGATAAAGGGGTTCCAGAGCCGTTCGATGACCGCGCGGTCCTCGCTGGGCGTAAGTTCGCCCTCGATTGAGGCGAAAAGGCTGTGGCCGTTGGCGGTGAAGGTGGCGAGGGCCTTCGCGCCGCTTGCGGTCTTGCGGACGAGATCGACATCCTTCGCGCTGAAGATCCAGATGGGGCCGTGGCCGTCTCCTTCGATCAGCCCGGTCATGGGTTGCAGATCGTCGTGTCCGGTGAGGCCGATCATGAATGTCCGGTCGGATTTCAGGGCTTTCCAGAATTTCGCTTCGATGTCAGCGGCGTCGGTCATGAGCTGCGTTCTCCACAAAGGGTTCGGGAGAAGAACAGCCGCCGCGCCGCTTCGTTCCGGTGGATTCCGGCATCAACGCAGACGCGTGCGCGCAGGAGCCGGCTCGCGCGCCTCAAAGGCGCGCCAGGCCCGCTCGTGAAAGAAGAAGGCGACGGTGTTCACCATCGGCTCGATGATGGCGAGGCCGGTCGCCACCGGAACGGAGCCGGTCAGCAGATAGGCGACGGCGAACGCCACGGAAAAGTGGAGCAGGGCGAAGGTGACGGTCTTGGCGAGATCGCGGGTCATGACGGTTAGTTGAGAATCGTTCTCAACTATATGGGTGGCGCGCTGCCGCCTTCAATGGCTTTGATCTGGCCTCAGAAAATGTTCTCCGGGAGGAAATCCATGAGCGTCGCCGTCAATCGCCGCTGGGTGCTGGCCCAGCGCCCCTCGGGCAATCTGAAGGACGAGGATTTCCGCCTTGAGCAGGAAGCCGTGCCGACGCCCGGCCCCGGCGAGTTCGTGATCAAGGTGACGCATCTGTCGTTCGACCCCACCCAGCGCGGCTGGATCGGCGGCGATACCTATCTGCCGGCGGTGAAGATCGGCGAGGTGGTGCGGGCCGGCGGGGCGGGCGAGGTGGTCGCCTCGAACAATCCGAAATTTCCGGTCGGCATGAAGGTGCAGGGGGCGGTCGGCTGGCAGGAATACTGCCTGACCGACGGTTCGGGCTGGTGGCCGACCGTGCCGCTGCATCCGGGCCTCTCGCCGGAACTGGCGCTGGGTCTCTTCGGCACCACGGGCATCACGGCTTATTTCGGCCTTCTGGATATCGGCCAGCCGAAGGCCGGCGACGTGGTGCTGGTGTCGGGCGCGGCGGGCGCGACGGGATCGGTGGTGGGCCAGATCGCCAAGGCGATGGGCTGCACGGCCATCGGCATCGCAGGCGGCAAGACCAAGTGCGACTGGGTGGTGGAGACCGCCGGGTTCGATCACTGCATCGACTACAAGTCGGAGCCGGTGGCGAAACGGATCAAGGAGCTGGCGCCCAGGGGCGTCAACATCGTGTTCGAGAATGTCGGTGGCGAGATTCTGGATGCGGCGCTGGCCAATCTGGCGCTGAAAGCGCGGGTGATCCTGTGCGGCGGCATCTCGTCGTACAACGCGGCGAACGCGGCGGAGATTCAGGGCCTCAAGAACTACATGCAGTTGACCGTCATGCGGGCGCGCATGGAAGGTTTCATCGTGCTCGACTACGCGGCGCGCTTCGGCGAGGCGGCGGCGGCGCTGGGTAAATGGATGGCCGAAGGGAAAGTGAAATCCATCGAGGACGTGCAGGAAGGGTTCGAGAACATCCCCTCGACGCTGCGCCGCCTGTTCGAGGGGAAGAATTTCGGCAAGCAGCTTCTGAGGCTCTGACAGCATGAGCGCCATCGCCCATCTGATCCGCCCGAAGACCCGCGATCTCGGGGACGGGTTGACCGTGCGCCGCATCCTGCCGGCCATCGAGGCGCGCAGCGTCGGGCCGTTCGTGTTCCTGGACCATATCGGGCCGGTGACGTTCGCGCCGGGCGCGGGCATGGATGTCCGGCCGCATCCGCATATCGGGCTCGCGACCGTCACCTATCTCTTCGAGGGCGAAATCCTGCACCGGGATTCGCTGGGCTATGTGCAGCAGATCCGTCCGGGCGACGTGAACTGGATGACTGCCGGCAAGGGCATTGCGCATTCGGAGCGGACATCGGACGCGTTGCGCGCCAAAGGCTTCTCGCTGCATGGGTTGCAATCGTGGGTGGGGCTGCCGCAGGCGGATGAAGAGGTCGATCCGACCTTCCATCACCATCCCGCAGCGTCGCTGCCGGAGTGGATGGAAGGCGGCGTCGGCTTCAAGCTGATCGCCGGCGCGTCGTTCGGGCGGGAAAGCCCCGTGAAGGTCTATGCCGCGACGCTGTATGTGGCGGCGGTGTTCGATCCCGGCGCGTCGATGATCTTGCCCGACGAGCATGAGGAGCGGGCGATCTATGTCGCCGCCGGTTCGATCGAGACCGAGGGGCAGACGATCGAGGCGGGCGAGCTGGCCGTCTTCAAGCCGGCCCGCCCGGTGAAGCTGACGGCCGGCGCGGCGGGCGCGAAGACCATGCTGCTGGGCGGTGCGCCGATGGATGGACCGCGCCATATGTGGTGGAACTTCGTGTCGTCATCCAGGGAACGGATCGAACAGGCCAAGGCCGACTGGAAGGCCGACAGGTTCGGCCGCGTGCCGGGCGAGACCGAATTCATTCCCCTGCCTGAACGATAAGAAAAATGGACACTGCGAAAATCGAGGCCGTGCTGGCCCAGTTCGGCCGACCGCGCCGCGTGAACCGTCCGCATCGGCATTTCGACGGCGATTTCGTCGATGCGCCGACGGGCAAGGTCGCCTACACGACGGAAGGCTTCGGCCCCACCGTGCTGCTGGTGCATGGTTGGGACGGTAGTGCGCGCGACATGTCGGACATTGCGCTGGCGCTGGACCGCGCGGGCGCGCGCATCGTGACGATGGATCTGCCGGCGCATGGGTTTTCCGAAGGCGAAACGCTGAGCGCGGAAGACGCGGCGGCGGCCATTCTGGCGGTGGAGGCGAAGGAAGGGCCGTTCGCGGCGGTGATGGCGCACAGCTTCGGGTGCCCCGCGATGACTCTGGCGCTGGAAGGCGGCCTCAAGACCGATGCGGTTGTGTTCTTCGCACCGCCGCTGCGCCAGATCGACCAGTTCCGCCGTCATGCGGGCAGATACGGCCTTTCGCCGGTCGAGATCGAGGAAATGATTGCGCGTCTGCGCGCCGCCGGTTCGGCGATGGATCAGATGGATCTGGCGGCGAAGGGCGCACAGCGCCACGAGCCGTTGCTGATCGTCCATTCCACCGACGATGAGATGACGCCGGTGGAGGGCTCGCGCGAGCTGGCCGAAGCCTGGCCCGGCGCGAAACTGCTGGAGACCGAAGGCCTCGGCCACAATCTGGCGATGCGCGATCCGGCCATGGTCGGCGCGGCGGTCAGGTTCGCGCTCGGCTAGGGACGGGCTCAGCCCGCCTTGGGCAGCGGTTCGGGCTTGCAGTTCTCGTATGGCGCGCCGGAGACGGCTGTGCCGGTCAGGGTGACGGAGGTCTCCTTCAGGACCAGCAGCGTGTCGCCTTCGCCCTTGTAGTCGCCATCCTTGAACCCTGCCTGTTTCTCCTCGTCGACCGGCGGCAGGGTGAGCGTCGTGGCGTCGTCGGCGTTGAGGCGGACGCCGATGGCGAGGCCGTCGCTGAGATATTTGATGTCGAGGGTCTTGCCCGCATCGCAGACGAACGGCTCCCAGGGCAGATCGCTGGGCATAGCGAAGGCGGCGGGCGACAGAGCGAAGGCGGCAAGAACGATGCGGCGCATGGGCGGCTCCTGAGGTCGCCGCGCATCTTCTGCCGCGATTGCGGCGAGGCAAGGGCGTTGATAGCGTCTGCGGCACTATGTCGGACAAGAGCGCCATGCTCATTCTCTGCGCCCGGATCGGCTTCAACCCACCGCGTTGATCGCGCGTGCCTGAACCTTATCCGCACTTCTTTTCAAGAGACGTCCCATGACCGTGCACAACCAGACCCGCCACTGGCAGGAACTCGACGCCGCCCATCATATCCATCCGTTCTCCGACACCGCCGCGCTGAACAAGGAAGGGGTGCGCGTCATCACGTCGGCCAAGGGCATCTGGCTGACCGACAGCGAAGGCAAGAAGCTGATCGACGGGATGGCGGGGCTGTGGTGCGTGCAGCTCGGCTACGGTAACGAGGAGCTGGCGGACGCGGGCGCCAAGGCGCTGCGCGAGCTTCCCTATTACAACTCGTTCTTCAAGACGACGACGCCGCCGACCATCGAACTGGCGGCGAAGCTGGCGGAGATTCTGCCCGCCGGCATGAGCCGCGTGCTGTTCGCCAATTCCGGCTCGGAGGCGAACGACACGGCGCTGAAGCTGATCCGCTATTACTGGAACCTGAAGGGCAAACCGCAGAAGAAAATCCATCTCAGCCGCGAGATGGCTTATCACGGCGTGACGATGGCGGCGGCTTCGCTGTCGGGCCTGACCCCCATGCATCCGCAATGGGATCTGCCGCTGCCGGGCTTCGAGAAGGTGCCGACCTGTTACTGGTATGGCGCGAAATCGGCCGGCTATGGCGATATCGGGGAAGATGAATTCGGCGAGCTGATCGCGGCGAAGCTGGAAGAGCGCATTCTGGAGATCGGCGCGGACAATATCGGCTCGTTCTCGGCCGAGCCGATCCATGGCGCGGGCGGCCTCATCTTTCCGCCGCGCACCTATTGGGCGGCTGTGCAGAAGGTCTGCCGCAAATACGACATCCTGCTGCATGTGGACGAGGTGATCACCGGCTTCGGGCGCACCGGCAACTGGTTCGGCAGCCACACCTACGACATCCAGCCCGACATTATGACGATGGCGAAGGGCCTGTCCTCAGGCTACCAGCCGATCTCGGCGGTGGCGTTGGGGCCGCGCGTCGGCGCTGCGATCGCCCACGCGGACGAGGCGGTGGTGCCCGGCTATACCTATAGCGGGCCTCCGGGCGGCTGCGCGGGGGCGCGGAAGAATCTGGAGATTATGCAGCGCGACAGGCTGGTCGAGCGGGTGGGCGAGGAGATCGGCCCGTATTTCCAGGCGAAATTCCGTGAGGCGCTGGGCGATCATCCACTGGTGGGCCAGGTGCGCGGCGTCGGACTGCTCTGCGCCATCGAGCTGGTGGACGACAAGGCCGAGCGGCGCTTCTTCCCGGAGGTGGGGGATGTCGGCACGATCTGCCGCAATCACTGCTTCAACGAGGGTCTGGTGATGCGGGCGATCCGCGACACCATGGTTTGCTCGCCGCCGCTGACGATCACAAAAGACGAGGTGGATCAGCTGGTTGCACTGGCCAAGCGGTGCTTTGACCTGACGGCCCGCGATCTGGGGCGTGGCTGAAAGGCGCATTGCCTGCCAAGCAAGAATCGTGACAGTCCAGTGTCAGAACGGCAACAATCATCAAATTAGCGACGAAAGCTGCTTTTTTGACGTCGAATGTTGCGCGCTGTGGCATATGCGCCTATATTGATCCTCGAAGAAGGGCAGTTGGACCTGCGTTTGCCCCCCGCTAGCGGGTTTTCCCTTCTTCACTGCGCCGGTTTATCCCCTCCCGGTGCTTGCGCGACATGCGCATGGCGTCCGTCCCCCGGGACGGACGCCCTTTTTTTTGGCAGAAGGCCGGCATGAGCGACGATTGGGACGACGAAGACACCGATGGCGGCGACGATCTGGCGGCGCTGCAGCTGATCCCGCGTTTCGTGGCGGCTGCAGCCGGCCCGTTCTGGTTCTCGGCGGTCGGCCAGCCGCTGCGTGGTCCGTTGAAGGACGAGGCGCGGGCCTGGCTGGATGCGCTGGGCTTCCCGGACGCCGACGCGGTGGCGCTGCGCGACTGGCGCGAGGCCAGCGAGGCGGCGGAAAGCACTGGCATCGACGATCCGGCGTTCGAGACCGAAGAGCAACTGCGCGCCGCGCTGACGCAGGACGCCATCGATCTGCACGGCGAGGATGCGGTGAGCGTGGTGCTGACCCATGTCGCCGCCGAGCTGGGACCGGCGATCGGCGAGGCGGCGTTGAACGCCACGCGCGTCTGGGGCCTGGATGACATGGAGCTGGTGAACGCGGCGGCGG